>JAFDKF010000313.1 GCA_019307135.1 Deltaproteobacteria bacterium
TTTTTGTGATTATGAAATCCTTGTATTTTTAGTTGTATTATGTTATATTTAACTCAGATATTAATCAAGAATTAATCCAATAATAGCTAATATCATTAATTTAATTCTTAACACTTAATGGTTCGGTGCTTAACTGACCAGTTTAAAATGCCATATTATTATATGTATATTTATATTGCTTTTATCCCTCTCCTTTGATATTATTAAATTATGAAAAAGGTAAGATTTGAATGGGATGCTAAAAAAGACAAGCAAAATCAGGGAAAACATGGAATTTCATTTGAATTTGCCCAATATGCCTTTACCGATCCTGACCGTATTATTGCCGAGGATTTAAATCACAGCCAAAAGGAAAAACGATATTACTGTTTCGGCAAAGTCGGAAATGGAATTATAACAGTTCGTTTTACATATCGTGGCAGCGTTATACGCATTATCGGTGCAGGATACTGGCGAAAAGGGAGGAAAATATATGAAAGCCAAAATTAAATACACTGATGAACCATTGGGAAAATTACGTATAGTTGATGATTTTCTACCTCCTCCGGAAGATTTACTGTTTAAAGAGGAGAATGTAAAAATCACGATCACTCTCAGCAAAGACAGTGTTGATTTTTTTAAAAATGAAGCAAAAAAGCATAATACACAGTATCAAAAAATGATCCGCAGGCTTTTAGATCTATATGCTGCACATCATAACCAGCCGCCCCGAACCCAGTAATGGTAAGCTTTTTTCAGACAGTCTCAGTATGATTTACCCTCTATCACTATTATTTTTGTGACTACTCACGTAGTCAGGCTGAAGCTGTTTAGACCGAAGGCTGAAGGGGTCCGAAAAGCACAATTGACGCACTTTGGTGGAGAAAGAGCAGATTCTCGCAACAAACATGGCTTCAAAATGAGCCGTATTCCCGTTTTTCTCCCGTTTTTCCTAACAGTCTTCAGCCCCGCCTGCCGTCCGGCGGGCAGGCTTCAGCCTACCCACCTGAGTTTCCTTCAGCTTATCGAAATGGAACAGAAGACTTGCCTTTTGGAGATTCAACTTAAAGGCAATGGCCAGCAGGGCTTTTTTTATTTTATCAAAGGTATTCTTCGCGACGCGATTTGTGGAGATATCAAGGGCGAAGACGCTGCTCTTAAAATAATCGCATGGGATAATGTGGTGATCAGATTCAAAGACCTTCCCAAGAAAAAGATCGAAAATCGAATAAAGACGGGGCTTATGGCTCTAATAATGGAAGCAATGCGGCTCAAGGATGAATCACCTGAAAAAGACGAGGAAGCCGTGCCAGAGAAAGTTGATACCGCACAAATACAGGTAAAAGACCTTGAAACTGAGGTGGATAATATTGAGGAAGGCCTAACATAAAGGGCAAAAAAATTAAGGGACTGCAGCCTTAGGTCTAATAATGGACAAAAAGGCAAACATTGGCCCGGGAAGGATTAATTCACATCCCATGCGAACAGTTCTGAACATTACCAATTTACTGTATAACGTATAATTACAACTGATTATTTCTTAAATTCTTCCCACTTATAATCTATCAACTCGGTCAAAACTCCATTCAGTTTTTTCGGGTGTATGAATGCGAATTCACAGTCACGAAAAGGTCTTGCAATTTCCCCGTTCGCAGCCGGAATAAAAGGATAATCTTTGGCCTTCAACTCATCAACGGCATCACGGGTATTATCTACATTGAAATTTCCTAACATGGGTTCCCAGATCTTTTTTGCCGCTTCCAGGTCTTTAACGGCAATGCATATATGATCTATCTTGTTTACTTTCATCATTTATAACTCCATACTTAATTGATGATTTTATGTTGATGGTTGACGATCCAAAAAAATATTTTTAAATCTTCAATAGTCAATCATCAATCATCAATCTTAGAAGGTTACTTTCTCCAGGGGGAACGTTATCGCATGATCGGGACATACACAGCCGCACTCATTGCAGTCCTCACATATTAAACCTTATAACAAATCTGAAAATTTTTACCAATTTTTTATTCGCCTTAGCCAATGATGGCTATGGTCCGCGACGAACCGGAAACCGACGCAACTGTTCTGAATCTGTCCCAGGGGGACTGCCGTCGTCTTTTTTCTTCCACATAGCCGGTTCTCTGAGCGACGTCCCCCTCTTCATTGCATATTGCTCTTTTTGCCCCTAAAAAGATCGATATAGGGCCTAAATAAGGGTGTTTTTACAGTTGTTCTTTAATA
>JAFDKF010000245.1 GCA_019307135.1 Deltaproteobacteria bacterium
AGAGCCTGCACCCTTGATCCATCCAGCTTCGGACTCCCGTTACCGGGCTTACCCGTGGACTTCACTACTGACCTGGTGGCTAACCTTTAGTCAGGTGGGACTTTCCCGACACAAAGTTCGGAATCACCCACTGGGTGGCAATAACCAATTTCATGGGATTACTCCCAATCCCAAGGTCTCGGATTTACCTTGGCACGATCAACAATTGTTATTTGCCCTTTAACATTTGTCTTCCATGATCTCTGAAGCATGCGCAATTCATCAAGAATTTCACTTGGCGTTTTATTTGCATTAAATGAGGTAATAATGAGCTGAGATGCTTCCCTTAGTTTCCCCAAGGCGATGTTTACAGTGTTTTGAATGTCTGTATTCAAGAACTCAGAAACCGGGCTATCATTAACGTTCTGCTCTAGTTTGCTAATATAGCTCTGGATTTTAATCTTTAACCTTTCAAATCCTTTTTTGTTCTGAATATTGTAGTATATAACACCATAATCATCGATATCAAAAGGTAACTTCTGCCCTTCTTGGATTGCCATTATTGTACCATGTCTATTACTATTCCGTATCCCTAATTCATACCAAACATTAGGATTCCGATCTGTAAGAATGGCTATAACAAGATCTGTCATAGCCAAATCCTGAAGAATCGCTTTCGTGAGGCTATGAGGGCTATCTTCAGATCTAAAGGCATCATAGCCTAGTTCATCAAATATGTTCCGCAGCCGTTCAAAGAACCTATCCCAATATTTTGACGATCGAAATATTGAAGTTCTTGAGAAAGGTATAATTACAAAGCACTTTTTTCGCATTTGTTCCTCATCGATTCCTTTCCATAACGCTGCGCATAACCGGGCTGAAAACGTGCCAGCGTTTTCAGATCCGTGTTCATGCGTTTGTTCGGCAAATGCCTCTACTCTCATAGGTTATCAATACACATTTCCAAAGATGAATAGACAACAGTACCGTAACTATCGTTTAGTTTCCGGAAAGTTAACAAATGTGCCATCGCGCTGTCGGCCACTACGATATCGCAGTACGGTAAAGCTACAGCAAAGTGCCCCATGTCATAGAGGTCGTTAATGGTTATATCCCGCGTAATACAGCGTGATAAATAAAGGCTAAGTTTCGACCAAACGTTCACCGTCGGCACTGAAGCCATATATTCCTTGGACCAAAAATGTTTAGGAGGATTCGAATTGAGTAACTCGTTGGAAAGCTTAAAATCATTCGCTACCTTAGCGGCCAGTTTGGCAAACTCTTTAGCAAATTCTAGAACGCAATCCTTTTCAGCTTCGTTAAGATCTTTACCCTTCGCAGCAAGCCTTGTATTGTTATGACCGAACCGGATTAATTTCGCTTCAGGACTTTCTTTTGCAAGCTTAGGTACGTATTCAGACAAAATTAAATCAAGGCTCTGTTCATCGTCAAGGATTCCCCAAAATTCACGTTCAGCTTCGACAGACTTGATAGGATCGACTTCACTCCATGGCGAAAAATCAATCTCCGGCTCACCCAAGGCCCTTAAATAGCCCTTCGCAAGAACAAAGGGTCGAATATCTTGAGGCATTCGAATGCCATAATGATTTCCTATCCGGCTTTGCATCTCTATGTATCTGACGCTCTCCAGATCCCTCAGTACGAACCCTCTACTGAGGCCTCGTAACATTGAGGCAAGATCCTGTCGTTGCTGGTCCTTGAAAATTGAACAGGCCTCCAAGATGTGCACCGCTGAAATAGGAATTACTATTTTGCCGCTATCAACAAGTGTTTCTAATCGCTGTTCAAGAGCGAGATCTCCTTTCTTTCTTGCTTTCGCTAGATTTATCCAATGATTGAGGTCGATGTAGAGAACCTTGCGGTTTCCTGTTCCCATCTTTTCGTTCCTTCAAGCTTATCGTATGCCGAACGAAAAGTTCACCAGACAACAAAAGCCGCCAGGCTTTTGTTGTCTGGCGAAACGCCATGTTCGGCCATATCTGGTTCAATTTCAATTGGTTGTCTTAATAGCGCTTACCTTATATGTTGAATCACGCTTCGCACTACTTGTAATGCTATGTCATCCCAAACCTTTTCCAACACACCAGTCTGACTAGTGCCTCCAATCATAGGATCTCTTCCTTCTGCCGTAAATATCTCATTCCATTCTTCATTGCCAAAAAGAAATTCCGCTTCAAAGACACAGCTGCCAACATCAATTGCATTGGCTAAGTTAAATAAGTTGGCAGAAAATTCAAATTCGGTTTTCGCTTCAATTACAGAAATTGTTAGCACTTTCTCAGACGAATCGTTTACACCAATCGAAACATCCAGAAGTTCGAGTATTCGGTTCGCAAGACCAACACCAGTCGGTATTCTGGTTTGGGAGCCGCCACCGGAAAACCCGGAGGCCCCTTGAATATCAATACGCTCTGGAAATGTCGGAGGTATCCACTTTAATGCGATTGGCCCCTTGTAGCCAGACGAAATGTGCTTAGCAGCCCTAACAGTGGGGTAAGCGGGTCTGTTGTTGAATGGTAGATTGATCGCACAACCGGAAGTTAGCAGAGAAATAAATAACAATCCAAATAAAAACCAGTGAAATTTACGCATAAATAATCCTACTTTTCCTTTTCCCTCTGTACAATGATTTCCTTGAGCTTTGTGAGGTTGTTTTCAACTTCACCAATGTGTGTTCGTGCGAAATCTACGCTAGCTTTGGGACGATTCATTTCAAAATTGAAGTTAATAAGGTCAAAACGATAGTAGATTCGATGTAATAGTTTTAGTATATCGGGGTTTGTGAGAGTACGAGCTAGGCGTTGAAGGACCGATTCCCATAGTGCCACATATAAACGGGAGTTAGATAAAAGAGGCTCTTTTTCATCAAAAAACTTAATAAGGCTTTTTGACCGTTTGATCGCCTCGTCAATCTCGAAGACAAGACCATCTAAGATTTTAAGGTTGTATACTTCGTCATCTTTCCTTGACCAACTGCGCTGTAATCTAATTGTCAGCAATGTGCTTGCGAGGCCAAGTGAAAATCCAACAAATGCTGATATCCAATCCATGTTTTATACCTCTGCCGAACAATGATTAGCGGGCGAAAAAGCGCAATATTATGGAACGAAATCGCGCATGACATTCGCACTTTTGTATAGTTTACAATTTGTTGTAGCCCGCCAACGCCGAATATTGAGATCAGAAAAGCGAGCTTTTTTTCTCAATTTTTCCCGGTATATCCGATATGCGGAAAATAGGAAAACATGGGGGTCATTATGTTGTCAGTTTAGTTATGTTGCGACTTTTAGTCATTAAAAATCAATATCGTTCGGCATAATAATTGCTGGGGCAAGGCCGCAAAATTAGAAGATTTTGTGGCGGGGGCGTAACCTATGGAAATTGCAGGAGATCTTTTTTATAGACAAAA
>JAFDKF010000091.1 GCA_019307135.1 Deltaproteobacteria bacterium
ACTCGCAAACGCAGTCATCTGAAAGCCATCAAATAAGGATAATTTCTTAAATGGATCCGGATACCATATGCCAAAAATTGCTTCTCAAGGTCGTCCTAAAAGAGCCGCACCCAAGTCAAAAGATGAAACCACAGATCTATCATCTTCCGGTGTCCAGTGGGTTGCATGCCTTTTTATCATCTTTATCATCGGATTATTTGTTTTTGGGACCAGGCGAAGGAAGTAGATGATAGGACGTGTATAAAGGAACGAAAAATTTTAAGAGGTTATATATATGGAACTTAAAAATCTATTGCTCGGTTTAATCTTTACCATTGGTATATTTGCATTTAAGAGCGGTGTCGGCCTGCACTATTTCCTTTCACGGGAAAGAAAATTAAAGTTGAAACTGCTATTTTTCCTTATTTACAGTGCTATTTATCTTTTTATTTTTATGCTCTCATCTTTAATTTTACAAAAAATAGATATAATTAACCATTTTGAAGCTATCCAGACTTTTTTAAAGTCAGGTATGTTCATACATACGCTTATGGCTTGTTTGCTTCTTACCTGGGGAGTTGTTCTTGTCAAAAGACAAAAGAGCGAAAAACGCATAACCCATGCATGGCTTTTAATGGTCATCCCCTGCCCTGTTTGCATTACGGTCATTTTTTTTGCCGCAGGTTTTCTTGTCGCCTTTTTTCCTGATTCCGGCAATTTGGCTGTTTTATGCGCTTATGCCGGATTTATTGTCATTAACATTGCTGCTATGCTCATAATGAGTTTCTGGAAAGCTCTATCTGACTCAACGCCTGAGGCTATCATTGGCTCTCTCATGCTGATGATTGCAGTCTATTTTATTCTTTCCGTTATCATTATGCCGCAATTTTCAGATCTGGATAAAATATACCGGTTAGCAACATACAAAAGTAAACAAAATCTAATTAATGCCGATCAATTTATTTTATACCTATTAATTATTATAAGCTCTATTTTATTTGGTTTTTATTTAATGAAAAGAAAAATAAGGAGGACCTAAAATTGGACATTGGTGCACTTTTAAAAACATTTATTTACCTTATCGCTTCTTCTCTTCTTTATCCTGTTTTGTTTCTCCTTGTTGTGCTGACACTGCTTATACTGATTTATTCCGGCAGCTTTTTTGCCGAGTGGCTCGAAAGAGTCAGGCTAAAAAATTATGCTTCTGAAGATCTTCTGGATATTATAAAAAAAGGAAAAGACATCAGTGTCTTGTCGCACAGGGTCAATAATTATATTAATAATCTTAAAACAGTGATTGCCGGAAGTAATCAAACATCCGAAATTGAAATCGAAAACTTGATACAGGAAAACATATTAAAGATATGGAAATCGATGGATCGGCTGAGGATGCTTGTCAGGATTGCCCCTGCCCTTGGTCTCATCGGAACACTCATCCCCATGGGGACCGGTCTGGCAGCCCTTGGCCAGGGAGACATGACCAAGCTTTCTTCGGACCTTGTAATAGCCTTTACGACAACGGTAGTTGGCCTTACCCTGGGGATAATTTCATTTTTTTTCTATACAGTAAAAAGAAGATGGGTGGAAGAAGATATAAAAAATATGGAACTGGCGACAGAGCTTTTAACCGGGGAATTTGTTGAGTAGTTAATGAACTCGTAAAAAGTCGAACTTTTCCATTTATCTGGATTCCCGCCTGCGCGGGAATGACAATAAAGCATTTAAAATCAGATAGATATACCTTTGGTCATACCCGCGAAAGCGGGTATCCAGATGTTTAAATGCCTTTTTACGAATTCGTCAGTAATTGAGTGGTCGTGAAAAGGAGTTTTGGTGCATGAAATACTTTAAGAAAAAAAGAAGCAGTATTCGCAATAAAGGGTTTGGAGCTCAGGCTTTCAGTGATGATGACCCCATGACAGGGGTTGCCAATCTTTTTGACATCGGACTTGTCTTTATCGTGGGGCTTATTATCACCCTGTTTACAGTTTACCATCTGCAAGATCTTTTCAGTGAAAAATCGGAAATAACCATTATGAAAAAAAGCAAAAATGCCGAACTTGAGATAATTACCAAAAAGGGTAAAAAAATCGAGGCGATAAAGGTCACAAAGAAAAAGGTGCAGGGCCGCGGAGAACGCCTGGGAATTGCTTACAGACTTGAAGATGGAACCATGGTTTATGTTCCGGAATAACAATTTTTTATTTTTTAAAAAATTAATTCTATATTAGCGCTGACAAAAAAGGTAGTTAAAATGAAAAAAATATTCACAATCAAATCGTTCAGATTACTGTTTATAATTTTATTTATCATCCTCTGGTTAACGCCCCCCGCCTTTTCCTATCCTGTAGAATTTGCTGATTCCAGTGGCAAAAGTATTACAATCGATAAAAGACCGGAAAGAGTTGTATCACTTGTACCTTCCATCACTGAAATAATATTCAAGATCGGTGCCGGTAATGCTGTCAAGGCCGTCACATATCATGACAATTATCCCAGTGAACCAGGTTCAAAAAAAATAGTCGGCGGATTTTTCTCACCTTCTATCAGTGCTATTGAGGCAGTGCATCCAGGTATTATCTTTATTTCCGGCCTGCATAAAAAGGTGATGAAGAAATTCGGCCATGGAAAATGTAAACTCATTAACCTTGAAACAGATTCCATATCTGACAGTTATACAAATATCATTCTGCTGGGAAGAATTTTTAATAAAGAAAAAGAAGCTGCCATATTGGTTGATGAGATAAAAAGACAACTTCGGATTATTTCCGAAAAAGTTGACAGAATTCCCGATTCAAAAAGGAAAAGAGTTTTACGACTCATGGGTCGCGACCCGGTCATGACTCCCGGAGATGATTCCTTCCAGAATGAAATGATCAGGGCCGCAGGAGGTATCCCGCCCGTTCTCGGCAAAAAAGGAAATATTGTCGTCATTACCAAAGAGGAATGGGTAACGTTTAACCCTCAAGTTATCTATGGCTGTGGTGGTGACAGGGAAACCGCCAAAATATTTTTCAATCGCCCGGGCTGGAAAGATGTGGATGCAGTAAAAAATGGCAAGATATTCTACTTCCCCTGTGACCTCACCTGCCGGGCGGCCACCCATACCGGCTATTTTGTCTCCTGGCTCGCATCAAGAATTTACACGGAAGAGTTTTCAATAAAAGCAGACCAGGTCCTCAAAGAAAAGGTATTCAAATCCTGCAGTCTTGATCTTGATCTTGATTACATAAAAGATACGCGCGTTTCCTACAGCCACATCCATGATTTTTTAAACAAGACCCTGATTATTAATTTCAAGAGACCCATGTCTTTAGTCTCTACCCTTGAGGGAGAGCGTAACGGCATAAAATCTGTGGGCAATCATTACTCCTCCCCACCCTGCTGGGGAATAAACCACAAGTCCAGCCTGAGCAATATAAGAAAACGGGTATATCAGGTAATTAACAAATCAGAGGACACAGCCAGTTTTCTTTATACAGGCGCGGATATGGACAATCTGGCCATTAAGCGGGAAAGGTTCAGGGAGATGGAGGTCTACGCCCTGGTAACAGCCGGTGTGAAGTCAAATTCGGTCAGGATGTCTAGAGATGGGGGGAGGTTCTATGAACCCGGAACAATCAATATCATCATTTTGCCCAACATGAAACTCTCACCACGTGCCATGACCAGGGCCATCATAAGTGCTACCGAGGCAAAAACCGCAGCATTGCAGGATCTTGATATCCGAAGCAGCTATACTCCACAAATTCACCAGGCCACCGGAACCGGGACTGATAACATAGTCGTGGTGGAGGGAGAGGGGACACCAATTGATAATGCCGGCGGTCATACAAAGATGGGAAAACTGATTGCCAGGGCTGTATACGAGGCTGTTCAAGAGGCAGTTTACAAGCAAAATGGTATCGTTACCCAGCGCAATATCTTCCAGAGATTGAAGGATCGAAAGATCAGCCTGTTTGGATTGGTCTCTGTGGATGAGTGCGAATGCGGGGCTGAAAAGAGCGATCTTGTCTGCCAGCTTGAAGAGATACTTCTTCAACCACGTTATGCCTCATTTGTGGAATCATCTTTCGCTATAAGTGACGACTATGAAAATGGACTGATTGGCGACTTGAGCGGCTATGAACTCCTGTGCCAGAAGGTGGCCGAGGAAATCGCCGGAAAAAAGATTACAAACCTGAAGGATCTTATAAAACCTGAAAAGGTGCCGCCTGTTTTGCATATCGCGATCAATGCCTTGCTCAATGGAATATATTACAGGATCAAGTGAACTACATTAAGAAATTCTATATTCTCTTACCAATTGCCATACTCTTTCTGTTCCCATCGACAACTTTTGCAAAACAGATATCTTTTCTCGTGATCGATGCGGACACCTGTCTTGTCAACAAGGCAATCAAAGAGCTTCGAATCCCTGAGAATGTCAAAGTCAGATTTCTTACTTATCACGATATTACCAAAGACAATTCGGCAAGAGAGTTTATTGATGCTTCAGAAGCCATTATCGTTGATGTCATGATGATTGAACTGAGCCAGTATCTGATAGAAAATGTGGATATCAGCAAAAAACGTATATATGCACTACGGGGTTCACGAGATGATGAGGGCCTTAAGAGGAAGGGTTTTGTTTTTGATCCAGACATTCAGGAATATTTCAATCACCTGTCTGTACCGAATATTCAGAACCTGATTTATCGAGTGGCCCATCGCGAATTTGACCCTTCCATTGCCTATAATGAGGTTGTGAAGCTGCCCCGTCTGGGGATATACCATAACGAGGCGGATGCGGTTTTCACAGGTTTTGAGGAATACCTTCATTGGTACAGAGGCCGAAAAGAGTATGCTGAAGATGCCTCATGGGTAGGTGTTCTGTTCTTTTCATCCTCCCTCATAGAAGGACAGGTGAAAAAGGTCGATTACCTTATCAAGAGGCTTGAGGATGAAGGGTTCAATGTGGTTGCTGCCTTTGGCCGCGATTTAGAGGTCTTGACCTCGCTGTTGATGGATAAAAATCAGCGTGCAAGAGTCGATCTGATTATAGCTTTTTCCCTCAAGTTCTATTCAGCCTTAAACGAGAAGATTCGGTCTACTCTCCTCAAGCTGAACGTCCCGATCTTCAACGCGATTAACCTTTACTCCAATACGATCGATGAATGGCGGAGTGATCCGATCGGCATCCCCCCTATGGACGTGGTCTGGACCATTGCCAATCCGGAAATATCAGGCCTGATCGAACCCTCTCCACTCACTGGCAAGGTAAAACTCTTAGACGAAGAGACCGGCAAGGTCTTGTTTGTGCACAAACCTATCAAAGAAAACATCGAATTGGTTATCCCCAGACTGAAGATGTGGGTTCAATTGAAGAAAAAAGAGAATAAGAACAAGAGAGTGGCCATACTTTACTACAATCACGGCCAGGGAAAGCAAAATGTCGGAGCCAGCTATCTTAATGTCTTCAAGAGTCTGGAGCTTATCATTCAGCGCATGAAGAAAGAGGGGTATCAGGTGACTTTCGACAGAGAACTGCGCGAAGACGCTATTAAGGATCTGGTCCTCAAGTACGGCAGGAACATCGGCAGTTGGGCCCCAGGGGAACTGGATAAGATGCTTGGAGGAAAAAAGGTTATTCGGCTCCCAGTAAAGATGTATCAGAAGTGGTTTGCCAGGCTCCCCGAAGAGTTCAGGAAAAATGTCATTAAACAATGGGGAAAAGTGGAAGACTCAACCATCATGATCAAAAACGGCGAATTCATCATCCCCGCAATTATCCTTGGAAATGTCCTTATCATGCCGGAACCGGCCCGCGGCTGGGGAGACGATCCCATGAAGCTCTATCATGATCCGACCCTTTATCCCCATCACCAGTACATTGCCGCCTATTTGTGGCTCAAACACGCATTCGATGCCAATGCCATGATTCACCTGGGGACCCATGCCACCCATGAATGGCTCCCCGGGAAACAGGCAGGACTTTCGCATTCCTGCCCGCCGGAAGTGCTGATCACCGACATTCCTAACATCTATCCTTACATCGTGGATGATGTTGGAGAAGGCATCCAGGCCAAGCGCAGAGGCAGGGGGGTCATCATTGACCACCTCGTCCCAGCGGTCAAGGAAGCGGGGCTCTATCATGAATACAGCCAATTATACGACATGATAAGCAGCTATAACAGGGCTGTTTCTCTCGGAAGCCAGACAGCGGGGGGTAAGCTTGAAAAAATAGGAGATATGGTCACAAAGATGGGGCTTCTCAATGATCTTGGCATCACCGAGTTTAACGAAGCTTGTCCTCGACTCCGATCGGGGGAAACTCTCGAAGAGATCGAACATTACCTTCTTGAAATCAGGGAAAACTTCATGCCCTATGGTTTGCATACGTTCGGCATATCGCCTGAAGGGGAAGCCTTGCGGGATACTGTCAAGGCCATTTCCAAGCGCAACAGCCAGGCCAGGGAAGAAGAGGTCAAAAAAGGCCTTGTCGATTCCGGACCAAGGGAGATCGGCCATCTAATCAAAGCCCTTGAGGGGGGCTACATACCATCAGGGGAAGGGAATGACCCGATAAGAAACGTTGCCGCCATCCCCACCGGAAAGAACTTCTTTGGCTTCAACCCGGACAAGATTCCCTCTCCTGCCGCCTGGGACCTCGGCAAAAAAGCAGCCGAGCAGATCATCAAAAAGAGCCTTAAGGAAAAGAAGCGATATCCTGAAAAGGTAGCTATTGTTCTTTGGGCCACAGAGACAATCCGAAACGAGGGGATCAACGAAAGCACGATTCTCTACCTCATGGGTTTGAAGCCCACCCGGGATAAGACCGGTCGGGTCACCGGAACCGAGGTGATCCCGGGTAGAAAGCTGAATCGTCCCAGGATCGATATTCTGATAAACCCATCGGGGCTATACCGGGACCTTTTCCCGAATATGCTGCTTTTTCTCGACAGAGCGGTCCAGAAGGCAGCCCTCCAGACAGATATAGAAAATCTGATCAGCAGACATAACGCACAGATGAAGACACGTCTGATAGAATCTGGCATGGGTGAAGAAAGGGCAGGCATCCTTTCCAGGGTCAGGATATTTACCGAAAAACCCGGATCATATGGAACCGGGGTCTGTGAGATGACAGGCGCATCAGGTCTTTGGGAATCAGATGACGAGATCGTCAAGGTGTACGAAAACAGGGTCGGTTATGCCTTTGGTCAGGGGAAATGGGGAGAAGAGGCAAAAGAGATATTCAAGGAAAACCTTAAAGTAGTGGACGTGGCCGTTCATTCCATATCCTCCAACATTTATGGAACCATGGATAATGACGACGTGTTTCAGTATCTGGGAGGGCTTTCCCTGGCCGTCAAAAAGGAGAGCGGGGAGACTCCCGATACCCTGATTACCATGCAGAGGATTCCGGATCGTGTAGAGGTGGAAAATATAGCCAGGACCATTGGCCGTGAGCTTCGAACCCGTTATCTTAATCCCAAATGGATTGAGGGGATGAAGAAAGAAAAATATGCCGGCGCCCGGGAGATGTCAAAATTTGTGGAGTACATGTGGGGCTGGCAGGTGACCGTGCCCTACGCCATTGACAGAACCAAATGGGAGCAGACCTATGATGTGTATGTGGAAGACAAATACGGTCTGGAAATGAAGGATTTCTTTAACAGGGCAAACCCCTGGGCCTATCAGTCCATTGCTGCCCGGATGCTGGAATCGATCCGAAAAGGCTACTGGAAGGCCGATGAAAAAATCAAGAAAAAGCTTGGAGTAGAATACGTCCTTAATGTCATTGATAAGGGCGTGGCATGCTGTGATCACACCTGCAACAATCCGGTGCTCAACCAGATGGTGGTCAATATCATTTCCCTGCCTGGTGTCATGTCACCTGAAATGGTGGAAAGGTTCAAGCTGGCCATCGAACAGGCCATGGGCAAGGCCCTGGCCGACCAGATCAAGGCCCGGAAAGATTTGCAGAAGAAGTTAAATGAAGGTTTCACAAAAAAAACACAGCCGCCAGACCAAAAAGCCTCCAGGGCCAATGCAGAACACAAGGAAGAGGTTTCAAAACAGGGGACCGAATCAAAAATGGTTGAAGGGTATAAGATGGAGGAGGTTAAGGCGAAGGATGACACCACAGATCTGCCGTCCTCTGGGGTACAGTGGTTTGCGTCCTTATTTGTTATTTTCATCATGGGGCTGGCTATTCTTGGTGCAAAAAAATACAATGGTACCAAGGGCAACAGGAGTTTGACTTATGATCTTTGACCTATTCCAAAAAGGGGGAGTCATTATGTATCCTCTTTTTGCATGCTCTGTGATCTCGCTGACGGTCATCCTGGAAAGGGGTCTTTTCTGGATACGGGAAGCGAAAAACAGAGATAGTGGCCTCGTTGATCAGGTGCTTGAACTGGCTCGCTTGAGAAAATATGAGGAGATTGGAACGAGCACGCAAGACGCTGTCGATTATGTGGTCAGGGTGCTCGTGTGCGGCCTGGTTCACAAAGAGTACTCGCTTTCCAAGGCCATGGAGATGGCCGCATTGGACGAGATCAAGAGGATGAAAAGATATCTTCCTGTGCTCGACACCATGATTACGGCCGCGCCTCTGTTGGGCATACTGGGCACAGTTCTCGGGATCATACATTCCTTTGATATGCTCGGAAAGGCAGGTATCCAGGATCCGCAGGCAGTTACCTCAGGGATCGCCCAGGCCCTGCTTACCACTGCTGCGGGCCTGCTCATAGCCATCTTTACCCTGTTTCCTTACAACTATTTCATGTCAAAGGTGGAAAAAGCGGCTGTTCGTATTGAAAAGTATGCCACATCCCTGGAGATTGTCCATGGCGGAAGAAAAGAGGCGTAAGGCAATATCTTATTGTTTCATAGGTCATAGTTCGTTCTTCACAGAAGGCTTCTTGAGCAACAGATACTGGATACTGGATGCTGGATTTGCAAAAAAATGCCAATAGGTTCTCCAGTATCAAGCATCCAGTATCAAGCATCGGTCTATGCTAAGGGATAGCCATTTTAGCTCCTCGGGAATAAATTTTGAGATGAAGTTGAAATTAGAAAAAAAAAGCGCCCGCATCGAACTGATTCCGCTCATAGACATCGTATTTTTACTCCTTGTCTTCTTTATATATTCTATGCTTTCAATGGTGGTTTACAGGGGGATTCCGGTGGTGCTGCCGAATGCTCAAACCGTTGAAAAGGAAAAGGGGAAGCCCCTGCACATCACCATTGATGAAAAAGGGAATATTTTTGTAGATAAAGTGTTGATTGCCAGGGATATGCTCCTTGGTTGCCTTAAAAGAAAACGAGCTGCCTATCCACAGAAGATTGCGATTATTTCAGGGGACAGGGATTCCCGTTACAGGGTCTTTGTAGATGTCCTTGATAAGGTGAGGCTGGCCGGTTTTCAAAGGATTTCCATGGAAGCAACGCCACAGACAATAGAAGACTAATGAAAAGGGATATTTTTCTCTCAGGCACAGTTGCTGTTGCGATACATGCCTCTGTTCTGATTGCTCCCCTCTCCAGGGGAAACATTACAGAGGCGCATAGCATCTATAGACCGATCTCCATATCTATCATTCATTCCCAGGAGACCGTTGCATCTGCGCCTCCTATGGAGGCTCCTGCTGAGGCCGCTGTAAAGCCTCATGCCCCGGTAAAGAGCAAGGTGTCTCCTAAGCAAACCCTTATTCCGAAGAAGAAAGTTACGCACAAGAAACGCCTTATGGCGAAGCCCTTAGTAAAAGACAGGGCCGATAGAAAAATCAGACATGAAGAGGTAAAAAGGGTTGAGCTTGAGCCTACCCACAGGAATAGGCTTGAATTTGTTGAGGAGAGTCCTGGTGGCAGTACTCTAAAGCCCTGCCTCGAAGAGGCTGACAGGGGGAGTGCTGTTAAAACTGTCTCGATAAGTGGGCATATTCCTAAAGGTGGGTGGAAAAAGATTGGAACACCTCAGGGGAGCCGATCAGGAAAAGACATTATGATAGATGCGAGACCGAAATACAAAGAAAGCCCGCCGCCTCACTATCCCAGAGTTGCAAGAAGAGGCGGCTATGAAGGTCGGACACTCCTTCGGGTCGAAGTGCTGGAAAACGGCAGGGTGGGAAAAATAGAAATAGAGGCGTCATCAGGCTTTGAGGTGTTGGACACCGCTGCCTTAAAATCGGTCAAAGGCTGGACCTTTGTCCCCGGCACAAGAAATGGAAGAAAGATAAAACAGTGGGTCATGGTCCCCGTCAGGTTTTCTTTGAAATAGGACAGGAGATGGTTATGCACATCAAAAAGTACAGACGCCGAACGAAGCTTAAGGAGCTTCCGGCCATTGTTCTTACTGCCTTCGGTACGACGGAAAGAGGCAAGGCTGTTTACCAGCTATTCGACAATTTAGTGCGCGGTGAGTTCAAAGATTACGATGTTTCATGGGCGTATACATCCGAAATCATCCGGGAAAAAACAGGACATCCGGGAATCTTGCAAACCCTGACATCCCTTGAACAACGAGGCTTTACCAGGGTTGTTGTTCAGCCGCTTCTGATTTTCCCCGGAACGGAATATGAGATTCTTGCAGATTCGTGCCAGTCGTTTCCAGGTCTCAGGGTACTGATGGGGGAAACGCTGTTGCATCGGTGGCATTTTGTTGAAGAGGTACTGGATATCGTTTCAAAGGACTTTATTTCTCCTGAAGAGGGAATCAACCTGCTCGTTGCACACGGTACACCGCTGTGTGACGACTCAGCAAATATTGTTTACTTAGGACTTGACCACCTTCTGTCCCGGAGATTTAGCAACGTTTCTTTTTGTTCAGTCGAAGGAATCCCTGATAGGGAAGGTATTTTTAGAAAGCTAGGCGAAAACAAATTGAGAGCCCGACTCATACCGTTCATGTATGTTGCCGGACTTCATGTAGAGCAGGACCTTTTGGGGGAACAGGACAGCTACAAAAACCGTCTGGAAGAAATCGGATTTAGCGTGGAATGTTTGACTATTCAGTATCAAGGAGAACGGTTTCATAAAGGACTCGGTTTTTATGAAGGAGTTCGAGAATTTTTTCTCGACAGGTTAAGACGTTCGTTGGATCTTATAAGATTTTGCTAATCCCGAATATCTTCTTGTTCAATACCCTTTCATCGAAACGGCCTTGAGGTTATGTTTTCTGCTGCAGGTATCTTCTCAATAACTTCGGGTAATACACCTGGATTCCCGCCTTCGCGGGAATGACGAATGTAATAAATCCCCCGTCATGCCCGCGAAAGCGGGCATCCAGCAAACTGGCTC
>JAFDKF010000092.1 GCA_019307135.1 Deltaproteobacteria bacterium
CAGAAAGGAGTAGTAAGGTGGATACTGTTGTCTTACTCAAGCAGGTGCCTGATACGGAAACTTTGATCCGGATTGCCGATGACAAAGCCTCTATCAGGACAGAAGATGTCAAATGGGTCATCAACCCATACGACGAGTTTGCTGTTGAAGAAGCGCTTCGAATCAAAGAGAAGCACGGAGGCAAGGTGACGATTCTTTCCATGGGACCTGAGCGAGCTGTCGAGTCTATCCGCACTGCGTTGGCCATGGGTGCGGACGAAGGGGTGTTGATCGACGATCCGGCTACCCAGGGGAGCGACGCCCTGGGCACGGCCAGGGTGCTGACTGCCGCCCTAAGAGAGACTGGCTACGATCTTGTCATAGCAGGTCAACGGGCCGTGGATGACGACGGCTATCAGGTTCCGGCTGCTGTTGCGGAACAACTTGGGGTTGCGCAGGTTTCCATGGTTATTAAGGAAGAGATTACTGGCGGCAAGATCAGGTGTGAGCGCACCATTGAGGGAGGGACTGTGGTTGTCGAGACTGACCTGCCCGCCCTTTTTACCACCCAGAGAGGAATCAATGAACCCCGATATGCCTCGCTTCCAGGCATCATGAAGGCGAAGAAGAAGCCCCTGGTCAAGAAGACACTGGCCGATCTTGGGGTAGATCCCAGCGAAGTGGGGGAGGCCCCGGCAAAATGTCGAGTGAAGAATTTGTCCTTTCCACCGGAAAGGTCACCGGGGAAGATCATTGAGGGGGAAACGGTAGAGGCCAAGGCGGCTGAGCTTGTAAGATTACTCAGAGAAGAGGCGAAGGTTATTTGAACTAGAAGCAGTAATGTTTGGTAAGTATCCGTGGGAGCGGCTTTCCAGCCGCGATTCGGGAAAAAATCGCGGCTAAAAGCCGCTCCCACGCGAGATCTGTACTGTTCTCAAGGCGTAAGCCGCAAACCTGAACACTGAAACCAGGCATCAGGCATCAGGTGTCAGAAACTGAAAAAGCGAGATCTGAAACCTGAACACTGAAACCTGAACACTGGTCAATAGGTGTAAACTACTTTATGGCGAAAATGAAGGATGCCACAAATGACAAAAACAGGAGAGACTAATATGGCACAGGGTGTTTTGGTATTTGCAGAACAGGTTGACGGAAGTTTTCGTAAGATTGCCTATGAGGCTGTGAGTGAAGGGAGGCGGCTGGCCGACACCCTTGGCGAAACAGTAACTGCAGTCGTACTCGGTTCTGGTGTAGACGGGATTGCCGGAGAACTGGGGAAATACGGGGCAGACAAGATCCTTGTGGGTGATGATCCGGCCTTGGCTGACTACATCACAGAGGCTTACACGAAGGTGCTCTTCGACATTGTCAAGGATAACGATCCCAGGATTTTGCTGTTGGGGGCTTCAAGCCAGGGCAAAGACCTGTCTGCGCGGCTGGCAGTGCGCCTGGGGGTTGGCCTTGCCATGGATTGCATTACCTTGAAACTTGATGGAGAAAAACTTGTTGCCACAAGACCTATGTACGGGGGCAAGGTTCTTGCGGAAGTAGCCCTGGAAGGGGTGCCGCAGATGTCAGCCTTACGTCCTAATGTTACGGAGATTGTGGAGGCGGCAAAGACAGGGGATGTGGAAAGGCTTCCAATAGACACAGGTGTCGTCAAGACACGGGTTGTGGAAAAGCGGGTGGAGACTGCCTCCAGGGTGGATCTGACCGAGGCCGATGTCATCGTGTCAGGTGGACGCGGTATGGGGGGCCCTGACTTTAGCGTTATTGAGGAACTGGCCGACGATTTGGGTGGTGCGGTAGGGGCATCAAGATCGGCGGTAGATGAAGGCTGGCGCCCACATTCTGATCAGGTGGGCCAGACCGGAAAGGTCGTCTCCCCGAACCTTTACATTGCTTGCGGTATCTCCGGGGCCATTCAGCACCTCGCCGGCATGGGATCGTCTAAGTATATTATAGCCATCAATAAGGATCCAGAGGCACCTATCTTTAAAAAGGCTGATTACGGTATCGTGGAAGACCTCTTTAAGGTGGTTCCGGCCATAACGGCCGAGTTGAGGAAGCTAAGAGGGTAACAGAATTGGGCATCCTTCATTTTCGCCATAAAGTAGTTTACACCTATTGACCAGTGTTCAGGTGTCAGGTGTCAGGTGTCAGTGTTTCTTGTACCTGACACCTGACACCTGACACCTGACACCTGACACACGACACCAAAAAGTACACCTGACACCAAAAAGTAGGAACAACTGTACTTGCGTATGAAAGATCTGAAGGAACAGATCTTGGAATCGGTTCGCCAAGACCTGGTTGAGATTGAGGTTGCCCTTACGGATAACCTCAAACCTTATCTTCCCCTGGTCTCTCATGTAGCCAAATACATTATGTTCAGCGGTGGCAAAAGGATACGCCCGCTTCTGATGGTGCTTTCAGCACGGCTTTGCGGCTACAGGGGAAACTATGACAAGACCCTGTCAGTTGTGTTTGAGTACCTTCATGCTGCCACCCTGCTTCATGATGACCTGGTTGACGGCGCCGATATGCGACGCGGCAACCCTGTGGCCCATTCGATTTGGGGAAACCCGGCCACGGTTTTGGTTGGGGACTTCCTGCTGGCCCGCTCCATTGCCATTGCAGCACGAACAAACTCTGTCCCAATCATAGATATCCTTGCCCATACAACAGCCCAAATGTCCGAGGGAGAGATACACCAACTGTTGCACCGGGGAGATATTGCTGTAGACGAAAAAGACTATACGGAGGTGATCACACGCAAGACGGCCTATCTGATTCAAGCAGCATGTCAGGTAGGGGCCTTGCTTGCAGAGGCGCCAGTGGAACAGGTGCAGGTATTGGCTGGTTATGGATATCACTTGGGGATTGCCTTTCAGATAGCTGATGATCTTCTCGATTATACGGCGGATACCAGGGTGATAGGAAAGACCACGGGAACAGACCTGAGGGAAGGGAAGCTGACGCTACCTGTCATCTATGCGCTGGATTGCGCTACCAGGGAAGACCGCAGACGCCTTGAAACCATCATTCGAGATATGGTAGCAGTCACCCCTACCCCGAATGGTGAACTATTACGCGATGTGGATGCTAAAGACGCAGACTTTGAGACAGTGCTGGGGCTGATCAAGAAGTACGGCGGTATTGCATACACCAGAGACCGTGCCCAGGAGCACATCGAACAAGCAAAGAAATGTCTTGAGATATTTGATGCGTCACAGGCTCGGACCCTCCTGGAGCAGCTTGCCGATTACGTGGTGGTCCGGAAAATGTAGTTGCTTCCTCTAAAACTACGGCCTACTTATTTACGTTTTCCCTATATTTAGTCCGTTAATAATGAAATTCGTGTTTTTTCTGACAGAAAATTTTTTACCATTTCTTGCTTTGAGCTTTCAGCTTTCAGCTTTGAGCTTGTCCGGGCTTGGCGATTCTTGCTGATCAGGGGTTTGTTTTTCCAAGATTAACAAGCCAACTAGAGTATGACCTTTGAATCGTCCTTGTTCATCTTTGGTGATATGTTTGATCTGTGTTTTTAGACATTCTGTCTGACTTGATGAATCGGTGGAGTAGTACTTCATGTTTAACACCTCACCGACTTTTAGATGTTTCAGCAAATCAGAGTCGTTTTTGACCACGACACATATGCCCTCAGATGACAAATCCCATATTCTGAATTGATATGCGTAGGTGGCGCCAGGCACTGAAAATTCCACGCTGTAATACTGATCTGCTTTAGTTCTGGGTTCACATCTTCTTTCGACACGGTCGGACATCACGACATTTTCCTTATTTTGCTTCTTGTTTGCCAGGTGTCGTATTTTGTGACAATTTACATCTTAACAATCTGAAGTACGTGCCTGTACGATCGCATAATTCAACGTCTCGGAATTTCTACAACCAATCGAAATAATAGAACTTTGCCGACACTATTCTCTTTTGCCTTACCATAAGATGATGGAGTATTGGTGATAGAAGTGGAAAGGATTATTTTTTTCCTCCAGGCCCATTAATCCATCACTCCAATTGGAGCGAAGCCCTTAAATTTTATAAGTATAGACAAACATAGCACAAAAAAGCAACACTTAATTCGTCTCAAGCGAATAAATATATTGACACCTGGCAAATATTATGACTAAATGTATATGATCTACAAGGAAAATTTTCTATGTGTGGTTCTGTGATGCGTTTGTTACCTCTTGAGCTTTTGCTTCTACCTGGACTTCTTCGTGGAGGGGTCTGCTTGCGGTAATCGACGCACAATCCAGACAATGATGGGCCGCAGGCAGCAAAACCTGCGGCCTTTTTTGTATAAAATCCCCGCCTGCCAACGCCCTGTACGCATGCAGCTTACACGCTAGCGTGTCTGGCAACCTGCCCGCCATTGCCACGCATGCCGGCATTGAACCTGCCCCATATACCTGGCGATGGCAGGCGGGTGGCGGGCAGGGCGAAACGATTTTATAAGGGGAGGAACCAATGGAAAAAATCTTTGTTTTTGACACAACTTTGAGGGATGGCGAACAGGTTCCAGGGGCATGCCTTAATCCACGAGAAAAGATGGAGATCGCCCTGCAACTGGCGCGTTTGGGGGTAGATGCGATTGAGGCCGGATTCCCGATCTCATCTCCGGGTGATTTTGAGGCTGTTAAGGCGATTGCCGAAAGGGTTAATGGCCCTACTATCGTGGCATTGGCGCGTGCTGTTCGCGAAGATATTGAAACAGCCTGGAACGCAATAAAAGGTGCTGAAAAACCTCGTATTCATGTGTTCTTACCGTCATCAGATATTCATATCCAGAAAAAGTTTGGTACAGATCGAAAAAAGCAATTAGAGCGGGGACTGAAGGCCTTAGAATATGCCAACTCTCTGTGTCCTCAGATAGAATACTCCCCTGAGGACGCTTCCAGAACTGATCCAGAATATCTGGCTAGTGTAGTGGAACAGGTTATTGCTGCCGGTGCTACAGTCGTCAATATACCGGACACGGTTGGCTATGCAGTTCCCGAGCAGTTCGGCCAGCTCATCGCCTATCTCAAGCGAGAGGTTTCAGACATCGACAAAATCGTGCTCAGTGTTCATTGCCATAATGACCTGGGCCTTGCCACCGCTAACACCTTAGCGGCTATAGAAAACGGAGCAAGACAGGTGGAGTGTACCATGAACGGCCTTGGTGAAAGGGCGGGGAATGCTTCCTTGGAAGAGCTCGTCATGGCTATCAAGACGCGGAAGGACTATTTCGGATATTTCACTGAAGTCAATACCCAGGAAATTATGAGGACTAGTAGGCTGGTCAGCCGGTTGATGGGAATGCCAGTTCAGGCCAACAAAGCCATTGTAGGCGCAAATGCCTTTTCCCATTCTTCTGGCATCCACCAGGATGGCATCCTCAAAGACCGTTCCACGTATGAAGTTATCCGCCCAGAGGACGTGGGCATCAGCGCGCACGCCATGGTCCTTACGGCAAGATCGGGCAGGCATGCCCTCAGAGAGAAGATCGCGGAGATGGGCTATGATCTTCCGGAACAAGAGTTTGAAACCGTTTACAATCAATTCCTCTCTGTTGCTGACAAGAAAAAGCGAGTCTACGATGAAGATCTGGCTGTCATAGTCCAGGACGCGATCTTTGCCCACATAGATCCCAGGAAGCTATTTGTCTTTGAATCATACAAAGTGACCACGGGCTATGGAGAGATTCCCGAGGCCGGGGTGAGATTTCGACGGGAGGACGTCGTTTTGGAGGCGAGTGCTCAGGGGGATGGACCAATCGACGCTATCTTTAAGGCGATTGATAAGGTAGCTAGTACTTATCACAAACTTGAGGATTTTCAGGTCAAGGCTGTGACCGAGACCAAGGAGGCCATGGGCATTGCGACTGTGCGGGTGTCTCGCGAGGGCCTTCGTGCCATGGGGCGGGGGTCCAGCACAGACATCCTCGAAGCCAGCGCCAAGGCTTATGTCCAGGCCATCAACCGGCTCGACTGGTTGCTCCAGCGCAGTTCTGAGGCTGACCCTGTTGAGCATAGCGCCTGAAGCAGCTTTTAGACATCGAACTTGAGGGCTTTGTCCTAATCTGAAATAATAGGCATCCTTCATTCCTCGGTTTACACTTTTCAAGAATGCGGGCGCCAAGAGATAAATTCTTTTGTTCGTACTTTTTGGTGTCAGGTGTACTTTTTGGTGTCAGGTGTCAGGTGTCAGGTACAAGAAACACTGAAACCTGAACACTGAAACCTGAATACTGAAACCAGGCACCAGGTGTCAGGTGTCAGGTGTCAGAAACTGAAAAAGCAAGACCTGAAACCTGAACACTGAAATCTGAACACTGGTCAATAGGTGTAAACTACTTTGTGGCGAAAATGAAGGATGCCAATAATACTATTTTATGGTAACCGTTCACTGGTTCACTGGTTCACTGGTTCAGGAACCTGTGAACGCCTACATTTTATGATTGATAAATTCTGTGACTCCAGGTATATAAAAATATTTAGAGGTGTAACCAATCTCACACAGATTGAGTGATCTGCTTCATTGATGGCTTGAAACGGATCTATTAGATATAGATTTGTATGAAAGGCTTTACTACGAGAAGTCTTGCATTTTGCGTCTCCCATTTTCTACTTTGCAGTCTCATATTCTTGGGGTGTGCTACAGTAGCTACAAAAAAGACTGTGATTACCCCCGAGATCATGACCTTCTTCAAGGGGACATTCAAGGTTGATCCATATCTAAAGACTCATATGCCCAGGACCGTAGCTGTGCTTCCTTTTGTGGATCAATCTAAGAGCAAACAGGGTGTCGAGACCGTTCGCAGGGCATTTTACAACCATTTCAGTGCTCTTCCATATACAGATATAGAGCTTTATCGTGTGGACCGCCTTTTGAGGAAGGCTGGACTCAGCGATCCCAAAGTCATCGCCAACACCCCGCCCCAGAGACTCGGAGAAATCCTGAACGCAGACGCTGTGATACTTGGTGACGTGTCAAATTTCGACAAGTTTTATGCCCTGATCTATTCACAGGTGGCCGTGGGGGCAGAGACGAAGATGTTTGAGACCAAGAGTGGACACTTCCTGTGGAGCGGCCAACATGTGGCCCGGAAGCACCAGGGTGGAATCTCGACTTCTCCGGTAGGCATCGTTGCTACAATCGTGACCACGGCCATGAATGTCCAGGACGTCCAGCTCCTCAGGGCCTGCGACGACCTGTTCCGGAACATGGTCAAAACAATCCCGGTGCCCACTATAGCCGAGGCAACCCGCCCTCCTGTCATAACCCTTCTCACCCAGGACACGAAAGGTCTTCCCAGAAAGGCTGGAGATGAAATCAAGGTGGTTATTAAGGGAGATCCCAACATGCAGGCGAGCTTTGATGTGGGGAGCTTCAAGAAGGGGATTGACATGGTCGAGGTGGAGCCGGGTGGCTACCTGGGAACGTACAGGGTGGTTCCCGGAGACAATGTGACCAGGGCCATTGTCACTGCATATCTGACCGATGATTCGGGGAACACTGCAAGCTGGATCGATCCAGTGGGCACAGTGAATATCGATACCAATCCGCCAACAACCCCCAAGGAGCCGAGTACGGTGGGCCGTGACAGCTTTGTGATCCTGGACTGGGCCAAGAATTCCGAAGCGGATCTTGCCGGCTACCGTATCTATCGGAACAAAACACCCCTCACGGGATTTGAGGTCCTGGACAACACAGAATTCAACACCTATAAGGATCGGCAAGCGGCTAACTTCCAGAGATATTACTACAAGGTGTCGGCAGTGGATCGGGCTGGCAACGAGAGTGCAAAGACCAATGCGGTTATTGGCATGGCTGTAGCGCCCGGACCCACACCGTTTTCGGGGGAGGTGACAGAGAATACAACCTGGTATGCCGGAGCAAGTCCCTATGTGCTTGAAGGGCCTGTGACGATTAGAGATAAGGCCACTTTAACCATCGAGCCGGGCACTATAATTCAATCCACGGGTAGCGGGCTTCGAGTCGATGGTCGTTTGCTTGCTTGCGGCGACGAAGCACGCCTTATCGTCTTTGCAGGCCAGGATCACAAATCCTGGGAAGGGATATCTTTTTACAATGTAAAGGGCAAAGAGAATCTGGTACAGGGCTGTAAAATCCGTGACGCAAACACAGGAATTGCCTGTCGATCATCTTCGCCTGTTATAAGGGATTGCGAGTTCGTCAACAATATGGACGGCATCAGTGTGATGGGCGCATTTTCAGAACCCGGGATATTCAATAACACAATTCATAAGAATAGCGGAATCGGGCTGGTAGTACTGGGAGGGGCGAGGCCCACGATTGAGGGAAATACGATCCGGGAAAACAGCAAAGGGGGGACATTTATTGAGGGAGCGGAACCCACGGTCGTCCATAACACCATAGTTCAGAATTCAGGGTGGGGAGTCTGTGTTGTTAAGAGCCATCCCGAGATCAGGGGAAACAACATCCATAACAATGAACCTTACGACATGGTGGGTACCATGTCTGGTGAGCCTCTCTGTGCCCGAAACAACTGGTGGGGAACCAAGAACGGACTTGACATCCTTGCAAAAATCAAGGGACGTATTGACATTAGCAGCATCCTGGACGACCCTTATTCCCTGGGCAAGAGCGTCAGGCTGCCCATTCTTCCAGGGCCATTGGGCGGTGAGATAAGGGATGATGCCTTTCTCACCCTTTCCAACAGTCCGTATACGATTGAAAAGGACATAATCGTTGATGGCGGAGCCACCGTGTACGTTGAGTCAGGCGTCAGGCTGATGTTTGATCAAAACACCTCGATCATTCTAGAAGACGGAGGCATCGTGGCCCGGGGAAAGGAGGGGCAACCTATTGTTTTTACATCATCGGGTGCCTCACCTTCGGCTGGAGACTATTTGAATGCGGTCCGTTTTGCCGCCCGGACCAAGGTCAATAGTTTCTTTAAGTATTGTGTGATGAAACATGCGACTACCGCAATTGACGTCCACTTTGGGTCGCCTGAAATATTGTATTGTTATATTGCCAACAACGCACAAAGCGGCATTAAGTGTCGTAACGATGCTGCCCCCAAGATCTTTTATAACACGATTACAGGAAACACGGGCACTGGAGGGATTGAATGTGTGGGCACGTCAAGGCCGAAGATCAATCACAACAATATTGTAAAGAACGCCGTAGGCATCCAGGCCTTTTCCACGATCTTGATAGATGCCCGATACAATTGGTGGGGCAAAACCCCTCCGGATGATAGCCTGATCTGGGGAGAGAACATCAATTTCAAGCCCTGGCTTGAGGGACCGGAAGAGAAGGCGTTTGCGAAAAATGGATAGACGACATTTCTTAAGATGGATAGGCAAAGGAATCCTTGGCACTTCAGGGTATTGGCTTTGCGCCAGAGGCGTGGCGTGGGGAAAGTCGGCCTTTGAGTATGCCCTTGAGGGACAGAACCTGATTGCGGCCAAGCGCTTTGCCGAGGCCAGGGATGTGCTGAAAGAAGCCGTTCGCCTGGACCCGAAAAGTGATTGGGCTCACGGCCTTCTTGGGCGTGCACACCACGGTCTTGGCCAGAAAGCCGAAGCAGTGGCGGCTTTCAGGGAGGCGGTACGGATCAATCCGGCCGACACCTATTCCCGTATGATGATTGAGATCATTACCCAGAAGCCGATACGCAGGCTGAAGAAACCAGTACGTCCACTTACCCCCTTGGAAAAAAAGGCCAGGGCAGAAGAAGAGGCCATGCTCAGCCAACTTACCCCTGAGGGTGGCCTGGCCTACCAGGTCAAACGGGTCGTGATTGACCCTGGTCACGGCGGGTTTGATTCGGGTGCAGTAGGGCCCACCGGACTGAAAGAAAAGGACGTAACCCTTGATCTTGCCCAAAGTGTAAAACAAAAAATTTCCGAAAAGGGGAGGATCAAATGCTTCTTGACGCGCACCGGAGACTACTATATCCCTCTCAGTGATCGGACGGTCATTGCCAACCAATACCAGGCTGATCTCTTTGTCAGCATCCACATCAATGCCAATGAGAACCGAAAGGCACACGGCTGCGAGACCTACTACTGTTCGGAGAAGGCCTCCAGTAAAGAGGCGGCCAGGGTTGCAGCCTTTGAAAACGCAGTGCTCAAGTACGATGAACCCTTCAAGAAAAGGCCTGGCTACATAAATATTGAGGAAATCCTTTTCAACTTTGAACGAAGGCTCTACTGGGAGGAGAGCGGCAAATTTGCCAGGACCTTCCAGAACCGTTTTGAGCAAGCCCTACCCTTCAAAAGCCGGGGGGTTCATTCGGCCAATTTTTTTGTCCTTCGACGCGCAAAGATGCCATCGATCTTGCTTGAGACCGGGTTCATTTCGAATCACGATGAAGAGGCCGCACTGAAAAAGGCATCGATTAGAGACGAGATCGTCGCTGCTGTGATAAGGGGACTGTTAAATGGACGTGGATGACCTTATCTTTCAAGGAGCTGACTACCATTACAAGGGGGAACTTGACAAGGCCATTGCCAAGTTCCAGGCTGCCGTCAGAATCGAGCCCCAAAACGAGTATGCACACAACCAGCTCGGCATCCTTTATGCCAAAAAAGAGCGGTTTGACGCTGCTTTTCGTGAGTTTCAGAAGGTAGCCCAGATCGATGGACATAACACCTATGCCCTGTTGTGGCTTGGGATTCTTTACCTGAAACAAGGAAACCTTAACCAGGGTTTTGAAAAATTCCGGAGAATTATTGAGATCGATCCGAACAATGCCGATGCCTATTATTTCTTGGGGGCAATCTACAATTTCAGGCACAATACTGCCAAGGCGATAAAGTACTTGAAGAAGGCCAGAGATGCAGACTCTGACGAATCCGACACCCATTACCGACTGGCCCAGGCATTTCATAACCTGGACATGACCGCCAATGCACTCCTGGAGTATCAGCGGACATTGGCCCTGAAGCCCTCTCATACAAAGGCCATCAACGGGATCGGATGGCTGTACTACAATCGTGGAGAGCGGGATGCAGCCATCGCCGAATGGAAAAAGACCCTAAAGATGAATCCCAGGGACCGCGACGCCATTTTCAATCTGGCCAAGGCTTACAATGATTTTGCCTGGGAGGCTATGAAGAGGAACAAGCCAAAGGAGGCAATTTCGTACTGGAAAAAGACCCTTGGGGTTGACCCCAAAAACAAGGCTGCTGTGCACTATCTCAAGAAGTACAAGGCGTGAACCGTAAGAGGAAGTGAGCTAAAGTGCCTAAAGTGCTAAAGTGAAGTAAAGTTGAGGCCCGCCCGCCAGGACTTCGGCAGCGTGCCAAAGACTGGCATCGCCAAGCCAGTCCAGGCGAAGTCGGGCGGGACTTGAAAAAACTTTTTGTAAAGATTGGTTTTATTCCTTTAACTTTAGGCACTTTAGTTCACTTTAGTTCACTTTAGGCACTTTAGGCACTTTATCAACAAACAACGAAAAGGAGGGTATTATGAAAACAAGAACACTGGTTGTTGTTGCTGTTGCGCTCATGCTTGCATTTCCGGCAACAGAAGGCTTTACGGCTGAATGGCACCAGCTTGTGGAAACGGTTGGCACCCATGGGAGTATCAACTGGTCCGAGGGGATAATTACGGCCACAGGCATTGGAACGCCGCCTGAAAAGTATTATGGGAAGCCCCAGGCCCGCCCTATGGCCCTCAGGGCAGCTCAGCTAGATGCTTACCGCAATCTGCTTGAGGTAACCAGGGGTGTGAGGGTCGACTCGACCACCGTGGTGAGAGACTCCATGGTTGAGAGTGACGTGATCCGGTCGCAGGTGGAAGGCATGGTCAAAGGGGCCCAGACCGTCAAGAAGGAATATCTTTCAGACGGGACAGTGGAAGTGACCGTGGCCATGGATCTCCGTGGGGGGTTTGCCCAGCTCATACTCCCTAAGGACATCAAACAGGTGCCAGAGATCAAAACGATTTCCCCTGCACTTCCTGCACCTCCAATGGTTGGGGATGCACCAGTGCCCCCGACACCGGTGCCCACGACCCCAACACCCGCACCGACCATCTTTACTGGGCTGGTGGTGGATGCTTCCGGCTTAAACGCCCGTCCTGCTATGTCGCCCAAGATCTTTGATGAAAATGAGCAGGAAGTTTACGGCTCGGGCTATGTGAGCCGAGAATTTGCCGTTCAGCAGGGCATGGCCGGGTACGCGAGGGACATGACTGCAGCCCAATCTAATCCGCGAGTAACCAATGAGCCTTTTACGGTCAAAGGTCTGAGGACGGAAGGGCCGGGTCGGTCCAATGTTGTCATTAGCAATGCTGATGCAGGCAAGATTCGAAGTGCTTCTGAGAATCTTTCGTTTTTGAAGAAGTGCCGTGTCATGATTGTTTTGGACTGATCGGTGATCGTAAAGCGCAGAGCGCAGAGCGCAAAGGGCAAAGGGCAAGAACGCTATGCTCCATGCTCCATGCCCTATGCACCATCGAATAACGACTCACAGGAGGTATTATTATGAAGACAAAGCATAAAATGATAGTCGTAGCCCTGATAGGGGTTTGGCTGACCGCCATCTTTTTCTTTCAGGGATGTGCTCCCAGGGTGCGCGCTCCGGAAAGTCTCATGGACACCCCTGAACATCACGTGCAAAGCGGTATGAAACTCCTCAAGTTGGGCAGATACGATAGTGCCATGCGTGAATTTGATCTGGCTAAGGAACTTGACCCGGAGTTTTCAGGGGCGTACGTTGGCTCTGGCCTGGTGTTAGGATATAAGGGTGAGTTCAAACAGGGGCTCGAAGACATGGAAAAGGCCCTTGATCTGGCCAGGACCAAGGGCGAAAAGGTCGATGCCAATGTAGGTCTGATACGATTATATTCGTTAGGTAAGAAGTCTGCCCACAAAAAATGGCTTAAGAAGGCCAAAGGGGCCTATGAAGACGCTATCGACCTTCAGCCTGAGTCCTCTGCTGCTCACTACTATATGGGCGAGGCCTACAAGGGGGCTTTGAACTTCGAGAAGGCAAGCCAGCTTTTCAAGAAGGTGTTGGACATCAACAAGACCTACGTAGTTGAGGCAAACGATGCATGGAAGCTGATCCAGAAGATACAAAGAGCAGCACCCGGCACCATGATCGGCAAAAAGATCGCCCTCGTGGATCAGATCACCCGTGCTGACATTGCAGCCCTTTTTATCCAAGAACTCAAGATAGATGAGCTCTTCGCAAAAAGAACCAGGAAAGAATTTGACACAAAGTTCAAGAGTCCGGAGAAGGAGTTTGTGACCGAACAATTGGTCAAGACGCAGGCAGCAGTCGATATTGGAGACCACGTGCTGAGGACGGATATCGAGGCTGTAATGGAGCACGGCATCAAAGGCATAGAGCCATATCCGGATCACACCTTCAAGCCTGACCAAAAGATTGGACGGGCCGAGTATGCCATAATGATCGAAGACATCCTGATCAAGGCAACAGGGGATGAGGAACTCGCCACCAAGTTTATCGGCGGGTCGTCCCCTTTTCCGGATTTAAGGAGTGACCTTCCGTACTATAATGCTGTCATGGTCTGCACGACACGAGGCATTATGGAGACCAGGGATATGACCACCGGCGAGTTCGATCCGATGGGGTCGGTTTCAGGGGCAGATGCCTTGCTAATAATACGCAGGCTACAGTCTGTGATCAACCCGTAAATTGCTGATCGCAAAGCGCATAGGGCACAGTGCGACCTTCGGCTGCAACCAAGGTAGAACTCTCTATGCGCTATGCGCCATTGAATAACGGATGACAGGGTTTAGAAAATATCTTGTTTTGGTCTTACTTCTCCTCGGGTGTGCCAGCGGATTCGACAACTCGGCATGGGCTCAGGAGACCCCCCCGCCTGGAGAGCCTATCCTCCCAGGTGGCGCCATTTCTCCGAGCCAGCTACCGACCCAGAGGGGCTCTGCCCCGGCGGGAGTGGCCTCTGGCCCAGGAGGGGGATCCTCTGGGACTGCCGGTGGGTTGGAATCTGGGCAAGAGGCGAGTGAAACCAGGACCATAGACCTCATTGGGAGGGGCACGATTTATCGTGATAATGTGGCCGGGGCTAGAGACAAGGCAATAGAAGACGCCTTGCAGGGCGTGGTTGAACGGGCGGTCGGCCTTCTGATTTCCCCAGTATCGGTAGTGCAAGACTTCCAGCTCTTGAGTGATCGGGTCTATGATCAGACCGAGGCGTTCATTCATGACTACAGGGTCCTGACTGAGTCAAAGTCTGGCCCATATTATCGTGTGGTGGTGCAAGCCACCGTATCTATGAGTTCTATTCAAGATAAACTTCAAAGTATCGGTATCCTTCTAACTCGTAAGGGGATGCCGACGATCATGTTCTTTTTGTCCGAGCAGAATATTGGCGAGCCTTCACCTCGGTACTGGTGGGGACAAAGCCCCCCTGGTACTCATCCGTCCGTCACCGAAAAAGCGCTTTCAGAGTACATGCATGAAAAAGGTTTTGTCATTGTGGACCGGGCAGCGCTAAACCGGGACATTCAGCTCGGACCAGAATCTATAGGTCCTGAGTTGAGCGATGATACCGCAGTAGAACTGGGGAAGGAGTTTGGTGCTGATCTCGTTATAGTTGGCAAGGCTGTGGCCCGCTATAGTGGGAACGTCTTGGATAAAAACATGAGGTCCATTCAGGCTGGAGTGTCTGCACGTGCTATCAGGACAGACAGCGGGATGGCCATTGCTTCGTCCCAAGGAACCAGGGCAGCCGTTCATTCGGATGACAAAGTTGGAGGCACGGAAGCCCTCATCCTTTCCGCTTCAGTGGTGGCTCGGGACCTCGTGAGGCAAATCGCGACCAGGTGGCGCAAGGAAGCGAGGCAGCCTGTTCTGGTGGAATTGATCGTAAAGGGTATTGGAGAGTATGCCGATTTTGTCAGGTTCAGAACGCATCTTAGGAACGATGTTCGTGGTGTCAGGAACGTATATTTGCGCAGCATCAGGGCTGGTGAGGCGATGATGGATGTTGATGTTATGGGAAATGCCAAGATTCTGGCAGATGAGTTGATGTTGCAGCGCTTTGAAAACCTTGCAGTAAACATTTTTGAGATTTCCGAAAAAGGGGTAAAGCTTGAGCTGATACCCATGGCAATTGACGATTGATCCATTGAAAGTGAGCTAAAGTGCCTAAAATGCCTAAAGTGAGCTAAAGTGGAGGACTTGAAAAGACTTCTTTTGCAATTGGTTTTATTCTTTTAACTTTAGGCACTTTAGTTCACTTTAGTTCACTTTAGGCACTCTCATATAGACGGATGGCCAATGACCAATGAGGCGATGGTCGCGGCAAGAATGCCGCTCCCACGGAGGGACCCAAATGAAACATAAATCTGCAGCAATTCTTTTTGCTCTGGTCACACTGATTCTTTTCTCTGTGGCCTCAAGAGGCTTTACTGATGAACCTGAAGTCGTTGAGGTGGAAGACGGGCAGGCCAAGGTGACCCTGCTTGAAGGCAACGCAGATCTCTTTCGCAAAAAACCAGAGCTAAGACAACCTTTGAGCGAAGGGGATGTGCTCCGCCATGGGGATCGCGTGACTACTGGAAATAAGACCAGAATCGAATTGGGTATGCCTGACGGAAGCTTTCTACGGTTTGACGAAAAGACAACCTTTGAGTTGATTTCAGCAGGTTACGATGAACAAACCAGGCAGCGGCATATTCAGGTACACCTGGCACTGGGTAAGACATGGGCAAAGGTCGCAGGGCTGGTAGGGGGCCGAGGAAAGTTTCAGGTTTCAGCCGAGAATGCCATTGCAGGTGTTCGGGGAACCACCTACCGAATGAACGTAAATCCGGACACATCTGTTGTCGTCAAGGTCTATTGGGGAGAGGTCAGTGTGAGCAGCCCCCCCCAAAAGGTGGACAGGCCCCAGAGGGTTTCCGAACCAAGTAGGGTAGAAGGCCCTCACCCGGTTCAGGGTCCCCGTCCTGTTACTATGCAGGAGTGGACTTATATCGTACGGGCTATGCACCAGATCACTATCCTGCCGGATGGTTCGGTCTCAAAACCCTTTCGTTTTGATCCCGAGGTGGATGCCGATGACTGGGTACGATGGAACCAGATGCGCGATCAGATGCGATGATCGTAAGGCGTTCAATTCCCGTAAACGTTCCCAACACACTGACACTTCTCCGGATTCTGTTAACCCCGCTTTTTGCCATTTGTTTGATGAAACACCTCTTCGGTCTTGCCTTGTTGGTCTTTGCAATCGCTGCGGTAAGCGATGGCATGGACGGGCTCATAGCCCGTCTCTTTCATCAGAAGACCACATTGGGGGCCTACCTGGACCCGGCTGCCGACAAGCTATTGTTGACAACGGCATTTGTGACCTTGGCGATTCAGGAACTTATTCCGAGCTGGCTGTCAGTCATTGTTATCACACGGGATGTTCTGATCCTGTTTGGGATTGCTCTTTTTGTTATGACGGGTCGCGAGTTTCAACCGGTGCCATCCATCCTTAGCAAGATCACAACCGTGGCACAACTGGCCAGCGTGCTTGTAGTTCTGGTGGCCTACCAGGCCCCGAGGATAGCTCAGATTCAAGGGCCGCTATTCTGGTTTGCGGCCGGCATGACCATGGTTTCTGGATTTCAATACATTTACAGGGGCCTGAATATTCTCCAGGAACAATCGTAACAGTGGTTCCGGCAACCAAATTCGTCTTGGTGAAGACGGCATCCTTCATTCCTCGGTTTACACTTTTCAAGAATGCGGGCGCCAAGAGATAAATTCTTTTGTTCGTACTTTTTGGTGTCAGGTGTCAGGTGTACTTTTTGGTGTCAGGTGTCAGGTTTCAGGTACAAGAAACACTGACACCTGAACACTGAACACTGAAACCCCAAACCTCGAGTGGTGAAAAAAAGTGTAAACTACTTTGTGGCGAAAATGAAGGATGCCGTGAAGACCCTCTATTTCTCTTGACACTGCCGGCAATACTTGATAGCAAAAAAACATGCAGGCACGTAGCTCAGGGGGAGAGCGCTACCCTGACACGGTAGAAGTCGCGAGTTCAAATCTCGCCGTGCCTATTCCATCCTAAAGTGATCGGTTCAGGGTTCAAAGGTTATAATATATTGACATCCCACACTTTTACAGTTCACGGTTCAGGGTTTTAACCTCTGAACGTTGAACCGCTGAACCTTACTACTTGAGGCATCGTCCTTTTGATATCAGAGACTTAAGGCTCTTCAACCGGGAACCGTGAACGTTGAACCGCTCAACCTAGATCCATTGAAGAGGACACGGGAGACTGGGCAACGTCAGTTTTGATCATGATCTAAAACATGATAAGGTAGAAGGCATCTGGATAGATGATACTTCAGATGCCTTTTGTTCTTTCATGGGATTCTCAACATGCGCATTCTTTTGATCCATGCAGACAGATTTTCGTTTCGTGTCACAGGCGAAACCTCGGTGTCTATGCCGAGCGAGCTGGAAAAGGCGAGCCGTGAGGGTGAGATTGCTGAATGCCTGGTGGTCTTTATGGCAGCCGAAAAGGGTGATGAGGCTGATGTTGATTCAGTAGTCAACCAGGTGATCGAAGAGGTTCTATCACTTGCAGATCAACTCGGCACACGCCATCTGGTCATTTATCCGTATGCCCATCTGTCAAGCACGCTTTCTTCCCCCCGTGTGGCAGTGCGGCTATTTGATGAGATTTGCCAGCAGCTTCAAAGCCACGACCATTTCAAGATCTTGAGGGCGCCCTTTGGTTACTACAAGGCATTTGAGATTGGTTGCAAAGGACACCCCCTGTCAGAGTTGGCCAAAACGATCACGCCGGGCAGACCTGCGAAAGGATCCGCTGAGGCCGAAGAGTCTGAGGCCATCAGGGCAGAAAAGACCCTGAAGTCCGAATGGATTATCATGACACCTGACGGGAAACAGGTATCGGCGGAAGATTTTTCATTTGCTGCACAGCCTAACCTGGAACGGTTATACAGGTATGAGAAGTCAGGAACCCGTGTGTCTGATCAAGCCCCCCCGCATATTGAGTTGATGCGGCGTATGGAGCTGGTTGATTACGAGCCAGGAGCAGATCCCGGTAATTTTCGGTGGTACCCAAAGGGCCAGTTGATGAAGCGCCTGGCTGAGGCCTATGTCAGCGGGCTGGTCACTGATCATGGCGGGATGCAGGTGGAGACCCCTATCATGTACGATTATCAGCATCCCAAGCTCAGCCTCTACCTCCAGCGGTTTCCGGCCCGCCAGTATGTGCTCCTCTCAGGCCAGAAAGAATATTTCCTCCGTTTTGCAGCCTGTTTTGGGCAGTACCTGATTCAACATGATATGCAGATTTCCTACCACCACCTGCCATCTAAACTCTACGAGCTAACCCATTACGCTTTCAGGCGGGAGCAGTCCGGGGAGCTGGCTGGACTAAAACGTCTGCGGGCCTTTACCATGCCGGACCTTCATACGCTGGTAAAAGACGTGAAACAGGCCAAGGAGGAATTCCTGCGCCAGACCGAATTGGCCATTCAGTGTATGGAAGGCTTTGGGCTCGATTTTGAGGTAGCCATACGGTTTGTGCGAGATTTTGCTGATCAGAATAGGTCCTTTGTTGAAGAGCTCACCTCCTGTTGTGGCCGCCCGGCCCTGATGGAATTGTGGGACGAACGGTTTTTTTACTTTGTTGCAAAGCTTGAATTCAATTTCATTGATGCTCTGGACAAAGCGGCCTGCCTGTCAACAGTCCAGATAGATGTGGAAAATACCGAAAGATTTGATATAACCTATGTAGACAAAAATGGGGAAAAACAGTATCCCCTTCTATTACATGCCTCTATCTCCGGTTCAATAGAGAGGGTCCTCTACGCTATACTGGAGACCCAGGCTATGGCCATGACGAAAGGACAAAAGCCCTCATTTCCCTTTTGGTTGGCCCCTATTCAGTTACGCCTTGTTCCAGTGTCTGAAAAATTCGATGGCCCCTGTAAGCAGGTCTTGAAAAAGGTGCCATATCGAATCGACTATGACGATCGGGACATCACCATGGGCCGGAAAATAAGGGATGCGGAAAGGGAATGGATCCCCTATATTTTGGTTTTGGGAGCAAAAGAGGTTGCAGAACAGTGCCTCAACGTCCGAACCAGGGACGGGGCTCAGAGAAAGATGGCTCTGCCCGAGCTTCTGGCAGAAATCGAGCCACAGATGAAGGAGAAACCTTTTTTGGGGTTGCCCTTGCCACAATGCCTTTCTCGACGTCCGATTTTTGTGGGGTAAGTCGCCATAAAATCTTGTGTGAACGGTACGTCTTGTAGTATAAAAAGAATTCGGCATCCTTCATTCCTCGGTTTACACTTTTCAAGAATGCGGGCGCCAAGAGATAAATTCTTTTGTTCGTACTTTTTGGTTTCAGGTGTACTTTTTGGTGTCAGGTTTCAGGTTTCAGGTGTCAGATGCAAGAAACACTGAAACACTGAACACTGAAACCTGAAACCTGAAACCTGAAACCTGAAACCTGGAGTGGTGAAAAAAAGTGTAAACTACTTTGTGGCGAAAATGAAGGATGCCAAGAATTCGTTTATGGGTAGTCACGCATAGTGCATAGCGCAGAGAGCAGAGAGCAGAGAGCGAAGCGGAAAGACCAGAGAGCAGAAAAACGCCATGCACTTTGCGTTATGCTTTTTGCGCCTTAACCATCAAGGAGGTGAAGAATATAGCTAAGCGCATCAATGTAAACCGAAGGATTCGGGCCAAAGAGGTGCGGTTGATAGATCTAGACGGCAAGCAAGTCGGGGTCGTGCCGTTTAAGGAGGCTTTGGAAACAGCAGAATCCCACGGGTTGGATCTGGTTGAGGTTGCTCCCAATGTTAGTCCGCCGGTTTGTCGAATCATGGATTATGGCCGATACAAGTACGAACAGAGCAAGAAATTTCAAGAGGCCAAGAAACGGCAGTCAACTTTTCAAGTCAAAGAGATAAAAATACGTCCCATGACCGGAGAGCATGACTTGCAGGTTAAGGTGCGCCACATAAAGCGTTTCCTGCAGAATCGGGATAAGGTAAAGGTTACGATCATCTTCAGGGGACGAGAGCTTGCCCACACAAATCTTGGGGCAGCGCTTTTACAGCGTGTGGCTGAAGAAACATCAGAACTTGCCGTCGTGGAGCAGGGAGCCAGGAGAGAGGGCCGCATCATGGTCATGATTCTTGCCCCCAAATAACTCCCCGGAAATCTACTCTTCGGAATTCATTAATCGTTATTCGAAAATCGGTAACCGTTCACACCCCCACCCTGAATGCTCTTGAATTAAGGGTTGATGGTTTGGCAAGAAGTGAAATTAAGTGAATATGTCATTTCGACCCCTTCGTTTCTGTCATTCCGAGCGAAGCGCCCGCCTTGGCGCGACAGGGGCTCGAGAATATCTCCAGGAGAAGAAACCCGGTCTGGGCCAGGGAGGAATCTTAGTATTATGCTCAGGACAGGCTCCGGGAGAAATCTTGCACTTCCAGCAGGTTGCACAACAAAGATTTCTCATTAAACCCTATAGATTTCGCGTCATCCTTCATAATGATTAGAGTAATCCGTGTAATCTGCGAAATCTGTGGACTAAACAATTAGACGATAAAGATAAAGAGAGGACAGAAACAATGCCCAAAATAAAGACGAACCGAGGTGCTGCAAAGCGCTTTAAGGTAACGGGAACGGGAAAAATAGTCTATTCAAGGTCGAATGCAAACCATATCCTGACCAAGAAGACATCAAAAAGGAAGCGGACGCTTCGAAAGTCCCATATTATCGACAAAAACAACAAGCGTATGGTGAACGTACTGATTCCGTACAAGTGATGGGAAGACGCAGAGCGCAAAGCGCATAGAGCATAGAGCATAGAGCATAGAGCATAGAGCAAGAAAACGCTCTGCGCTATGCGCTATGCACGATTCACGACACAGGAGGACCATTCATGCGAGTCAAACGGGGTTTTAAGGCCAGAAAAAGGCGAAAAAAAATATTGAAGCTTGCCAAGGGTTACCGCGGCGGTCGCAGCAAGCTGTACCGCACGGCAGCCGACGCCGTGGACAAGGCATTACAGTATGCTTACAGGGATCGAAGGACGCGCAAGCGGGATTTCAGGAGATTGTGGATCGCCCGGATCAATGCGGCAGCACGACTTAACAACCTGTCATACAGTCGTTTGATACAAGGATTGAAGCGTGCGCGCGTAGAAATCGACCGGAAGATACTCGCCGAGATGGCTGTCTCAGATCCGAACGCTTTTTCCCGCCTGGCGGCCATTGCCGCGGGCGCAGAATCG
>JAFDKF010000009.1 GCA_019307135.1 Deltaproteobacteria bacterium
GTGGCAAAGCTCTTTTGAAAGTCCAGCAAGCTTCGCTCCCTATAACGGCTGGGCATAGCTTACCCCCTTTGCGGGGGCTATATACATCTTTGGCAGCTAAGTCAATAAGCATTCAATTAAATTTAGGGATTAAGGAATTCCTGAATTCCGGCTTATCCCGGTTAGATCATGCAAGAGCCCATGACTGTTCCCCATAAGACCGATTTTGCCGAAAAGGTACGGATATTTTCCGAGGAGTTCTTGAAGTGCTGCATCTATATCTGTGAAACTGAGTCCGTCCGGAAGACCTTTACCAAGAGACTGTACGCTAAGATGGTCTCAAGCTCCAAGCTCTTGGAAGATTTTTTGGACTTTCATGGCGCAAAAAACAATTCCAACTGGTATTATTATCGTGAGCTGGTCTCCACTGTAAGAAACCTGTCTGAAGCCAGTTACTCCCAGAAACACATTTCCAAGCGGCTTCCTTTGTATGACTTGGCGAAGACCGAGGGATTTAGGAATGGCGGATATGCTACTCACAAATTCCTGGTAGATTCTTTGAGGAAGATATCTCGCAATGCCTTGGAATCAGCCGAGCGCCTGCATATTAACTTGCCTGAAGACCGTTTTTTGTGGGATGATTTTCCTGGAATAGCCACTCAGACCTCTCTTGAGTTTGACATCGACGATGAAAACCTGGAGGAGGAGAAGAAAAATAATGTCAAGATAACCACTGAGTTCTTGAGGGTAGCCAACGAATTTGAAACATTGGGTTTTTATGAGCCGTACAGCATAGATCAGATTAGGGCCATTGTTCCTTCCAGCTTTAACGAACAAGAGGCGCGGCGATTTGAAATGGTTGTCCACAGCCTGCAATCATCCTTTGACACGTACGTGAATAGAAGCGGACTCCGGTTTCGTAATATCAAACTCAAGCGGCTTCGCGGGTACATCTCAGTAGTACTTCACCTCCTGGAGCTTACACGTCGTCTCTTACACTACTATGAACGGCACCTCCATGAGGTCGGCTACAAGAACATTTACAAACGGGTGCGTGATGAGTTGGCCAGGGCTGTCAGGCCTGAACATATTCTTGATCGCATTGTGAATTATGGTCTTTATTATATTTGGTATTTCTTGGTACAGGGTCAGGATCTCGCCCAAGAGGTCTTAAATGAGAATATGGAGCAGGGTTCCGTTGTAGTGGGCATACCACAAGAGCTTGGTTTTCACAGTCGGCCCTGCATGCTGGTGGCCAAGATCGTTCAGCATTACGGAGGTCACGTGGAACTGTGGGTGGACTCTGATCGATTTGACGCGAGCAGTGTCCTGGACATCCAGTGGGCCGGCGGCAAGATTCAAAAAGAGGGCATCAAGGACGTTGCATTTAAGGGCGATGTGCGCGCCTTGAGAGACATCCAGGTTCTGGCTAGTGTAAACTACGGTGAAGATTCAATGGGCAAGGGGATTCCGCTGCCCAAAGAGCTTTCCTACCTGAAGCAGTAAGTGGTCAGTGGTCAGTAATCGAAAATCCCCAATCCCTGCCCGCCATCGCTCTCGCCACGCCCGGCATCGCGAGGCTCAGCCGAGGCGGACGGGCTCAGGCGAGGCAGGCGGGCGCAATCCGCAATCCGCAAGCAGGGTTGCCGCAGTTATTGTGGCGGCAGGGCAGGGGACCAGGATGGGGATCACAGCCAAAAAGCAATACATGATGCTGGGAGACCGCCCTGTGCTGGCCCACACCCTTCTCGCCTTTGAAAAGTGCGATGCGGTTGAAGAGATATTCATAGTAATCCCTCGGGGTGATGATCCTTTTTGCAAAAAGGAGATCATAGATCCGCTAAGACCTATCAAACCGATTCATCTGGTTTCAGGGAGTGCCACAAGACAGGAGTCGGTCTACAATGGCTTGAAGGCCATTGACGGCAGGTTTGGCCTGGTAGTTATCCACGATGGTGTCCGGCCATTGATCAAGAGCGACCGGATCACTGAGTGCGTTGGGGTGGCCAAGAAATATGGGGGCTGCATCCTGGCCGTAGCAGCAAGCGACACCATAAAGACCGTAGACGAACATGACCGTGTAATTGCGACCATGAAGCGTCACACGATCAGGATGGCCCAAACCCCTCAAGCATTTGACTATAATCTTATCCTCGGAGCCCATGTGGCCGCACAAAAGAAAGCTTGTGTGGGGACCGATGATGCTGAATTGGTAGAGCTGTGTGGTGAGGTGGTAAAGGTGATTCCGGGTGATCCCTACAACATCAAGATTACCACACCTGAAGATCTCAAGTTGGCCGAGGCCCTCTTGGCATACCGGTAAGTCGTCAAGTGGTCGAGTGGGAAAATGGTCAAGCCGGGCGAGAACAACTCGACCACTTGACGACTCGACTAATTGCGGAGCGTAGCGGAGCCAAGTTCTGTCCTTAGGCTCCCGATGATGTTGCTGATATCCGTGATGTTGTTCTCCACAAGATAGGATCTAAGGCCTTCCACAATCTCCAGAGTTGCCCGTGGGTTGACAAAATTGGCAGTACCAACCTGTACGGCACGGGCACCTACAATCAAAAACTCCAGGGCATCCGAGGCGTCCATTATCCCTCCTATGCCAATGATCGGCACACGCACCGCCTGGGCCGCCTCCCATACCATTCGTAGCGCAATCGGTTTTATGGCGGGTCCGGAAAGCCCTCCTGTGATGTTGGCAAGTTTGGGCCGGCGCGTCGCCACATCCACGGCCATTCCGGTGATCGTATTGATAAGTGAGACCGCATCGGCTCCTGCTTCCTCTACGCTCCGTGCGATGGCCTTAATATCGACCACATTTGGCGAAAGCTTGGCGATCAATGGAAGCCTTGTCTTTTCCCTCACCGCTTTCATCACCTCAAAGGCCATCTTTGGATCGGTCCCAAAGGCGATCCCGCCGGCCTTAACATTAGGGCACGAGATGTTTACCTCGATGCCGGCTATTCCCTCCAGATCCTGGATCCGTTCAGCCAGTTCAGCATAGGCCTTGGTCTCGTGGCCGTAAATATTCAGGACAACGGGGGTCTCCAAAGTTTGAAGAAACGGGAGCTTCTCCTGCACAAAGGCTTCCAGCCCCACGTTTTCAAGGCCAATAGCATTCAGCATCCCCCCGCACGTCTCTACCGTCCGAGGGGGGGGATTGCCAGCAGAGGGTTTGAGAGAAAGGCCCTTTACAATGATGCCACCCAGTCTGTTTAGATCAACGAGCGAGGCTAGCTCCTGTCCATACCCGAAAGTGCCAGACGCGGTCATCACCGGGTTTTTCATGAAGATGCCACCCACGTCTACAGCAAGGCTGTGGGAGTTCATTGAAGCATATCCCTGACGGCTTTTACAATTGCAGGTGTATCAATGCCGTACTTTGAACGCAAAACCTGCTGTGAGCCATGTTGCACAAAGGTATCCGAAATCCCGAGCCGTACCACTGGGCTGGACGTGATGCGCGCGTCTGCCAAGCACTCGAGCACCGCACTTCCAAAGCCACCTTGCAATACATTCTCCTCAACAGTCAGGATGAATGGAATCTCCCTGGCAAGTCGGGTAATCAACTCAGCATCGAGGGGCTTTACAAAACGGCTGTTGACCACTGTGGCTGAAATGTTCTGGTCTTCAAGTTGTTTTCTGGCCTCAAGGGCTGCCGTTACTGTCACGCCGACAGCCAGTATCAAGACATCACCACCAGTGGTGAGGACCTCTCCCTTGCCGACAGGAAGGGTATGGATTTTGTTATCTGTAAAGATCCCGGTGCCATAGCCTCTCGGATACCTGAAGGCTATCGGGCCAGGATGGTCAAGGGCCGTCATCAGCATGTGTCGCAGTTCGTTTTCATCCTTTGGTGCCATGACTACCATATTTGGAAGGCTGCGAAGGTAGGAAAAATCAAACAGACCGTGATGCGTGGGCCCATCTTCACCAACGATTCCCCCACGGTCTATAGCAAAGACCACAGGATGCTGCTCAAGGCATACATCGTGAAGGATCTGGTCATAGGCTCGCTGCAAAAAGGTGGAATAGATAGCAACCACCGGACGAAATCCCTCAGTAGCCATGCCGGCCGCAAAGGTCACGGCATGCTGTTCGGCGATGCCCACATCAAAAAAACGTTCGGGAAATGCCTCGGAAAATGCCTTGAGTCCGGTTCCCTCGGGCATGGCCGCCGTGACCGCCACGATACGATCATTTTTTCGGGCAAGCTCAACGAGTGTGTTTCCAAACACCTCCGTATAGGTCGGAGGTGTTTTCTGAGGGGAAATACCATTTCCGGTTGTGATTTCAAAAGCCCCGACGCCATGAAAATAGGTAGGGTTGCGCTCTGCAGGCGGATAACCTTTACCTTTTCTCGTCGTGACATGAAGCAGGACAGGCTTGGTCATCTCCTTTACGTTCTGGAGTGTGTCAATCAAGTGATCCAATCTATGACCTTTGATGGGACCAAAATACTTAAACTTGAACGATTCAAAGAGCATCCCTGGTGTAATAAACGCCTTGAACGAGTCTTCGGTTCGCTTGGCCAGGTTGTACATATCATCCCCAAATTTCGGAAGGGACTTCAAGAAGTCCTTGAGTTCTTCTCTAAGGTCCATAAAGTATTTGGCAGAGAGTTTTCGACTCAAAAACGAGGAAAGTACTCCAACGTTTCGGGCAATGGACATCTCGTTGTCATTTAGGATCACAATAAGGTTTTTCTCCAGGTCACCCGCCTGGTTGAACCCTTCATAGGCCAAGCCGCCCGTTGCAGAACCATCTCCGATGACCGCAACAATCTTGGCAGGATCTTTTTTCAGGCACTTGCCGCACGCAATCCCAACGCCCGCGGAAATGGAAGTGCTTGCATGACCTGTGGAAAAGGCATCGTAAGGACTTTCGCTCATGCGGGTGAACCCGCTCAGGCCACCATACTGTCGCAGGGTGTGAAATCGATCTCTCCGCCCTGTGAGCAGTTTGTGGGCATATGCCTGGTGGCCAACGTCCCATATGATTTTGTCGTTCGGGGGATCAAAGACGTAGAGCAAGGCTATGGTTAACTCGACCACTCCCAGGCTGGGGGCCAGATGCCCGCCCGTCCGGGAAACCGTTTCAATGATTACTTTGCGGATCTCTCTGGCCAGTTCTGGAAGTTCTGACCGCTGTAATCGTTTTAGGTCTTCTGGAGATTCAATTTTATCCAGGTATTTCACTCTAACCTCTTGTTGAATAAAGTGAGCTAAAGTGCCTAAAGTGAGCTAAAGTTGATCCGCCTTCGGCGGAGAAGAAGCTTGTCCCAATGATTGGTATTATTCCATTAACTTTAGGCACTTTAGTTCACTTTAGGCACTCGATTAACTTATCTTGTTCTTTCAACCACATATCGTGCAATCGCAGCAAGGGGCTCCCCTTTTTTGCCAAAGATCCTAAGCTCTTCCAAGGCGTTATCTATCAGTTCGCCTGCGCGGGCTTTGGCCTGTTCCAGACCCATCAAAGATGGAGTAGTCGCCTTTTGGTGGTCCCGATCGCTGCCAACAGGCTTGCCAAGCATCTCAGGCTTTCCTTCAATGTTCAGTATGTCGTCAGCTACCTGAAAGGCAAGTCCGATATCCCGGCCATAAGTACTCACAGCGGTTAGTTCCTGGAGGTTGCCTCCGCCAAGGATCGCACCGGCCTGCACAGAAGCCTCAATAAGCGCCCCGGTTTTAAGTCGATGAAGCCTCTCAAGCTCTTCCAAAGTGATTCCTTTTCCCTCAGAGGAGATATCCATCATCTGGCCTTGCACCATACCGGAAAAGCCTGCAGCCCGGGCAATTAGATAAGTGACCTCCAGCCACTTGAAGGCGTCACCCTGGTGGTGCCGCCCTGCATCTGCCAGGACCTCAAAGGCAGCAGTCTGCAATGCGTCTCCGGCCATGATGGCAGTGGCCTCATTGAATGCCTTGTGGCACGTCGGTTTGCCACGACGGAGGTCGTCATCGTCCATGGCCGGAAGATCATCATGGATCAAAGAATAAGTATGGATGAGCTCAAGGGCACATGCAGCAGGCATCACATCCGCCTCAGAGCCCCCGACGGCTTCTGAAGCTGCAATGCACAGGATAGGACGCAGCCGTTTGCCCCCTGCTTCAAGGGAGTAACGCATGGCCTGGACCAGCGGGGTAGGGTAGGGCCCGCTACTGTCCCAGAATTTCGTGAGGGCAGCATTGACGGTTTGCTGCTTTTCCTTCAGGTAAGCCTTTAGGTCAAACACTCCATTACTCCATTTCATTCTTTTCTGGCGAAAAGGGCTCTGCATGAACCTTTCCTTCCTCGTCCTTGAGAAGCATGGAGACCCTTTTTTCGGTTTCGTCCAACTTGCTTGAGCAGAACCTTGATAACTTGACACCCTCTTGAAACTTCTTCAGGGCATCATCAAGACTCAGGTCGCCGCTTTCCAACTCGTGCACGATCGATTCCAATCGCCTCATGGCACTCTCAAATGTCTGCTTGGCCATCCTCTTGCTTCCTCTCTATCAGGCAGACCATCGCCCCCCTTGAGACAGTGACCTCTACCTGCTGTCCCACACTCACCTGCTGAACATCCTTGACCAGAGCATACTCCGGCAAGGTTCGCGTCACGCTGTAGCCGCGCTGCAAGATGGCCAAGGGATTCAAGGCGTTCAACCTGGCCACAGCGGTGCGAAGTGTGCCATTCTTAGATTCTAAGAAGAATTGCATTGCAGATGAGAGGGTTTGGCGATGGTGTTTAAGTAATACATTAAGATCCTCGGCCATAAGGAGAGGACTGCACCGGCTGAGTCGCTCTCTCATCATATATAGACCATCTCTTTTGTCGTCTAATTGCCTTGAAAGCCCCCGCACGATTCTTCCGACAGCATCGTCAAGACGCAATCGATAGTCGGCCACCTGCCTGCCGGGATGGACCAGCCGCCTTGAAACCTGGCTTGTGCGTTCTCTCAAGAGCCGAACTCTCTGAAATATGGCGTTTTTTAGGGCGCCCCTAATCTCCTGTATGCGTCTCAATAGTTCCTGTTTGACCGGTACGATTAGCTCTGCCGCGGCCGAGGGTGTTGGCGCACGCACATCAGCAGTAAAATCAGCAATGGTGAAATCTGTTTCGTGGCCTACGGCTGAAATAACAGGGATATGAGAGGCAAAAATGGCGCGTGCTACGACCTCTGAGTTAAATGCTTGGAGATCCTCCAGGGAACCGCCCCCTCGAGCCAGCACAATGACGTCGGCATCGCCCATGTCATTGAGCAATCGGAGCGCTTCTGCAATCTCCTCGGCGGCTCCCTCTCCCTGGACCTTAACCGGTGCAATATCGACGGCCACATTTGGAAACCTGCGATTGATGACGTGCATGATGTCACGGATGACGGCACCGGTAGGGGAGGTGACAACTCCAATCTTTTGCGGCAGGAACGGGAGAGGACGCTTGTGTTTTTCCTCAAACAGTCCTTCGGTTGCCAGCCTGGCCTTGAGCTGTTCAAAAGCTAATTGCAGGACACCTATACCCTCGGGCTCCAAATATTCTATGATAATCTGATAGATCCCTTTGAGCTCATACAAATTGAGCCGCCCCATGGCAACTACTGCCATTCCGTCTTCTGGCCGGAATTTTATGTTCCGGTTCTGAGCCCGGAACATAACGGCGTTAATCTGGGCCCCTGGGTCCTTTAGTGTAAAGTAGAAATGCCCGGATACTGGTATCCGAAAATTGGAGATTTCGCCCGCAATCCACACAAACGGATAAGCGTTTTCAAGAAGCCCTTTAATAGCCCGCGTGAGATCGCTCACCGTGTAAATGCGCCGCTCCGGGAGCATGAATTGATTATCCATAAAAAATCCATACCATATGTTGACATCACCGACAATCTCTTTTTGGGTGGCAAGGCCTCACCATATTTTTGCCAGTTTTCGATAGCGTCCGATAATATATATTATGTCAACTTTAATCGCGAGCCGCTAAACTAAAGGCCTCGACGGTATCCCCACCTCACTGCAGAAAATAAATTCGAAATCCGAATATCGTACTGTTCTCAAGGCGTCAGCCGCAAATCCGAAACAATATCAAATGACAAAAATTCAAAAATAAGAAACGATAAGGCATTCTGACCTTCCGACCTTTCAATCGCGCTTGAGACCGCTCCTGCTGTTTTGAACATTTGAACATTTAGTATTTTGGATTTGTTTCGCATTTCGGATTTCGTGCTTCGTATTTCCGGTTTATCCGGGTTAGGAACTCGTTCGGAAGTCTGTAGATTGGGCTGCTCAGGGAACTAGTCTGCGTGGGTGGTCCTGCGGGCTGCGTTTAGGAGTTCTCTGATGGCTGGCAGTAGGTAGACGCTATCCAGATCCATCCGGCATAGGCATTGACTCAAAAGCCTGATTTTGTAGGGAAGGCTCTTTGATCTATCCATAATATAAAAATGGCGGCCTCTCACCTTGCACAGGCCGCTTGTTGCAGGGACTTCAGGGTCGTATAGATCCTCATATCTTATTGAAATCCCTAATTGTTGTGCCAGATCTTCCAGATGTTGATAGGTCTTTTCAGGTTCCATGGACCGGTTAAGTCTCTAAACTCAATGAACCTTATGTGCCTAAAACCGTCCAGTAATCCTCCTGGGCCGGATTTCCTGAGGGCACTGCCTCAGAAAGTACTCGTCTGTCATGCCAGAGATGAAGTCTCGCACGATCTCTGCATGGGTGGTATTGTTCTTGTATTCATCGGACATGCCATCGAGATAATCCGTAAAGATGATAGAGGCATCATTGCCCTGGTCAAGATCTTTGAGATAACGTTCAAACAACACTTGAAAAACGCGCCCGATCTTCCCTGCTTCCGGTTTTATTTTCGGATTGAGATATATCTCATTCAGGTTGAATTCTCTGAATCCTTTCAGGGCCTTTGAGACCTCAAGGCTAAAGGCTACGGTAGTCTTTTTGAAGCTGTTCTTGATGACATCGGTCACCAGGTTGTACACAATGGTCCCGTTGGTGTCCCCTAATCGTGCCACAGAGGGCTTTGGAAGCTCACTCCTTTTGATGAGGTTCAAGCGGATGGCGTCTTCAATGTCTCGTCCGATGTAGCTGATGGTGTCAGCCATGCGCACAACACACCCTTCCAGGGTCATGGGTGTTATAGGTATGTCCGGATCAGCAGCCTTGTTGGCTATCTCCTGATCAAAAGTTTGGAAGGTCTTTTCTCGCTGTGGACATAGTGCTTGAGTATGGATCTCGCCGTCATGACAAAGGATCCCGTCCAGTACCTGGAGCGTTAGATTCAAGCCCCTACCCTTTCGTTCGATCTTGTCCAGAAATCTCACGCTCTGAATATTGTGTCGAAACGGACCCATGCCGTGGGCCTCACACAACTCCGACAAGTATCTCTCCCCGTCGTGACCGAACGGGCAATGACCAATGTCGTGGCCAAGGGCAATGGCTTCAATGAGGTCTTCATTCAGCCCGAGAAAACGGCCGATAGCGCGAGAAATCTTGGAAACCAGTTGCACATGAAGCACCCTGTGGGTAATGTGGTCATTATCTACCAGATAAAAGACCTGGGTCTTGTCAATATAGCGCGTATAGGCCAACGAATGAAGGATGCGATCAGAGTCCGCTGCATAGTTTTGCCGATGACCAGTATCGATACGTTCGTCTGGAAAACGGCGGATGGCATCCTTGCTATGAGCGGCCATAGGCGAAAGGAAACGCCCTTCGCGCTCGTTCAGGGATTCCTTTACTTTCTGCAAATCGAGTGAATCATAAAATTGTTCCACGATTTTATCAGATCTCTCCATTTTCAATCATTTCATCAATGAGCTTATGAAAATCGATTCCAGCCTGTTTGAACCCCTCGTGTCCATATTTCATGTTTGCCTCAAGGACCCAATATCGACCATTCGAAAAACAGATGTCCAGCCCCACGTCATCCAGCTGGCAAAGACGGGCCGTGTTTTGGGCAAGGGCCAGACCTTCCTCTGGAATGCTATCAAAACTGATGGTGGCACCTTGTGACACGTTCGTGCGAAACTCACCTGGGCGAGCAATGCGCCAGTAGGCATGGATGATCCGGCCATGAATCAAGACAACGCGAAGGTCCCGGTCGATCTTAAGGTATTCCTGTATGTAGGCAGCGCGGCTCAATCTGTTGTATGCGGCAAGTTCAGACTCATTCCGGATCAGGTATATGCCTCTGCCAAGGGCTGAACCCCGTGGGATCTTGGCCACAAAGGGAAATCGAAAGTGTTCCAATATTTCCGACTTTTGATAATCCCCATAAAAAACCCGGGTCCTGGGGTGAGGAACCTTAAGGAGGTTGAAAAGGGCTGTCTGCTTGATCTTGTCCATCACATATTTGTACGTATGATAGTTAGGAAAAGTCCGTTTGCCAATGGTATCAAATATATCGGCGTAGAATGCCGTGGGATAAAAAATAACATCGGACTTGCAAATCAGCTCTATTTGCCAATCCTCATAGTCGGAAAGATTTGTCCGAACCCCCAGGGTTATTACGTTCTTGCAGCGTCGCAACCTGCTTTCAAGGGCAATCCTCTTTGTATTCAAAGGGAACCTCTGGGTTAGACGTTCATCGTCCTCAACTTTAGCTCACTTTAGGCACTTTAGATCGCTTCTTTTCAGGATTCACGCTTTTTCAATGATCTTGTGCATGATCTCCTTAAATGCCTTGTGAAATTGCGAATCACTCTTATTGCTCATGACCGGCCTGCCCTTGTCGCAGGCTCTGACCATGTCTTGATAGAAAGGGATCGTTCCCAAAAATGGTACGGCCATCCGTTCTGCAGTAGCCTTGCCACCATCTTTCTTGAACAGGTCAACAGGTTCTCCGCAATGGGGGCATATAAAGGTACCCATGTTCTCTATGAGCCCTAATACTTCCATGTTCACGTGCTTGCAAAAATTGATCGATTTCCGTACATCGGCAAGCGAAATATCCTGGGGCGTGGTGACGATGATCGCCTTGGCAGTTGGTATGGTCTGGGCCACGGTCAGGGGTTCATCCCCGGTTCCCGGAGGAGAGTCGATTATCAGATAGTCCAGGTTGTCCCATTTCACATCTGCGATAAACTGGCGAATCGCGCCGATCTTGGCCGGACCTCGCCAGATTATCGCCTGGTTCTCATCTTGCAAGAGAGAGGCCATCGACACGACTTTCAGGTTCTCTGAGAATGCCTTGGGTTGCGCGAAGTTGCCATCCACCACATCCAGGAATCCAGAAAGCCCCATGATGCTCCCAATGCTTGGCCCGTGGAAATCAACGTCCATGAGGCCCACTTTCAGGCCTCTGTTTGACAGGGCCACAGCAATGTTGGCCGCGATGCTGCTCTTGCCCACACCTCCCTTGCCGCTCATGATCATCAGTTTGTGTTTGATTTTTTCCAGGGAGCTTTGAATCATAAGATCCTGTATATCATGGGCCATCTTTGCCGTACCCCCGGAGCCACTGGTCTTAAGATCACACGTTTTTTCTGATTCAGCCACTTCGATGCTCTCCTTTCTTCCGGTAGAAACTCTTCCTCCCCTTTCGTGTCTTCATCCTTTCGTGCTTTCGTGATTAATCGTTTGGTTTTCAATTCCGCAATCCCCAATCCAAAATCCAAAATCGCTCACACTCCCAACAGCCGCCTTATCTCCCGGCGACTCCGTGCCAGGTGACTTCCTGGCCAGTAGATCCTTCCACAGGTCTTGCATTCGGAGAATCTATTGTGGCTGGTCCATATGTGCTCAGGTACTTTTCCAAGCACATCCTCGGGCTCGATAGGCTTGAGGAGCCCGTTGCAGACTGTACAACGAGCAAAGAATCTATTCGGATCGGGTTTGAGACCAAGGAAGCGGATGAGGCACTGGAGCTGCACCTGAGGATCATTCGCTTCCACAAATATCAACCTGTCTGGTGCCATCTTTCCCACAAGCCGGGTATTGCGTGATAGAAGAATCCGGCCTTTGTCTCCCAATGCAAGAAATCTGTCGTTGGACAATGTGCGGGAGTAAAGGGTATCGTAACCAAGAATACGAAGCCATTTGGCCAGCTTTCCGAGCATTCGATCAGCAGCAAACCTCATGGTATTACACGGTTAAGCCGTTAAGTGGTTGAGTCGTTGAGTCGTTTTCCATCCAACCACTCAACTAATCGACTACTCAACTATTCAACGAGACTCCTCAGGAATTGAGGTCTATCACCTGGGAACCAAAAACCTCCAGGGTGTAAGCCCCGTCTGGGATCGAGATCTTTGTCTGGAACTTTTCCACCGTGAGTGACCAAAGCGACCCCTCTGTGCTTGAGATCACGATTTTGTGTGGAAGACAAAGGGATTCCACCTCATGAAATTCACTGAATGCAGCCCTGTATTGTAGATTACCCCAACCGTCAAACACCTCAACTTGCTCAACAGCCTTTGCGTCGTCTTTCAGCCATATCTTTTCAATCAGACGTCCCCATTTTTTGTAAAGGCTTAGAAGCCATCCGCCCTCCGCTGTCGAGGCTCGAATCTTGGCATGGTGAAATGGGAGAATAGGGGGCTGACCTGCCAAGAGCCCAAAGAGGTCCTCGGCCCTCACAGGCACGGACACAAAACGTGAAAGATTGCCGACAGTGGCGTCCCCCTTGAAATAGCGATTATCTTGACGGGAATGGAGAAAGAAACTCGATCCATTGATTACAAAGGTCAGGGTGGGCTGCCCCCATGGTCCCAATATCTCCACTCGCAGGTTTTGTGGTTGAGACCCTATCCACACCATGCGAAGAGTTTTCGCGCCGGTCCCGCGAACTGCCCTGAACCTGCCGACTCCACTAAAGCTCTTGAGCTCATTCTTACACTCCTTGAGAGACTCTAAAATACGGCTGACGTCCGGACCAGGTTCAGTCGGAAAGGCTTTGGGTCTTCGGACACATCCATGAAGGCATAGAAGGCATAATGGAAAAACCAGGGCCGCAAGAATAAAGGCCTTTGCAGAACGTTCAATTTTGTTCAAGGTCTACGCATCCTGGTCCAGTTGTTTTTCAACACATTGTATCTTCTCTTCAAGCGCCTTTGTATCTTCTCCTTTCTTTTCCAGGGACTTCTTGTAGTATTGCAAGCCCTTCTTTGGATTGTTTGCCTTCATATAGGCATCGCCCAGGTGTTCCAGAATGGTGGGATCATCGGGAGCCAAGCTGACCGCTTCCTCGAGAAACTTAATAGCCCTTTTATAAAGCCCTTTCTTGTAATAGACCCATCCTAAGCTGTCCACAATATAGCCGTCGTTTGGTTTCTGTTTCATGGCCTTTTTGATCAAATCTTCAGCCTCATCAAGATTTCTGCCAAGCTCCGCATACGTGTAGCCCAGATAGTTCAATGCCTCGGCGTGGGTTGGGTCTACATTAATGACAGCCTTCATTTCTTCTATGCAGCCCTTTTTGTCATTGGCCTTGTCATAAACCACACCGAGTCGAAAACGAAGTCTTACGCTGTCAGGTTCAAGCTCTAACCCCTTCTTGAGGGTTACCACTGCTTTATCATATGATTCCATCTCTTCATACAAGGCACCCAGGAATAGATGGAGCTCAGGATCGTCTGGCTCCTTCTCAATTGCTTCATTCATCACACGGATTGCCTTTTCAGTCTCACCTTCTTCCTTGTACAGAAACCCGAGATGAACGACAGCGCTCCGATGATAGGATGACGTTTCAGGAACCCTTTCAAAGGATGCGATTGCCTTGTCTGTCTTCTTAAGTCCCTCAAATGCCATCCCCAGAAAGTAATGGAGATCCGGGTTGTCTGGATCATCTCTCAAAAGTACCTGCAAGGTGTCCGAGGCCTCCTCGTATCTTTTCTCATCCAGGTATATCAAGGCAATCTGTCTGATAACCCGCGGATCGGATTTGCTCCGAAGCTTTAGCTCTTCGAATATACCCTCGGCCTCATCGGATCGACCCATCTGTAAGTAGGAATGGCCAAGCCCAATGGCTGCTCTGAGGTTCTCCGGATTGCTGGCCAGAATCTTGTTGTAGGTCTGGATAACCTTTTCGTGTTTGCCAGTAACTTCGTAAATACTGATAAGTTCAAAAAAGGCCCGCTCATACTTTGGCTTCAGTTCAATTGCTTTCAGTAACGCGGCCTCGGCCTTATCGTAATGCTTCATGACGGCATAAAGGGTCCCCAGGTAAAAATGCCCGCCAAATGATGCAGGATTGATCTGGATCAGTTCCTGATAGAGCTTCATCGCTTTGTCCGGTTGCTTGATCTTGGTATACTCCGAGCCCAACAGGAAGTGGATATTCTCAGACTTCGGATCAAGTGCCAGGGCCTTCTTATAGGCATCAATTGCCTCGGCATGCTGATTCAGGGCCGCATAAATGCCTCCCAACATGATTAGCGAGGGAAGATGGTCGGGATGCTTTTGGATAATATCCTGTGTAACTCCCGAGGCTGCCTTATAGTCGTTCTGATGAAGATAGAGCTTTACCAATTCATTCTTTAGAAAAATGGAATCTTCATCCCTCACCACCGCTTCTTTTAGTAACCTTACAGCCTCGTCGAGTTTCCCGCGTCTCCTCATCAGGTGTGACTCGGTGTAGTAATAGTAACCACCGGTATCTTTAGGCTTGACTTCCGGAGATGCCACGTCAACAGGTGGAATCCTTTGGGGTACAGCACAAGCGGCCAGGTGGAATATCATGCCAACAGGTATAAGTATCTTAAACAATTTCATAAGTATCTCTACTCAACCAATCAACCATCTGTACCCAGTTCCCCGACGAATGATTCAAAATCGGGTATCTCGCGTTGGAAGTGTGTCCTCATCTTCTTGATCATGCTGTTTTCAATCTGCCGCACACGCTCCCTTGTAATACCATAACTCTCACCTATCTCTCGAAGGGTTGCGGGTGTGTCAGAAAATATACGTTTTTCAAGGATATAGAGTTCTCGCTCACTTAACCGCTTCTTAAACGACCCAAGCTTTTCGCGGATAATAGCCTCCATTTCTTTCTTGGCCACCTGGGTCTCGGCAGACGCTGCCTGCGCAGCAATGAATTCGATCCGCTCGTTGTCCGAGCCTTCCTTGATCGGCGCATCCAGCGATACTTCCCATCTGTCGAGGCGTTGATCCATATCCGTGACCTCCTGTTCGGAGACCCCAAGCCTTTCAGAAAGGAGTTTTGGTTTGGGATCAAAGCCCTCGGATACAAGTCTCTGTTTTTCTTTTTTCAGCCTGAAGAAAAGTTTTCGTTGGGCCTGGGTCGTTCCGATCTTGACCAATCGCCAATTGTCCATAATGAATTTTAGGATATATGCCTTGATCCAAAAAGAGGCATAATATGAGAACTTAACCCCCTTATAAGGGTCAAACTTCTGCACGGCTTGCATAAGGCCAATATTGCCTTCCTGGATCAGGTCAAGCAGATTTTGCATCCAGACCCGCTGGAACTCTATGGCAATTTTCACCACAAGTCTCAGGTTAGAAGTAATCATCCTGTAGGCTGCCTCTGGATCTCCATGTTCCTTGACCCGGATGGCAAGCTCCTTCTCTTCTTCCCTCGAAAGAAGTTCGTACTGGCCGACTTCTTGCAAATATCGCTGAAGCGGGTCGAATTTGACAAGAGCGGAATCCATTGAGGGCCGGTTCGCCTGCGGCGGATCGACAGGCGAGTAGCCCCCCTTTGGAACTTCTTTCTCAGATCCGCTTTTATTTTTCTCTTTTTTCATCAATGGCTGTTGTAACCGTTCACAGGTTCAGAGTTCACCGTTCAGGGTTACCTTTCTTTCGTTAGCCTTGCTCGTAGGACAGTTCAAATTTCGGTGAACCCTGAACCCGTGAACCATTGAACCCGTGAACGGTTACATATTTTTTCAAATTCATATTTTCTCTGCGTTCTCTGCGAACTCTGCGGTGAATTGTCACGAATTCCCTAATTATTGGTAAAGATATCAGACACCCACTCCTTTATCAAGATATAAAGAACGGTTGGCCTCAGAGAAGACAGGATCAAGTCCTTGTTCGATCGCCAAATCGACCACACGGTTCATGTGGCCCTTTTTCAGGAGATCATGGGGATGAAGATCATCAGTCACCAGTAAACACTGCCGGACTTCGGGAAATCATGTAGTTTGTTCCACCTTTTGATATGGACAAGTCTCAGATTCTGTGCTATTTTTTTCGCAATCAAACAAGCGCCTGTAGCTCAGTTGGACAGAGCAACGGACTTCTAATCCGTAGGTCGCAGGTTCGAATCCTGCCAGGCGTACCAAACATTTCAAATACTTACGAATCATAAGCCCCCTGCCCTACCCTGCTCTGCCACCATTTTGCTACCATTAGAGTTCGAGTTTCCCAAAACAGCCGGTAACTTCTCAATAAGTCTGGGCATTCCAACAGCTTCCCCTAACCGGCTTACAGCCTTACGGTTTACGGTCTTCATCAAGTGGCCGTAAGTGTCTATGTAATGTTTTATACTACCCACAATTATACCAATCAATGTCACCCGATTGCAACCCCAACAGCTCACCTTCTCGCATCCCCGTTGGTATCGCTGTCATAGAAAACCGCCTCTTTCTGGTTCTTGGCAGCATCAAACCCAACTTCTCAGTAAGCTTGGGTTGGTGTCATTGCGAGCGAAGCGAAGCAATCTCTTTCATAGCGTTGTAGGATTGCCATTTCCTCTCTTTCGGCTTTTCTTGGAAGTTTTTGCCGTCTACACGATACTCAAGGGGCAATTGTTTATACCGTTGCTCTGCCTGGTGATTATCTTCTTGATGGGAAAGTACGGAACCACTTCCACAATGAGCAGCACGGAGAAAGCGGTTGAAGCTAAGGTGGGAGTGAATTATTCAAATCTCAAATCGCGACGCATCTAAATCCGAGGATGTTGGAGGGTGACTCGACGTTCCATTTGAAGCGGCCGAATAACCGTATGTCATTGCCTGATATCCAGCTTCCCCCCTTGACGATATGGTACGTAGAACTATTTTTCACCCGAGAAGGTGATTCGCAAGTATCCATGGTCCATTCCAACACATTGCCTATTGCGTCAACTATCCCAAAATCATTTCCGAATTCTATATATTTGTCTACGACTGTTGTATCCGCCACAGAGCTTTCCTCAATGTTACAAGATTTGCTCTTCATCTCGTTGCCCCAGGGAAACACACGGCCATCCGCAGTCCTTGCCGCGGCCTCCCATTCGTTCTCCGTGGGAAGTCTCTTCCCTGTCCAGGCTGCAAAGGCCATGGCATCTTCAAAGCTAACCTGAACCACAGGGTGGTTTCTCTTGTCATATAGGGTACTGCCAGGGCCGAGCGGTTGATACCAGCATGCCCCATGGACGGTTTCGCAACGAATAGCAGCATTGAACGTATACCTGACCGAGCCTGTCTTTTCGTCCACTTTCTTGTGCAAACGCCCATAGTAAACCGTGGCGTACCCCAGTTTTTCTGCGCTTGTCCTGTATCCTGTTTTCTCAACAAAGATCTCAAAAAGTGCGTTTGTCACAGGAAATTTACCCATATAAAAAGGCGCCAATCGTACCCTGCGCTCAGGTTGTTCATCTTTCTTTGGGGCCTTGGCCCCAACAACATATTCACCTTCAGAAATGAGGAGGTATTGGTTATGGAATCTCTCCATGGTACCGAGATAACCATCAAATGCCTCGGCCAAGAGTTCGTTTTTCCGGGTTCCATCATCCCCTTCGGAAAATTCTTCCCCAAAACTCCCAACAGGCAGACCCATCTCTTGTAGGCCATGCTCCACCTCAACGTCAGCACCACCCGTGTATTGCCCTTCATCAAGGTCCTCTATGACTTCGACATCCTCAAGGGCATCACCTTCGCCAACCTCTTCGACCTCCTCAGTGAGTTCATCCTCTGCGGGGACCTCATCGGCCTCAGCCTCTTCAAGGCCTTCTTCGGCCTCAACCTCTTCGAAATCTTCTTCTACTTCAGCCTCATCAAGGTCTTCCTCGGCTTCCTCCAGGGCGTCATCGAGCCCAACCTCTTCAAGAACTTCTTCTATTTCATCTTCGTCGATCTCCTCGGCCTCTTCAAGTTGTTCAGGTTCTTCCTCTTCTTCTGCCAAGACCTCTTCGACTATCTCGACATCATCCTCCACAACCTCCGGCCCCTGCTCATCTTCTGAAACCTGGACCAATAGTCCAGCTTCCAGCCCCCTTATATCAAGTCTCTTCGCCAACCACTGTACGGTGCTGCGTAACTCCTCCAGTTCTGTCGGGCCGTCAGAACTCACAGCATCGGCCAAAGCATCCGGGCTTGATAAGATCTCTTTAATTGCACTTAAGGCTTCATCTATTTGTCCCAGGATCTCAATTGCATCTCCGGTGGCACCCCCCTTGAAGCTCGCAAGAATCTTGTCTTTCGCCTGATTGGACATCACAAATATGTTGCTTCGTCCAATGGTTATTCCTTCAGGATTTTTTTCATCCTTGTAGAGTCTTTTCAGGTCCGCGTTGACAGATGACTTGATGCTGCTCAGGTTTTTCCGCTTACTTTTGATTATCTCAGGATCGTCGCCCGTATGCCAAAGCACCTTGACGAGCTCTTCCGCATCAATGTCCTGGATGGATACAATTGAACTTTCGTCTTCATAATGGCGTCTTATGGCATGAACAAGCCCGTACTTTAAGGTATTCTCGTTCTGGTAATCAAGGTCGGCTATTGCTTGATCAATGCCTTTAAGGGATATGACAGCGGCCACAGGAACCTCCCGGGAAAAGATTGAGAAGGGGAACTCACCCCATGTGAAAAGAACAGCGCCTTTCTGTGAGAAAGCACAAAATATGCCAAGGGCTACCTACCTACGACAGGGCTCGGACCTATCAATTGGGCTAACTCCTTGTCTCCTTTCAAACCGATTCTTAGATCACAGCCCATTGCCATCGGCATATTATTTGCACTAAATTCCAGAGATCCAGAGATGGGTGTGTGAAAATATCACGACCCATATCACTTTCTCCTTCATCCCTGAGCAACGGCCAAAAACCAGTGCCCGCCTTCTTTGACTCATGGGGCAGAGGGATTCTCCTATCTTAAGATATCATGTCGATTTTAGGCAGCAGCTTTTTGAACTGGAAAACTGGAAAAGGGGCAATACCGCATGGGGAAAGATCCCAGACAATACTGGCTTCCGCAAGATAAGGTCAGGGAAGACTTTAACGCTATATTGGCTCAGAATCTGGAACGGCTGATCGGAACCAAGGAGGGTATTGGTGCACTATCTTTGAATTTGGAGACCATAGCGTGCCTTGTTCTTCTTGTGGAACGTGAAAGCGAGATCGAAAGTGTTCAATTCCATCCACCCAAACGTTATACAAATGAGACATTCCTTAACAACCTGGCTGAAATCGGTCTCGAATCGGACGAAAACTTGGAGATAGTGCTCTATGATATGATTCAAAAAGGATATATTAATGTTGACTCAATTGGCAGATTTTTTGCCCAAAAACCTGCCATCAGCATGGTGCAGTTGCTCGACCGTGTCTTCCCAACAATGCCCGGGATGAATCTTATTGCCTACCTTGTTCAGACGATGGACGAGGTGCTATCCGGGCGCAAAGACCTGGAATCTGCGATCAGTCAATTTGACCAAACCATACGGATGCAAGGAGTCAGCCCGTCCAGAGAAAAACCTCAGCCGGAAATAGCAGAAAAACCCGACAAAGGCCGGCAGCAACCCACCGGGAAAACAAGGCTGAAACTATCAGACATCTACCATCGTCGCCAAACCGAAACAACGCCCTCAACCGAACCTGCCACCCCTTCTGAACCCAAAATCGTCTTGGCCACCGGAAGAGTAAGCCACGTTGAGGTCAGGGATCTCTTTAGCGCGGGAGCCGAGCCTCCACAGACTGTTTCAGATACAGACGAGGACCTGGAAGATCAAGAATTTGAAGTATCCGAGGAAGCGACAGGACCGGAACCGGAAGAAGAACCAACAGAGCTTCCAGATTCAGTCGACACTGAAGGCTCTTACGATGAACAGGGGCCCTTTCCGGAAACAACACAAGACGTATCGCCTGAGCCCGACTCTGAAGAGGCCGACTCTGAAGAGGCCGATTTGCCTGACGAAACCATTGCTGTGGAGACCGCGTCGGAAGACTTGCCTTCTGACCAGGAAATGCCATTGCCCGCCTCAGAACCCGTGGAACAAGAAACAGGCATTTCGATAGATACAGAGGTGGAAAGGCATGAAACAAAGGCAGATCAGACAGAAGAAGCAGCTTCGACGGTTGAGGCCGAATATGAAACGGAGATCGTCTCGGAACCGGGTGAGACGATTAGTGACGACAAACTCGTAGAAAGGCAAATCGCAGCTTTTGAAGAAGACCTGGCGATGGTGTGCCCTGTATGCTTGACCGGTAAGGTCAAAGCAGAGCAGACTGCCAAGGGCAAACTTTTCTACGTATGTTCAAACAAGAATTGCGTTTTTGTAAGCTGGGGCAAACCATACCACATTGTTTGTCCACAATGCAGAAATCCATTTTTGATAGAATCCACCGAGAGGGATGGAAAAACGATCTTAAGATGTCCAAGGGCTACCTGCCGCCACCGTCAAGGACTTCCAGGGGAAACAAGCGACAGCCCTGCGCAAGACAGGGTTTCAACGTCTGAAGACGCTACAAAATCATCTGTGATTTCCCGAAAACCCCGCAGGAAAGTGGTAAGGAGACGCCTTGTTCGGAGAAAGAAAAAACGATAGCTGTTCCAACCTGTTTCCGGTCCGCAAAGATACAACCATCGAAAATCCTTGCCTGAAATATTAGTGTATGCTATTTTTCCTTTCAAATCTGAACTTAACGCCCTTCGGGCGAACTTAAAAAATCTCTGACACGGATTTCACTGATTGCACTGCCCTTTATTTCATAAATGCTGCCGCATTTATGAAATAGAAGCATTGTTTGAACAATGGTGTCATTGTTCAAACAATATAAAACCTAATCCGTGGCCATCCGTGCCCGCCCTGGCGCGACAGAAGCTGGACAATGCCACGGAGAGAAAAACCCGGTCTGGGCCAGGGTAATCCGTGTCTAAAGAAATTCCTATACTATCAAGTTAATACCCCACCCTGCCCTCCCCTCTACGAGTAGGAGGCCCTGAAGGGGTAGGGTCTGGCCTCCAGCCCATAGGGGCCTGTGCCCGCGGGTGAGGGTAAAAAACAGCATCCTAATAGTGACTAAGATACTTATCATAGAAGAAAGCCGTGATTGGAGAAGCGTGCTCTCGAAGGCCCTTTCCCGTTTGTATAAACTCACCTATTGGCCAAATGGCAAAGATATCTCTGAGAAACTGGGGCGAGAAAAGAGCAATCTGATCATTCTTGACCTCCAGATAAAGGAGGAAGACGCTTTTGCCTTGCTGGAACGGCTAAAGTCAATGGCTCCCTATACCCCCATCATCATTACCAGCGAAATAGAAAAGGCGGAATTGGTTGTCAAAGCTGTCAAGCAGGGGGCCTTTGATTTCATTCCCAAGCCCTACTCACCGGAGAGAATAAAGCTGGCGCTGGAACAGGCGCTGGAAAACCGCAGCCTGAAGAATGAAATTGACTACCTGAGGCGTCAGCAGGATGTCATATACAGTTTTGACCGGATCATCGCACCTAGTCCGGCAATGAAGGAAGTCATCGCAACCCTTAGGAAGTTTTCTGAAACAGACGCAACCATTTTGATTACAGGAGAGACTGGCACTGGAAAGAGTTTTCTTTCCGGGACCATCCATTTTAATAGTACCAGACGGGAAAAGCCTTTTGTCAAGATTAACTGCACCAATATACCGGAGACCCTTCTTGAGAGCGAGTTATTTGGCCATGAAAAGGGGGCGTTCACGGGTGCCAACAGAACCCGTGCAGGACGGTTTGAACAAGCCAATGGGGGAACCGTTTTCCTGGATGAAATTGGCGAAATGAATTCAGACCTCCAGGCAAGGTTGTTGCGGGTGTTAGACGAAAAATCTTTTGAACGGGTGGGGGGAAACCAAACTATCTATTCGGACGTGAGGGTTATTGCAGCCACCAACAGGATCTTGGAAGAACAAGTAGCAGCCGGAAAATTTCGAGAAGACTTCTACTATAGAATCAATGTGTTGACCGTACGTCTTCCCCCTGTTCGAGAACGAAGAGAGTGTATTGAACCTCTTGCACACCACCTCCTTGAAAAGAGCTGCCGTTCTTTGAGGAAAAAAATCAACGGCTTTTCGCCAGCGGTCATTGAAATGTTCAAGTCTTATTCCTGGCCCGGCAATATTCGCCAGCTTGCCAACACGATTGAAAGGGCTATTATACTAGAGGAAGGACAGACCATCCAGGAGGAGAATGTGTCTCTCCCGAAACCAATCAGGTTGCCAAGAACTGAACCCACATCGGACACATCGGATACGACACAGCCCTTGCAGGCACATGAGAAAGAGGTGGTTTTAAGGGCTTTAGAGGAAAGCCTGTGGATCCAAAAGGATGCGGCAAAGCGATTGAGCATCAGTCCTCGGGCTCTAAACTACAAAATAAGGAAGTTTGGTATCACCCACCCACGCTGGCGAAAAAACAAATGATTATCTTCAGGTTTTATGCTTCCTGATACATACATGATAACCGATACAGCAAAGCAGGTTATTTACACTCTACCATAGGAACGGAATCAAATTGGGTCATGTCATGCATTCAGAATCATTCCGAAGCAGAGCATAAAAGTCGAAATGACATGTGGCAAGAGTGTGAACGGTTATACCTTTCTTATGTAGGTCTCATAACTTGAGCGATATATGTCAGTCAGGGTCAAGAACGCGGTGATGACCAGGGGACCGTAGATGATACCAAGAATCCCGAATACCTTCAGGCCTCCCAGAACGGAAAGGAAGACCAAAAGTGTGTGAATTCTCACCTTGTTTCCCACAAGCTTTGGTTTGACCACGTATTCTATAACAGATGAAACAACTAAACAAAAGACAATGAAAAAAATACCTGCCGCTATTCTACCCTTTAAGAAAAGATAGACAGAGGCAGGGATAAATACAAGAGAAGTACCAAGGATGGGGAAAAAGGCGAGAATGGCCATGATAGACCCCCAAAGAAAAGGCGAACCTAAGCCAAAGATGGCAAAAACAACACCCCCCATACATCCTTGAATCAGCCCGGATATACCGTTTACGATGAGGACGACCGAGGCCATCTCGTGGAATTTACCCATAAGTTTTTTGTCCTGATCCTCGGGAAGTGGGGAAAGTTCTACGAGGAAACTGATAAGCTTCTTGCCATCAACTAACAGAAAGAAAATCACCAGCAGCATAAATGCAAAATTGAGCACAAACGTTAAGACATTAGAGGCGACTGCGCTGGCCTGCTGATACAAGAAAAGGCCTATAAACTTCCCAACTTCCGACAGGCCCTTGTTAAACTGCTCGGCAGTGATTCTTATATCGTAGTTTGCAAGGAGTTTTTCGATACTTTCGACAAACTTGCTGTTTTGAAAAAGCTGTTTAATATCCTGGCCGATAGCAGCATTGCTGCCCATCTGGTACAGGGCGTACGCCTCGCTGGAAAGGGCTCCCACCAAAAAGACTATAGGCAGAAAAACCACCAGGAATATGACCAAACATGTGATAAGAGATGCCAGGCTTGGCCGCATCTTCTTGGCAAAGAAACGGTAGACAGGATAAAAGGTACCGGTCAATACAAAGGCCATCACTAAAATAGACAAGAAGGGCCACAGGAGCTTACCCACAAAGAAGATGGCAATTAGGAATATGATAAGAAAGTACCTGAATATCATCTGGGTGGACGGCTGTTCAGCCATCTTATGACTCCGGTCTTCGTCCATGCTGACCTAATCTCCTGTCTCTGTATGGATCCTTAATGGAACCTGGGTTGAGCGGTTCAACGTTCACGGTTCCCGGTTGAAGAGCCCTAACTGGCTGTTAAGAAAAAGGATAATGCGTCAATAAAGAAAGTTCACCGTTCAAAGTTCATAGGTTCAAAGGTTGTCAACCCTGAACCCTGAACCCTGAACCCTGAACCTGGAACCGATCACTTTAGCTGGAAGTCTAGTTCAATTTCGCCAATATTGCCTATCGCAAGGTTTCCGAGGGACCTGTACCTGGGAGGGATGGTCTTTGTTGCTGCCCATATTTTACGGTTCAAATCATACTCAAAGTACAACGGTGTAGTATATCTGAATATGGGAATGCCAGGAATCCTGTAGCGCACCGCAAGCTTCATGTAGCAAGGGCTTTCTTGAGTGGCTTGCCCACCAAATATGGGGATATCGGGAATCTGCAATCTGACCGGGGCTGCCCCCGGCCCAACCCGCTGGTGGATGCCAGGCATGTTCGCCAATAAGGCTACCTGGCCGGCCCAGTACCAAAAGCCGTCTACCTTGTAAACGAGCGCATCCATGCCCCCCTTGTTCTTGATATAAATGCCTGCCTGGTCTGTATCCATGACAATGACAGGCCTATAAACCCTAAAATATCCCAACCCGACAAGGAGAACGAGTAAGATGCAACCACCTAAAATCGCCCATTTTCGATTGAGGTTCTTCAGCTTTTCCTTGAAATAGTCCACTTCCTCACTCATGATACCACGATGGCTCCTCCTTTCATACCAGCTAGTTTCCATCCAGAAATGGCCCTTTTCCGCAATCTCGGCGTCAATCTGCTGGATCGCTTGTGCGACGTACCAAATGTACGCCTCCGCGCGATCCCTTGATTTGACTCGGGGCCTCCGTGCCCCTCGCCCTTACGGGCAGCCTTGCGGCTGTCCAATTCCGCTGTCCTGCGGAATTGTCCTTGACCTTGCGAAAAATTGCTCATTTCTGAATTGGAAACTACGCTGTGTCCATCCGGAGTTGCCGGATGGACACCAGCTAACTGCAAATCGGCTGTTTGGCAGTAAAATCGGCCTGTTGAAGTTTTAGAAAAGCAAAGAATTTTCTTAGTGCATCCTTCACCCCATTTCCTGGAAGATCGAGACAAAGTAAGGAATCGAGTTCATCATAATCCGCCCTTAGCCTTTTCCAAACGATTTCCTTTGCAACCCTTTTCAGGTGCTGGAAAGACGGTTTTGACAAAGCCGGAAGAAAAGATTCCTCAAACACGAAAAAGCTGAACAATTTCTTGAATGTTTGCAGATCGTACAGGTCCACGGAAAGATCGAATTTTACCTTATCAGAGATCGAAGTAGCAAGCGCTTTCATCCGCCTGAACAAGGGAAGACGTATCTGATTTCGGGCAAGCTCTTCAAAGGTGGCGTATTCGGCAGCAATGGAGGCATACTCACCAGGTCTATATTCGTTCAAAATCAGCTTATCCCTGAAATACCTGGTAAACGACACCTTAAGGGTATCAACCAGTATCATGAAGTCTATCTGTGTGCGCAAGAAGCTGAGCTCAGCACGTGTGACTGAGACCATGTCAGCGATTTCTGCCAGCGAAAAGGTGCCGACATAAAGGTGCATGAGGGCGGCTGCAAAGTGCTTTTCAGGAAATATGACCGCCCTTCCCTTCAATAATGGAAGTTTACGGTTGCCCCTCCGGTACTCCAGAATGGAATTCTGAATCCACCTGTGTCCCAAAAAAACGGGCTCAAAGCCATCCGATATTGTTCCATGGGCTTCAATCATGGAAAGGTGTACTGAAATGATGGGTTCAATACAGGTTGTGTGTCAAGGATTCTACTGAGGAGGCTATTACAGGCAGGCAAAGATGTCAAGGCACCTAAAATCTTGCCACGCTCACCGCAAAAGCCGGATCTTGCATCAGCTTCTTGGCAAATTTCATGTATTTCGCTACTATCGCTCTGACCGCAAGCTGCAAAGCGTATGGCTTAATGGGTTTCTCCAATAGATAGTTAACGTCTGAGGCCATGCACATATCCACCACATCATCACTGGCATTTCCGGTGATCATGATCGTGTCTTGATAGATTGTGGGAAATCTGTCCTCAATAGTATCAAGAAAATAAAACCCGCTTTTTTCGCCAAGAAATACATCTATTACAAAAATCGCAACGCCGATATCACGACTTAGGCAATACGATGTTGCCTCATCGGCATTTGTAATGGCAAGTACATCACCCCACGTATAGAATCTCCCGATGATTCCTGAGAGCACTTCACATACACTTGGTTCGTCATCCACGATAATAACGTCCAATCCATCAGACATGCTTTCCCTCCTTTTGATTATAGGGCATCCTTCATTTTCGCCACAAAGTAGTTTACACTTTTTTTCACCACTCCAGGTTTGGGGTTTCAGGTTTCAGTGTTCAGGTTTCAGTGTTCAGGTTTCAGGTTTCAGTGTTTCTTGCACCTGACACCTGACACCTGAAACCTGACACCCGACACCAAAAAGTATACCTGACACCAAAAAGTACGAACAAAAGAATTTATCTCTTGGCGCCCGCATTCTTGAAAAGTGTAAACCGAGGAATGAAGGATGCCGATTATAGCTATGAGAATCAGGATAATCTATGTGAAGTCCCCCGGCCGGGGCCTATCACGCTTTAGGCGGGTGTCAGCCTCCGTGCCGCTTTGTGGCTACCAGAATGTAGAGTTTTTCCTCGTCAACGAAATCTGTAATCTCGAATCCATAAGGCTCAAGCAAGCCTTCAGCCTCGGATTTTTCCGGAAAGTCATCCAGGGGAAAAGGTGATTTTTCCTTCAATAATCCAACAAATGATTTTCCCAGGGGATGGCTGATAACCATGCGGCCACCTGGTTTCATTATTCGGCTCGTATTTGCAAAGCTGCTCCCTTTGTCCACAATATTAGGATAACACGCATTCATGAAAACCACGTCAATACTGCCATCAGGCATAGCAAGATCCCGGATATCTGCCGCAATGGTCTTTGCATACGGATACTGTTTTTGCAAATGAGCCAGCATGATATGCGAAAGATCACAGACAAAGATGGTATCAGGCTCATACTCTTGAATTAGCGGCACCAATATCCCTGTACCAGTACCAACATCCAGCACAACATCGCCTCTAGCTATCCTGGCAGATGCCACAATCTTTTTCAGACGCTCTGGTACGCCTTCAGGCAAAGGCGGGTCAAACACGTGGATGAGTTCGCTGAAAAAATCGCGCTGGAGCCGGTTGATCCTTTGGATCTCTTCATCAGTTGGCGCTTGATAAGCATTCACACCAAACATCCCTAACCCCAGGCCTCCACCCGGTTCCGGCCATTTTCCTTGGCCTTATACAACGCCTTATCAGCACATTCGATCAGTTTCTTTGAATCGCGGATTTCCTCGTGCGGAAATGTGGCAACCCCTACGCTGATGGTGACATGCAGCATTTTGTCTTTATCATGGATTTCACGCTTTTCCACCATCTGCCGCAGGCGTTCAGCCACATGAACCGCTGCCGACTGATCGGCGTGATACAAAATGACCGCAAACTCTTCACCCCCATATCTGGCCGCAAAATCGCTGTCCCTGATCGCCTCTTCAATGATACGTCCCAGGGTACTCAATACGACGTCCCCTGTTTGGTGGCCGTAATTATCGTTGAATTTCTTAAAGTAGTCTATATCAAACAAAATACACGATAAAGACTCGTGATACCGTCTGGCGCGCAAGAAGTCCTTCGACAACTGCTCGTGGAAATATCGGTGGTTGAACAGACCTGTCAGCCCATCTTTGTTGGCCAGTTCCTGGAGCTGCCGATTTTTTTCCTCAAGGGCTTCATAGAGTTCCTTCAGTCGCACATGTATATTCACACGCGCAACCAACTCCCCTTCGTCAAAGGGTTTGGTCACATAGTCCAGAGCCCCCATTTCCAGGCCCTTGACCTTGTCGGCTGGCTCAGCCTTTGACGTGAGCATAATGACAGGTATTTCCTTGGTGCTGTCCTCCTGTTTCAGATTTTCACATACCTGGTAGCCGTCCATGACGGGCATGATTAAATCCAACAGGATCATGTCCGGCCGTTCAGATTTGGCTGCCTCCAGGCCGGCCAGGCCATCCTGAGCCAAAATGACCTCATGTCCCCGTTTGGTCAAAATCGTCTTGGCCACATGGGCAATCAGCCGGCTATCGTCTATGAGAAGTATCTTGGCCATAGGTAGTTTCCTGGGTCATGATTTGAGCCTCGAAAGAACAATATCTGCTATGTCATCCAGGGGGGCCACCACTTCAGCGGCACCACGTTTGATAGCCGACCCGGGCATGCCAAACACCACGGAGGTGGCTTCATCCTGCGCAACGGTAAAAGCCCCGGCCTGCTTCATAGCCAGCAAGCCATCGGCCCCATCATTTCCCATCCCGGTAAGGAGGATGCCAATAGCATCGTGGGCTGCACTCTTTGCAACCGAGTGGAACAAGACATCTGCTGAAGGCCGCTGGTGTTTGACCGGTCGGCCGTCTTGCAGCCGCACGTAATATCCCTTGTTGCCCTTGGCCACCTGAAGGTGCCACCCACCGGGTGCCACCAGCACTGTGCCTGCATCAAGGCGATCCCCGTCCTCGGCCTCCTTGATGTCCATGGGGAACAATGTATTCAACATCTGGGCAAAGGTCTTTGTAAAGCGAGCCGGCATGTGCTGGACTATGGCAACTCCATTTATGTTCGAAGGCATGGACCCCAGCACTCTCTGTATGGCCTGAGTGCCACCTGTTGAGGCCCCGATGGCAATGATCTTGTTCGAGGGCCTAATTTTCGCTATCGGTACGGGTTTTTCAGGTTTGCCAAACAGAACAGAGGGTTTGATCCTGGCCCGTGTTGCCGCTCTTACCTTGCTGGCAATCTCATGTCTTAATTCCCGAAGACCGGTCCTGACATCCCCTGTAGGTTTGGCAATAAAATCAACAGCCCCGGCATCCAGGGCTTCCAGGGTGCGTATGCTGTTTTCGCGGGTATAGGAACTGATCATAATCACCGGGAGAGGACGGAAGCTCATAAGGCGTTTCAGAAAGGTGATCCCATCCATTCGAGGCATCTCAATGTCCAGGGTGATTACATCAGGCCTTTTTTTTACGATCAAATCCTTTGCTTCAAAGGGATCCGAAGCAGTTCCCACCACCTCAATATCAGGCTCTGCCGAGAGGACACTCGTCAGAACCGATTGCACAGTGGGTGAATCGTCAACAATGAGCACGCGGATTGGTTTCATGTTTGAATTTAGCTCCGCTTCGCTACGCAATTGGCCTGCCCTGGCGCACACTTCATATATACAAGCATATACCCAATTAGCCAGGTCTGGGCCAGGGGGAAATTAAACCCAACAATTCACGAAAATCTGTGTAATCTGTGTAATCTGCGGATTAAAACAGCACCACTGGTGATTTTTCCGGTCGTTTTTGAAAAACCCTTTTCTTGTAAGCCTCTTCGTCTTGAAAAAATCGTGGCTCTCCTTGAATATCAAATCGTTTCAAAAGGACTCGATTACTATCACTAAAGAACAAGATCTTCCTACCGCCCTTCCCTCCCAAATTTTCCTTTACTGTGGGGATACCTTCCAGTTCCAGGAATTTTTTTGCAAAACGGATATTGGATCCGGTTATATCGCCGTCACTGCTTCTGAACTTCAATACATTGCCCCCCCCAAACAACTTGGCCTGAAGGCCTTCTCTTCGTGCTCCCAACTTAATAAGTTCACCGATCAATAGCTCCATTGCAAACATACCGTATCGGCCGAGTTCACAGGAGAGCATTTCATCAGGACGCACCATTCCCGGAAGCAAAAAATGGTTCATCCCTGCCACTTTTCTTTCCTTGTCATAGATGCAGGCGGCAATACAAGAGCCCACAACAGTGTAAAGTACCTCACCATTTTGAGTCGCAAAATACTCACCTGCCGTGAGCATTATGACTGTTTTCTTGAACTTCTGGCTGTAAAATCGGTACAAGATGCCTATCCTTTGTTTTCATCTTTAAGAATTAGACAGGATCAACGGGATTCGAGGGATTTCTTTGGAAATTACCTGCGCATACTAAAGCTTAGTCCGCCGCAGGCAAAATAGGTAACGTGTTAGTGATCAGGCACCATCCAGAATTTCGAGTTCTTCCGGACTCAAGAGTCGATCCACATCCAACAGGATGATAAGCTCATGTTCTTTTTCCCCAATTCCTTTGATATATTCAGCTTGCGCATCAGGAGGAAGATTCGAAGGGGCTTGAACTTCCTCGGACAAGAGTTCCACCACGTCCGAAATCTCATCTACGATAACCCCCACAACTCTTCCCGATATCTCCATCACAATAATTATGTGAAAACGCGTGTAAGTGGTTTCCGGAAGATTAAACTTCCCCCTCAAATCAAATACGGGCAGAATAATCCCCCTCAGATTGATGATCCCCTTGATAAAGCCTCTCATATTGGGAAGAGGTGTGATCTTTTGATAACTGACGACCTCTTTTATCTTGAGGATTTCAATACCATATATTTGTTCATTTATTGAAAAGATCACATGTTGCTGAATTTCAGACATTAGAATTCCTCGAATTCCTCATCCAGCTCTTTTTCTATCAAGTCATCCGGTTTCTCTTCAATGGGGTGCTGAACAGCCAACTGCTCACGTAAGGGCCTTGTAGCGGGGGCCGTGGTTCCTCGCCTCTCTTTCTTTGACACTGGAACGCTTTTGTTGAAACTGAGCTCTTCAGCCTTGATATCGCTCTGATCGCCCAACGTGAACTTCTCAGTCATCCCCTGTAGCAAGCAGGCTTTTTCGTTGAGCTGCTCTGTAGCACCAGCCAGTTGATCCACCAGTGATGTATTCTGTGCAACCACATCACTCATCTCGTTCACTCCCTGGCCAATCTGCTCAACTCCTGTTGAACTTTCCTGGGTGGCCAGGGAAACTTCGCCAAGAGCATCAGAAACCTGCTTAATGGTTTGGACAATCTTCTTAAATCCGTTCTCAAGCTGGCCAACCCACTCCTTGCCCGTATCAACCCTTTCCATAATATCACGGACAAGGCTTTGAATATCCTTGGACGCCTCTGAGCTTCTCTTTGCAAGACTGCGTATTTCGTTGGCAACAACATTAAACCCCCGCCCATGTTCTCCGGCCCGTGCCGCTTCCACGGCAGCATTGATCGAAAGAAGGTTCGTCTGAAAGGTTATTTCGTTGATCAAATCCATCATGTCTACGATTTTGCGGCTGCCTTCCGACATGTCGTTCATGGCCTGAGTTGTCTTTTCAACTGTATCTCCACCCTCCTCGGCCACGGCCACGGCCTCCTTTGAAAGACTATCGGCCCGCTGGGTATTGATGGCGTTTTGGTTGATACTGGATACCAGTTGTTCCACGGTTGCGCTCGTCTCTTCCACAGTGGCGGCCTGTTGCTGGGTGCGCTGTGAAAGCTCCTGGTTTCCTTCAGAGATGTGCCGGACTCCGCTGACCACTGTGAGGGCAGCCCTTTTTGTCTGGCCAATAAGTTCCTGCATGTGATCAATGGTTTCGTTGGTTCTCTCAACCAGTTGGTCCATTGCATCATTTTCACCACTTGCTTCGGCCCTCACCGTGAGGTCGCCCTCGGCAACTCTTCTCAAGATACCTGAAATGCTCTTGACTCTCTCCTGCATGTTCTTCTTTGCTTCTTCTTCCTTGAGGTAAGAATCCCTGAGCACCGATTCTGCTTCAACTTCCTTGGAGATATCGCGCATAATCTCAAACCCGCCCAGGACCTTGCCCGCAGAGTCTCTCAGGGCAGAGGCACTGGTCATAACAGGAATTTCCTTTCCCTCAGCATTTTTCATGCTGACTCTGGAACCCACAGTGGCCTCTCCGGTTTCCATGGCCTTTTTCACAGGGCACGCCGTATGGCACACATCGCTGTCGAATATCTGTTCACAGGTCTTCTTCCCCAGAATCTCCTCAGGGCGAACACCCCCAAGTTTGCCAGCGGCATCATTCATATAGGTCACCTTCATATCAGGATCGACCAAAAAGAAAGGATCTGAGATCCCCAGCTTGAGGCTGTTGGCATATTCCATACGATCACGGATGTGTCTAATCATCTGGCCAAAATTCCGAGTTAATCTTCCAATGGAGTCCTGAGAATCATCATGGACTTCAATGGTGATATCTCCGGCCGAGACCAGACCCGTCTTTTCCGCCAGGCTTTTGATGCGCCGGGTTACGAGTCGATTAAACAAAAAGTTTATGACAAGTATGATCCCAATGATTTCCACAACAGAAAAGATAATCAAGCGATTTCTGGCCGCAGCAAGCGACGTATAAACCTCTTTTACGGGGTGTTTGACAACCATGGCACCCAGGACTTTTTTGCTCGCCCCGTGGCAGTGATGACAGGGGCCTTCATTCAAAAGAGGCTTGATGGTAACGAGGAAAGCCTCCTCGTCTCTGATTTCCGTAAGGGACTCCTTGGGCGACAATCCTGTCCCTAATGCATCAGCAAGCGCCTCGTGGGTTTCTTTTTCCCACAGATAGTGCGTGATGTCGGTATGAATGCGGTCTTCTTCTGAGGCATAGGTGAGCCTCTTGCCGAAGTCCAATATGTAGACCTCAACACCTTCCATATGGTCTTTTATGTCCTTCAGTTGCTTCTCAACTGTCTTGCTGTCTCCAACTGACATGGGATATTTGATGGCACTGTACGTGTTTTCGAGCAGGCTTTGGCTCGACCACCTGGTTCAAGGCGCTCTCAGTATGAAAAGACACGCTTTGATAAAGGAATACCCCGGTAAATCCCGCGACAACCACTATCGTTGCCACGAGAATCTTGACGCGAAGACCGATTCTTTTTGAAAGACTATTTGTCCGGTCTGTCATCACTTCACCTCCACCAGTTGTGTTTACAGTGTTCATTGTGTTTGTCGGGCCCTCCCTGGCGCTAAGCCAGATGTTGATATCAAGGTGAAAAACCAGGCCCGCCCTGGCGCTTCAGTTCGTTGTATAAGGTATTAAGCTGTTAATCCAGGTCTGGGCCAGGGTCTGGGCCAGGGTTAACCCAATAAACTCAATGAACTCAAGTCAGTGTGCCCCCCCGTGGATAAGGGGCTTGTAATGAAAGGCACCCACCCGCTCTGCACTATGGCAGACCTCGCAATCCTTTGCCGTCATACTCCCTATAATGTCT
>JAFDKF010000246.1 GCA_019307135.1 Deltaproteobacteria bacterium
CAAACCTCATCAGGCTCGCTCTTACAAGCTGAGTAACGGCAATATTGCGGGTATTTATCAGATAACCGCATCTTGCAGTTTTGACAGCTATCCATGATCTCTAATCGCTTTTCTAATCCCCATCGAAACATTACCCTCTCCTATCTTTTTTGCCCTGGCAATATCCCCATAACTAAGACTAACTCCAACAGTATGCTTTATCTCTGTCCGGTCAATCATCTTGGGTCTATGGGCTGGTCTAGCAGTTTCTTTTTTCATCTTTCGATCTCCAATAAAAATCATAACAAGGTAACTATAGTTTAGGTGTCATATTATGTCAATAACCTATATATCCAGATTGTTATATTTTGATTTTATAACAACCCAATAACTCATCGACATCCTCCTTACTTCTGACGACATGAACCCCAAACCCAAGACGCTTCATTCTCTTGTGAATGACCGACTGAATCGGTGAGACAATGCCATGAGCCGTCTTTAGTTCCACGAACATCAGTTGACCTCCTGGCAACATCACAATTCGATCTGGTACTCCACTCGTTCCCGTCCATTTCCACGACACGCCTTTGAGCTTTTTAACCTGCTCTCCAAGGTACTTTTCTATCTCTTTTTCTCTCATTTTTGTGTAACCATGCTTGTAACCATAAATATTCCCGATTTTTCCTTATAAATCAACAAGGTAACCATGTAACCTCCAAAACAGTTAATTTTCCAAAACTCCCCATGCTTTACAGCCCTGCTCCTACACAACCCTATACTGTATTCTTATATACTATTTATAATAATAAGGGTTACAAGGGTTACAAGGTGCAAGCCGCATTCTATAAGGCTTTTTCGTAACCTAAATGTAACCTATGTAACCGTATATCACCCATTTATACTGTTTACCCATCTTTTCACAACTTTGCCGTTTTCTCTAACAGGCTTGTTTTTCCAACCGTGTTTTCTCAAAATCTTACCAACTCGGTTTTGTTCACCACGATGTTGTCGTGAAATATCCATATTTATTGCGTTACTTAATATCTCCGAAGTCGTCACATTTCCAATACAAGTATCCAAATAATCGACTACAACGTCCTCCCAAATATCCGTTGTGCGATGATCTTTCGTGGCATCTGGAGCCAACTCAAGCGCCTCTTTCCATGCCTGTCCATTGGCTTTAAAGTCGTCAATTCCTTGCGCCCAAAGCTGATCGCGGTTCTCTTTTATCCACTTTAAATCAACAGAACCGACCACAATAGGGTGGTAACGCCTGTCGCCAGTTTCATCATCCATGAACTCAAATTGATTGTTTGTGGCGTAAATGAGACACGTTCTACCGAACTCGGTGAATCTCTCCTTATACTTTGGAGTCCAGCCCTCTTTCATTCGACTGAGAGCCGCTTTGATGCCCGCTTGCTCTCGCTTGGTAAAGTTCCGCATCTCATCCATGTTGGCAATCAAACACCCTCTAAGCACCCTCGCTGCTCGGTCACTATCGAGAATATCGTCAATCTGGATGTTCTTATAGGTATCGACTCCCGCGATGATCGGCGCAAGCCCATTGATAAGTTGCGTCTTACCTGTTCCCTGTTGCTCAGAGACAAACACCACAATCGCATCAGCCTGATAACCAGGTTCCAACAACCTCGCGGCCTGACTTGTCCACTGGTAGCGAATGATTGCCTTGTAGTAATCGGTGATCGGCGCACCCATACTCTTTAATAGATGGTCATAGCGATCAACGCCGTCCCACTGTAGGTTGTCAGCCCAACTCATTGCGCTGTTCACCGTCCGACCTTCTGCCACAACCCCGACAGCGTCACGAATCATCTGAGTATTAACAGGCTCCCATTGGTTGCGGTCAAACCAACAGCGCATATGTGAGTAGTCGTTATCGGTCATGCGCCTGAAATTGACATCGTCCCTGTCAGCAATCATCACATCGGTAATAAACTCATCCCATACCACGATATAAGGGAATTCAGCATCATCGGCCATACAGAGCTTGACCTGTTCCAACGTGGTCATCTTATACCCGCCGAATCGACCCTTACCTGGCACACGCTTATAATGGACTAATACTTCCGCATCGGGAAACACGCTGACATCAACGTCAAAACCCTCCCATCCCGCGTCACTGGCGAACTTCATCAAAGAGCGAACGGTTATCATTGAACCCTTATCGCTACGAATGGAATCCCACTTACGATCATTAATTTCCTCATCCATGAACTCAGGATGCTTGCGACTCCACCGTTCGGCCTGTTCTTTCGTGCCACCCGCCGATTGGATAGCCATAATCACCCGCCACCATTCGTCATACCCGAACCCCTCTGGCGATATGAAGCTCAATAACTCATCAATCTCAGCCTCGCTCACCTGTTCGGCATTGGAGACAATCATCTCACCACGCTCTATGACTTCAACAGGTTGAGAGTCCTCCCACTTGTAATCCTCACAATCGTCAAAGAACAGACTATCAATAGGGAGACGAGGAATAGCAGCACAATTGCCGTTTTCATCAAACCCGATAGAGTCCTGTTTAGGAAATATCTCAACTTCTTTAGAATCAACACCATTTGCTCCACTGGTAAACCCAACAGACTCAATAACCTCTCGCAACTTCTCACGGACGCTATGGGCATCTTGCACCTCTTCCCAGGCTATCCAGAGATTGATGCCCGCTTCACCACCTGATCTGTACGGGTTTACATTAAGCCCAACCGCACCAAGCGCCTCAGATATGACCGTTGCGGCCTCTTGCATGACATCCCATCCGAGTGACCCATCGTGGTCATCAAGATCAATCATCGCCATGATGGTGACATCTTCACCCTGCTTAATAAACGGCACACCGTATTTGGCTCCGTTATTAAAGTGTCGATTTACGTCATCCTTGGTCAACGGCTCCTTCACCATCTCCCATGTTCCACCATCCTTCTTTACGATCTTGGCATGGTCAGCCCGTCTCAGTCTCCTGTCTATCATTTCCTATCCTCCAGGTAATCCCACAACTTCTGTAGCGTCTTAATGGTAGGGTTATCGCTCTCACCATCCCTAATCCTGGCAATGGTCATGGTAGATAATCCTGTCGCATCTGCAACTATAGACAGCCGCCTATCCTTTAACTGTTCTCTAATCTCATCGAGATTCATGTTAACTTTCCTCACATTTATGTTTGACAAGTGCTATTCTATGTTATATTATCTCTATCGTCAACAACGTGAACAGGAGATTATCACATGAATCTGACCAAACTAGCACAAGCCCTGCGGGACATTGCAGACGCTATAGACGATGACCCAATCGCTTTTGTCGATGGTGATATCACGCCAGCAGCACAAGACGCACCCGCCGCAGAAGCACCTCTCTCAAAAGAGCAAACTAAAAAGGCCGA
>JAFDKF010000093.1 GCA_019307135.1 Deltaproteobacteria bacterium
AAAATTGAAAAGCAAAATCCCTTTCAGTGTATACAATTAGACATCCAAGTTATTCTATTATTTTCAAGATATTACCCACTTTTGTGCGCAAAGGTTTAATAAACTCACGCTAGATTGTTGTGAAGAGAAACCTCAAATTCCGTACTGCCACCGTTGATGCCAAGCGCCTTTTTGTACTCAGATATGGCCTCGTCAAGACGGCCACTGCATCTATAAGCAAGCCCGAGATTATAGTGGGCCCTTGCATCATCAGGGTTGGTTGAGATCACCTTTTCATAATTTGAGATAGCTTCATCTAAAAAGCCTTTGTCTCCTGAGACAAGCCCGAGATTAAAACGAGCCCCTCTATGTCCGGGATAGATTGCTAAAACGCGCCTCCACTCTTGAGCAGCCTCATCCAGAAGACCTTTTCGGTAATATGCGCCCCCAAGGGCAAAGTGCGTCTCAGCATCCCCTTTTCTATTCTGTGTAGTTGTTACGGGCGTACTTGCACATGCAACAAAAAAAAGGAACAGAAAAACTGCCGGAAAAAAGACCAAAGGTTTCAGCCTCGACCACTGACCACTGACCACTGACCACTGCCCTTCCATTCCCATTACCTTCCCACCTTTCCATACATAGCCAGGGCCCCGGAAATAAACGACCATGCAACAAACCCGACCGCGCTGCCAAGGATAAGGATCATGGCAGGCTCAACCATAGCATTCATGCGCTTGATGTAGGTTTGCAGCATCTTTTCGTGGATGCTTGCAACGAGCTCCAGGCTGCTGTCCATCTTGCCCGTTTCCTCTCCAACAGCCACCATCTCGGCCACCATCGGGGGGAATACATGGGTTGCGCTTCTTAGCGGCGCAGACAAACTCTCACCCCTTGTAATACGCCTTTCCATGACCCCTATCACACGCTCTGCGGCCCTGTTGCCTACGGTGCGGCGGACTCTCCTGAGGGAGTCCAGCATGCTGACACCACTGCCTACAAGCGATGACAGATTTCGCGAAAACCGGATTACCAACGAGTAGAGAAAGGTGGGGCCGACAACCGGCAATTTTAACTTTAGCCTGTCTATCCAGTACCTGGCAGGACTGATAAACTTGTAAATACAGACCAACAGCAAGGCCGTGCCGGTAACACCTCCGGCCAGATACCTTCCGAATTTTTTAGACCACTCGGTTGCGGTGATAAGCAGTTGTGTATTCCAGGGGAGATCTTCTCCCGCCATTTTGATGATGGGTATGAATTTGGGCAACACATATCCTACAAGAAAACATATCACCGCGATACTGGTAACCACCACTACAGAGGGATAGATAAAACTCGAGATAACCTCCGAACGAAACGTCGCCTGCGCTTCAAGGTCGTTTGAGATTCTTTCAAGCATAACATCGAGCGTTCCGCTTGCCTCTCCCGCCTCGGCCATGCCGATCTGAATCGGCTTGAAGATGCGCGGATGCTTGCTCAAAGCCTGAGAAAAGGATAGACCCCCTTCGATGTCGCGCCGGATCTGTTGCAATATCTTGCGCAGCTTCCTTTTTCTCGCCTGCTTCTCAAGCACATAAAGGGCATTCACAAGAGTGAGGCCGGCCGCAAAAAGGCTGGAAAGCTGCCGGAACAACATGACAGTATCCTTGCTCCGCACAAAACTCAGGTAATCGAGCAAAGAGGACTGAAGGACTGGCGAACTCTCTCTCAGCGAGGTTACAGGTCTTCTCTGTGCCTCTAAAGAGGCTGTATCAACACGTGAATCAGCAACACCGATTCTCCCTTCGGCCCCTCTTGTTGCAGCAGCACGTGAATCAGGGGCACGCATTCTCCCTTCGACCTCTTTGCCGCAACTATCTACGACTGCATCCAAGCGTGAATATAGGTACTTGCCCATAACAATTCTCAATTCTCAATGACTAATGACTAATGACCAATAACAACTACTCCAGCACCGTGACCCGCAAAATCTCCTCAGGGGTTGTCTGCCCGCGGTTTATCTTCAGGATACCGTCCTCAAGAAGTGGCCTCATCCCGCGTGAAACAGCTATTTCCCTGATTCTGTCAGCCGAAGCCTTCCTCATAACCTGTTGCCGAATGGTCTTATCCACCATGAATTGCTCGAAGATGCCGATCCGCCCCCTGTAACCTGTCTTCTGGCAGTGAGGGCATCCGGGGTTGCGGTACCACTTTGCCCTGTCCGGAAGGGGTGAAACGCCGAATCTTTTGAGTTCGTCTGCAGTCGGGTCATAAGCTTCTTTACATGATTCGCAGTTGAGCCTTATGAGCCTTTGGGCCACAACGCCGCTTACGGCCGAGCCGACCAGAAAAGGCTCGCACCCCATATCGACAAGGCGGGTAAGGGCGCTCGGGGCATCGTTTGTATGTAGTGTGGCAAGTACAAGGTGTCCCGTGAGGGAGGCCTGAAGGGATATCTCTGCAGTTTCTTTGTCTCTTATTTCACCAACCATGATAATGTCCGGGTCCTGACGCAGTATGGAGCGAAGCGCTGTGGCAAAAGTGATCTTCCTTGCCTGATCCACCTGAACCTGGGTGATACCTTCAATCTTGTACTCCACCGGATCCTCAACCGTTGTGATATTCACTTCTGATGACCTGAGCATAAGCAACGAGCCATAAAGGGTGGTGGATTTTCCTGAGCCCGTAGGCCCTGATAAGATAATGAGGCCGTGTGGCCTCCTGAGCATGGAGACAAACCCTCTACTGGTGTCATCTTCCATACCGAGGGACTCAAAGGTGGTACTGGTCTTTCCTAAAGCCAGAAGCCTTATGACGGCTTTTTCGCCGTAAATATTCGGGAGTATCGAAACCCTTGTGTCAACTGTATCGTAAGGGCCTTCAAAGGTGAAACCCCCGTCCTGTGGGGAGCGCTTCTCTGCGATATTCAGGTTTGAAAGCACCTTTATCCTTGAAATCAGAGGCCCGCTGATCTCAGGCGGAAAGGTTTCTACCTCCCGCATTATTCCGTCTACCCGGAATCTGACCCGCAGCCTCTCTTTGGCCGGTTCAAAGTGGATGTCAGATGCCCTCTCTCTGATGGCCTTTCCAAGAAGTTCATCCAGGATTTCAATGACGGTCTCTTCTAATGCCTGTTCCTCTTCTACTGCCGGGGCAAGAACAGGGTTTGTTGCGCTAATCGACGTGCTGCCTGAATATTCCGTTGATCTATATATGTCTCTCAATAAAGCCTGTATGCCAGAGGTAGTTGAAATATGTACGACGATCTGTTTTCCGGTCAGCCTCCTTAAGTTTCCTGTTACCTGTGGTCCGGGCGGCCGATCGCAGACGACATGAAAGGTATTCCCCTCTATCTTGAGAGGGATGAAGCTATAACGATGGACAAGGATCGAAGGAACGGCATGAGCGGCTGCTGGCTCGATATCCGCATCACCGAGATCAATGTACTCCAACCCGAAGATTTGCGCTATGGCACTGGCAACATCCTGTTCTGTCACATAGCCCAATTTTACAAGGATGTTGCCCAAAAGCTCCTTTGTCCTGGCCTGAATCTTCAATGCCTCGTTTAGTTGTTGTTCATTGATAATCCCGTCTTTCACAAAGACCCGGCCAAGAAGCCTGCTGCTTTCGCCTGTAAGTCCCTTTCCTACAACCATCTCCTGTGGCCTCCCTGCGAGTGTCTTACCCGGTTTGTGAACCATCATTCTCCCCCTGAAACGTCTCGGAATTTCTACAACCGTGGACCAATGGAATATTGGAGTACTGGAGTACTGGAGTGCTGGAGTACTGGAGTGCTGGAGTGCTGGAGTACTGGAGTAATGGAGTAATGGAAAACCAAATGCATAGAACCTCCACGATCTCTTGTTTTTTCGCTCGGTCGGCATAAAGCCGACCCTACGTAGGGGCGGGTTTATCCCGCCTGTTTGACTCCAATACTCCAGGTCTATCCTGTTAATCCTGTCAAATATTTTTCGTCCCGTGAACGCTTACCCTCTATTCCAGCCAGCGTTCCACAAGCCTCTCACTTTTCGCAGTCTTTAACACTGTCTCCCGGTCAATTTTGTCTGCCGCATACAGGTCACAAAGGGCTTGCTCCATGGTCTGCATACCAAGCGCTCCCCCTGTCTCAATGGCGGAGTATATTTGCTCCTCCTTACCCAGTCTTATTAAGTTGCTTGTTCCCGGCGTAACCATCATTATTTCAACCGCGGCAACAAGCCCGGAATTGTCCTTGCGCCGGAGAAGTCTTTGAGACACAACAGCCCTCAATACCAGGGAAAGCTGATGCCTTATCTGCTGCTGTTCCTCTGCCGGAAAAACACCTATCATACGGCCTATGCTCGACACAGCATCACGTGTGTGAAGGGTCGAAAAGACCAAATGTCCTGTCTCAGCAGCCATAATTGCCGTCCTTATCGTATCAAGATCCCGCATCTCGCCAACAAGGATAACATCAGGATCTTCCCTGAGGGCGTACCGGAGCGATTCGCTAAAGGAGAAGGCATCTGTGTGAATCTCCCTCTGATTGACGATCCCTTTCTTATGTTCATGGGTGTACTCGATAGGATCCTCTATGGTGATAATATGCCCGGCCCTGGTTTCATTTATCCTGTCTATCATTGACGCAAGAGTGGTTGACTTACCGCTTCCTGTCGGCCCCGTGACGAGAACCAGTCCGTCGCGCAGATTGGAGAGCTTATACAGACTGTGAGGCAGGCCGAGCTGTTGAAGGGTTCGTATACTAGTTTCAAACCTCCTGAAGGCAGCGGCCACGTGACCCTTCTGATAGAACGCATTTACACGGAAGCGGGCCAGTCCGTCCACGCTGTAACCAAAATCGATTGAACGTTTTTCCTCGAACACGTTTTTCTGTTCAACAGAAAGCAGATCCATGACCATCTCTTCGGTATCTTTTGCGGAGAGTCTCTTCTGGTCAAGAAAAACCAATTGTCCGTGAATACGCAGCACCGGCGGACTATTTACAGTTAGATGCAGGTCAGTGGCCTCTCTTTCAAAGGAGATTCTCAACAAGTCAACTAGATTCATTGCTAAAAAAAGATTCCCTCCGCAAACGAAGGGCCTGTGGTTGAGCGAAGTTTCTCACTCTCCTCATCATAAATCAGGAGCCTTTCCTCGTCATGCTTTACATAGGGATGCTCTGAAAGCGCTTTCATCATCTTGTCGGATACAGGCCGAGCTTCTCCCGCAGCCATCATAATATGAGGAACAATCAACACGACTGTTTCTTTTCTTTCCATTTTTGAAATATACTTCTTAAAAAAAAATCCCAGTATCGGAATATCCCCTAATAAGGGGACTTTAGACTCGAGGACACTTTCTTCCTCCCGCACAAGTCCGCCAATAGCCAGCTTCTTTCCGTCCTGGGCCACTATGATACTTTCAATGGTTGCGGTATCAATGGTATCGATTGGCAGGGTTATAACCTCACCTGCCTCGGTCACGCTGCTCATACTTGCGCCCCCAACATTCACCGTAGATATCTCGCTAAGGATCTCCATGGTCACGGTCCTGTCCTCATTGATCAAAGGCGTGATCTCCAATGTTGTTCCTATTTCTTCGAGATTCATCACGGCCCGGATTGTCTCTACGGTTCGCTCTGCATATTCCCTTACCTCAAATTCGTAATTTGTGACAATCGGCCGTTCCTCGCCAATGAAAAACTTTGCAGGCGAATTGTTAGCGCAAAGGACCATGGGCGTGGCGATAGTTTTAACCCTTCCATCTTTTTTGAGTAGTTCCATGCGGGCCTCAAACTCTTTGCTAAAAAAAGTATAAAGCAGGGTAGCCCCTTCCAGATTACCAAACCTTCCCAATGCTCCGGAATGACGGGGCATTGTTATATCTTCTGGGTAATCACGGGTTGTCATTTCATTTGATTGATAGCTAAGATCAAACAACGAGCTAAAGTCATCGGAAAGGGTTATCTCAAGAATCTTTCCCTCTAAAAGGACCTGCCTGGTTGGCGTATCTAACGCTTCAATCAGCTCGCCAATTTCATCCGGAATTTTCTCATCGGCAGAATAAAGAATTATAGAGTTATTGCGCATAAATACTGTCATGAAGGCCATTGTCCCTTTCCCTTTTGCCTTGAGCAACTCCTCTATGTCTATTATTCTTATTCCCTCTTTCTTTTCTTCCCTGGCTTCGACTTTTTTGGCCGCCTTTTCCTTTTCTCGTATTTCTTCCGCCCTTTCCAACGCCCCGCGGGTAACTTCAGTGTCTATACCAAAGGCTTTCCTTACCACGATGGGTCTTGTTCTCGCTTCTTCCTCTGCTTCCAGTTCGATCCTACCTGAAATATGAGAGTATATATCCTCCACTTCCTGGTCAAATCCGGTAAGGACGACTCTATCACCAAGGAGGCATACTATTATATTCGCCACCTGGGCAGCAGCAGCATACTTGAGGTCAAATACCCTCCTTTTCTCCTCAAAATGGATGACGAGATCCTTTCGATAGTCCTCAATTGTCATAAGATGAATGCAATTTTCATCTTCTCTGTACCAGAGACCATATTGCCTGCAAAGTATGTCCAGTACATCTCTTGCAGCCAAGTCCTTCAGAAAGAGGGTCACCTTAAGGTCGTAGATATTTGGGTTGGCAATAACATTTTTGCCTGTGAGTTCACTAAAAAGCTTGAGCAGGTCATAAAGTCGTACCTCTTTGAAGTCAAAGACAGCAACGTTTTCTTCTGCACCTTCTGCCGTGGGCTTTTGAGGTCCAATGGGACGGGGAACAATGCCCTGTGGAACTACTGCCTTTGTCTCGCCCTCGTCCTCTGCCGTGGCCACAGCAGAAAGGAGATCAAATGGTGGAACATGTAAATTGAAGAGTGTAAGTACGAAGAGTAATAGTGCTGCAGCCCAAAATGAACCAATCCCCCGCCTAACTCTGCTCAAATACAAACCATACTCCTTTCCCTAATCATTTATCACCGATCACCGATCACTGCCCACTGACCACTGCCCACTGACCACTGCCCACTGACCTTATTCATACTTATAACGCAACTCCTCTCCATTCTCGAGTCGAATAACCACCCCCGTGGTTAGAATATCCTTTACACTAAAGGAAATCTTCCGACCACCTGATATCGGAATAGATACCCTCATGTTTGGTTTCAATACCATCCCGCCTATCGGCGGCATGTCAACAGCAGCCATTATCGTGTCTCCGGTACCCATAACGTCAAGAACCTTGATTTTCGGCCAGTCGGTTATTACTGACTCTGCAAATCGATGTCGAAGCTCCGCGCTTGGCTCAAAGGGGTTTCGCGCCACTTTTTTAACTTCAACACGAACCTGTTCCTCTTCTGCCATAACCGCGGGGGAAAAAATCAGGGCCAGAGCAATCAAAAGAATAGAAAAAAATGCGATTATCTTCCGCCTCATCGACAACTATATCCCACAGGCCCCCTTTGGAAAGCTAACTATTACCTAACCCGGACAAGCCGGAACCAAAAAGAAGTGCCTAAAGTGAACTAAAGTGCCTAAAGTGAGCTAAAGTCAAGGAATGCGCCTCCGGCGCAACACATTTGAAATAAGCAGAATACCTCAACTTTAGTTCACTTTAGTTCACTTCATACTCCCTTACACACTAACCAATAATGCCATCTCAACACATCCTGCCTTGTGCCCGTTTCTAAACGCAAGATTTTCGACCAGCACAAGCAGGGGCATCTCCCTGATTTCCTTCAAAAAGCTTGTAAGATTGCAAAATTTGCCTCTCAGCACCATGTTGATATACTTGCGTTTGTAGAATTTCGCGGCTTTCTTTGGCTTGTACTCAGGTTCATAAGTCCTTATATCAAAGCCAAATTTGGAGGCCATGCGGACGATCGACATCGAGGCATTCGCTCTATCGGCTTTACATGGCAAAGACCTTTCTGCTTTTTTTAGCTCCTTCTCTGCCTTCCTGACCCGTTTTTCTATAGCCTCGAGAGGTACACCGCCCTTTACTTGAAAACGTAAGGAATTAACCTCCTTGGCAAGCCGCTCATGTTTCTTCATAGTCCACGAGAATTTCTTAGAAGTCGGATCATAGACAAACCTGACGTAAAAAAAAGTCGCTATTACGGCAATTCCAACCACAATCAATATCTGTTCAGATCTTGACAGTTTTTTTATAGTCATCGTTCGTTGCCTTCTTACTAACTCACTCTGACCTTAATGACAAAGCTGTACGGCAGTAGAATTCCTCCTATTGTCGCGTCTTTCTTGCTCCATGATTTAAGATCCACCGACTTACAGGATTCAAGCCCTGAGAGTTTCTTGACAAAAATTGCTATTGAATGCACTTCGAGGGCATGGCCTTCGATGGAAAACCCATGTTTGTCCCATGACAATGTTGCCAGCACCACATCATATGGAATCACATCAGAAATTCCCAGGACCGCTAGAGCGAAATTTTTCTGGCGGCCAGGAAGATTTTCAAGATACTTCTTTTTTCTTAGAATTCCTTTCTCCTTACTCTCTAATGCCTCCCTTTTCTTCTTAAGCTCAAGAAGCTCCTTCCTTTCTGTTTGAAGCTTTTGAATTTTTGAGGAGTGGTCGTTGATCGATTTCTTCATGTACGCATAGTGGCCCAGAAAACACAATAGAACAAGGGCTGAACCTGCTACAGGGAGGAGGTAAAACTTTTGTTTAACCTTTTTGCCAAAAGGAATTCTATCTGTAACGCCCAGGCGGCCTTTGCCGCCAAGCCCCAGCTCCTGAAGTGCCGCGCCCATTGCTGTAGCATACTGAGGGCCGACCTTGAGGACGTCCGAAATGATCTTAATCCCCTTAAAGTCATCTTCAGGCCTCCAGAACCTGACATTGTTTAGTTCCTTTCTTAGTTCCTCCAGAAGTTCATCCGAGGTCGCATCGCCGGCAAGGACTATCTCCACATCTTCCATTCTAACCGAAGGGTCTCTCAGCTCATAAATCATCTGCTTCAGGTCGTCTTTCCTGGCAGGGCCTTCCGGGTCAAACGGAAAGTTTTGAAATAGAGTGGTGTCCTTGTCCCTTAGAAAAGTTCCTACAACGGTGTCGTGCCGGGACTCGATGATGATCTTATTTTCGGCATCTTTTTGAATCTCTGGGTCAAAGGCAAAGGCACACTCAGGGGAATAGGCGCGGCCAAGGATTAATCGGTAATCCTTGAAGATCTCACGAAGCCGGGAGAAGGTACTTCTGCTCATCGCTGTTATCAGGACAGTGCTGGTATCGGTCTCAGTCCTGTCTTCCTGGACCTGATAGGCGAGCAGAGCCTCTGATGTGGGAAAATCGAGATATGGTTCCATCTCCCAGGCCACCGCAGCTATGAGCCTTTCTGCCGGCAGTTTCTTACCGCGTGGCAGATTTAGCTCGCTTGCAAGGAACTTCACATGATCGGTCACAATAACCACATGTTTGGGGAATGGCTCAAGTTCCCTCAGCAGACTGCCAAGTTCTCGGACGATCTCATTTATCTCATGCGCAGGGCTCTTGAGCTCCTTCTCCTTGACAGAGAGGAGATGAGCCCTTTTTCCCCGCTTCTTAAGGACAACGCCTTTCAGAGAACGCCTCCCCAGGTCAATTGATAGAATCTCATTGACTGAACCAGGAAGGAAAATGCCAGACACTCCACTTGCGAGATTGGGGAACAACTCTGCAAATTTATTCAGCATATCGTCTAAATCCTGTAAATCCTGTCAAAAAATCTCCCCAGATTCACTTAATCCTTATAGAATAATTTGTTTTACCTGGCGGAAGACAGAGCATCTTGATGGATTGCAACTTGCTCGCCGCAGAAGTGTCAAGGACCTCTATCTTCATCAAGCCAACAGGTATGTTAGTGAAAGTGCCAGAAGAACCGTCTGATAAGATTTGACTGGCCGCCATCACCAGACCTTTAGAAGGATAAACAATCCTGAATTCCCCATCACTTCCGGTTCTATTATTTACTGTTATGCCCCTTTGCCAATAGAAGCTCTCCACTATATCCTCTTTATAGCCTCCGTTTCCCCCGTCTTTTCCATCGCTCCCATTACTCTTTATCTCGATGCTGTCCCCGCTTAGCATCAGGTCAATCTCAAAACCCCAGCCGTCCAGGAACTTTGTTTCCGGGTCCGGTTGCCCCGGAGACGGATCGAGATACCGTTCCCCCCGGTAGCCGGCCCAGAATTTCTGTGTGTCGTCATACGACCACTGCGGGTGTTGGCTGCTGAGCAAGACTGCTATGCTGAAGTTAGTGGGGTCCTCAGGCTTGCCATAATCGCTCATAAAACCGCCGCACAAGGTAATATCCTCCCCGCCCCCAACATCGGCCAGCCTGCCAAGCAGTGCACGCTTTACCTCCAGCATCCTCTGGCGCGTAACCTCGTAGCGAATGTCATCATCAACCCCCCGTCCACCGACAAAAGAGGCTATCATAGCAATGCCGACAAGGGTCACAACCATCAAGAGCACCATAACAAGGGCCATCCCCCTGTCGTTTCCCCTCGTCCACGGCCCACGGACTACAGTCTCGCTTATGCTCGGTCGATCGTTGACTGTTGACTCTCCCACCCTGACCACTGACCACTAACCACTATCCATGGCCTATTCAAGCCTTATCTCCCCCAGCCAATTGCCCGTCGGCTCAACAGTAAAGACAACCTGTTTCGAGGAAGCTGTTGATGTTAAGACAATACTTCTTAGCCCCACAGGAATATCCCTGTCAGCGGGAGAAGGCGCTGTCTGTTCGAACCGAAAGTAATCTCCACTTGTAAGGTTTGCAATTGTAAGATTCGACTCGGAGCCTGAAGAAGGAAAGTATATCTTGAGATCAGCGGTCCCGTTAAAAGCCCCCACCATACCGGCCACCGGAGCCTCATACTGCATGCGCCTGATAACCATGGTTATGTCTTCATCATATCCCGAACCTCCGTCAAGCCAGTCTGCTCCGAGGCTTTTAATGGTCATGTTGCCGTCTGTGACAGAAAAGAGAAACGGATTACCCCAGGCGTCTTTCAGCACATCATCCGGCGGGGCTTCGATATACGGCCCGCGCCAGCCCATCCAGGTTCTTGAGCCGGCCTTGTACTCCCAGTCAGGCCAGTCAGGCGGGGTCCCCTGGTTCCAGAGACCATCTGGCTGGTCATCACTTGTATCACCCGGTGTACCAAGCACATCCTCAAGTGGAGGCAGGCCGCCTATGTCAGCAATATAACCGGAAAATTGCCTCTGGCCGTTGGCGTATACGCCTGAACTCCCCAAAAGCGCTTTTTTGATTTCAAGCAGCCCCTTCAGGGTTTGATCAAAGCGATTCTGATCATCCTTTGAAGCAAACACCCGAGGCATCATAGCCACAAGAAAACCCAGAATGACTATAACCACCATCAACTCAATGAGGGTAAAGCCCCCGGAGGTGAGCAGGCAGGCACATGAGCGGGACGGGGCATATTTATTTTGGTTAAACATAGCGTAACCGTTCACGGAGTGCTGGAGCACGGAGTGCTGGAGCAATGGAGTACTGGAGTGTTGGAAAAGGACATGAAATCGCAGAGGTTTTTGTGCATTTGGTTTTCCATTACTCCAACACTCCATTACTCCATTGCTCCAATTGGGGCGAAGCCCCTAAGTTCTGTTCTGTGTCTGTCTGTGTGAGTCTGTGGCTAATTGAACCATGCGATTTCACAAGGTAAACCCATCCGGCAGGCGTACAGGATTGGTTCCAAATATCCACATCAGGATGTCATCTTCCGATCCCCCATTGTCCTTGCCATTTGCACCAAAACTTACAATGCGAGCCGAATCCTTATCCTGAGAAGAATCCATCTTGATGCGGTAGTAGTTTCCCCACGCATCGCTCAGGAGAGGAAAATACTTGTTACCCCCGGCATCATATTTTTTATCCGGTTCTATGTAAGGACCGCGCCACCCCTTACGATTGTACTTATCCCACTTGATCAATTTGTCGGCCTCAGCCGATCCCAGCGTGGCCACGAGAAAATCGTGCATTTCGGTATGTTCATTGCTGCCTGCCCCATCATCTTTGAGGCACAGATACCTTGTGGCATATTCGTGGCTTGTCGGGTCTTCCGGGATAAGCCCGAGGTCCGGGTAAAAGCCATAACCGCCTTCTCCTCTGATAGCCTTCTTGATCTCGCCCATTTCCTCTAAGGTGGTGATAACAGCAGCCCTTTCGCCACTCCGCCCGCCGGAATAAGCAACCGCGCCAGCCACAATACCGAGAATAAAAAGGACTATGATCAGTTCTAACAGAGTAAAACCGCTACCATTTCTCATTTTCTATCGCAAACTTTTCAAGCTATAGGTTTTAAGAAAATCTTTTTGGGGACACAGGTTTACACAGATAAGCACAGATCATTGTAACACATTAAAATCCGTGTTAATCTGCGTTCATCCGTGTCCAAATTCTTTTTCTCAAAGGCTATATTATTCTCGTTCCCATGCTCTGCGTGGGAACGCATACCGATAGGCGCTCTGCGCCCAGTAAGTAATAGCTACACGTATTGGACGCAGAGCATCCAGCGGTTGGGTTAAAGTTCAACCTGTGCGGCTACTTTATCTTATAGCAATTCAATCTCCCACCACTCCACATAATCGTCATCCTGAAACCCGTGCCCTCTGGCATTACATACGTCAAAATCCCAATAGGGCATGGCTTTTAACTGCACCCTCTTTTTCTCTCCATCAGAAGTATTACTGGCATCTACTACATCAACGTCTTTATAGCCGTCACTATCATCATCGTCAAAGGTGGTATCTAAACGATCAACCGACGCCTGCAGTCTTGGGACGACAATGCAGTAATAGCCAAGAAGGTATTCTTTCTTATTAGAACTGCCAGGGCAGCAAGGGGCATTTTCAATATAACCCTCTGTTATCAATTCGCAATGGGGACCAACGGGAAGAGCTATCCTGTAGAGCCATTCCGGGTTGCCCGTCCTGTCGCCTATAGCGTCAAAGCCCCCATTGTCAGGTCCCCCATCAGTTGCAGCAATTATCTTGTCCGCCGCTCCGCTGCCTGTAGCGCCGCCGCCCACCATGAGCACCCTGACACCTACATCGATGGATACTTCATCGTAGCGATTGGTATGGTTCATGGCATTATAATTCTCATCTTTGGAATGGTTCCATGAACGCACCTTGTCAATACCCAGGCATTTGAGTTCAGCCGCTTCGTCGCTATTGAGTACGTGCAGTTTGAGAAGGCAGCGGTCGTCGAATTCCTTAGAGATGCTGTCCTCTCCCTCGGTAAGTCCTGGTTCTACCGAAGGTTTCGTCGCAGTCGTTTCCGTCCCCTCATCACTGGCAAGTACAAGGTTTATCAAATGATCGGGAAAATCATGGTCATATGGATGGTCGTCCTGGAATTGCCTTACATATTTTTTCGTGTCCATGATATTGGCATTGTCCACATTTTTTTCGGCCATATCAGAGACACCCCCGAGCCTCGGTGCAATCATTGCCGTAAGGAAGCCAATAATTATCATCACCCAGAGCAGCTCAAGCAGGGTGAACCCCCTTTGGTTTGTTGATATTTTAGATACTTTCATTTCGACCTCCTTTGGGTGTATTGCCTATTTGTTAATTTTTCTATCGACTGTCTAATGGCATAAGTGCTAATGGCATAAGTGATCAAGGGGTTTTTTCTCACAGAGCCCGCGGAGGCACAGAGTTCTTGAGCAGATTTCCTGAGAGGGAAAATCTGCTCAAACTGCCATCCCGCCGTCGCAGGAGATGTTTACTGACCCAAATGTTTGTCTCCTTGATCAACATTCGCACTCCTACATGACAAGTGCCACGGCAGTGGCTGAGAGTTTTGTCTGATTTTTCCTCTCAAAAAATCAGACAAATTTTATTCATCTCTGAGGTCTCTGTGGGCTCTAGCGACCGAAGGGAGCGGGCGAGAGAAGCCCCTCCTCTGTTATGAAAAATAACCTCCGGCTGGACAAAGATTAACAAACTCGTAATGCTCCACCTCCTTTCCTCTCTTCCAATTCAGAGTTCGTCAAATGGTTGAGTGGTTGACAAGTGAAGAACTTAGCGCCCTTCGGGCGGACTTTTTTAATCCACAGATTTCGCAGATTACACGGATTACTCTAATACGGCTCCAATTCCGAAACATTACGGTCATTAAATCCTTTGTTATGCATGTCGCGCCCCTGGCCCCCTTTGGTCTGAGCTACATTCGGCCTGAGCTCATGTCGAAGGCAGGGTCGAAGACAGACCGGGTTTTATCAGCTTATAGCCCATAGTAAGCATGTCGCGCCAGGGCGGGCCTGTCTATCCTGTCCAAAAAATAGAAAATCTGTGTAATCTGCGCCTGCCCCGTAGGTCCGGAAGATCGTACTGGGGTAATCTGTGGATTAAAATAAAAAAGGCGCAACCAGATTATTCACCATAATCCACGTTACGCCTTCACTTTCTTCCCGTCCAGAGCCCCTGTCGGAAGACCGTAAGCCGCACCTCTTAATTGAAGTTGGATTTCAATAACAAACTCAAAAGGCCGTGTCAAGCTTTTTGAAGTCTATATATTTTTTTCATAACCGTTCACGGGTTCACGGGTTCAGGGTTCAGAGGTTCAGGGTTCAGGGTTCACCGAGGTGGTGCATTGATGTCAGAAGTCTGACCTCTGATCTCTGACCTCTGACCTCTGACCTCTGACCTCTGGAGCTAACTCGCAAGGTCAACCAAAGAAAGTTAACCCTGAACCTCTGAACCGTGAACCGTGAACCGTGAACCTGTGAACGGTTACCTATTATTTCCGTACTTTGCCCATTTCCGTCCAATAACCTCCAGAATCCTTCCGGGATTAAGAGGACGGTCGTTGGGATCAAAGGCGATCATGCTCATAACCAGTTCGTCCAGCCAGGCCGGAAGGTTAGATCGATAGTGTCTCGGGCGCTCCCTGAACGGATGGCATATTGTCCGTCGAATGGCGTTCTCGCCAAGCATGTCTGCGGCAAAGAAGAGCCTGCCGGTGAGCATCTTGTAAAGGGTTATGCCAAGGGAATAGATGTCGCTTCTGATCCCTACGTTCGCCCCGTTTAGTTGCTCCGGGGACATATATGCCGCGGTCCCCACTACGCCCGCAACATCTCCGGAGTCTGATCCGGGCAGAAGGTCAGCAGACAGAAACGCAAGGCCAAAGTCACCAAGTTTCGGGTGCTCAAAAGTTTCGTCCGTAAAGAGTATGTTTGAGGGCTTGATGTCCCTGTGGATAATTCTCAATACGTTCGAGACATCAAGTACATTTAAGATCTTCACCGTAATTGATAGCGCAGTATCTATATCGAGCAAAAAGAGCCGCCGAAGCCTGTCGGCCAGAGAGCCGCCCCTCAGATACTCCATAACTATCAGGTAACTCCCATTTTCCTTTAGAAGTTTTATCGGACGTATGGTGCTTTCGTGACTCAATCTCTCAAGCGACCTGAACTCGTTCTCAAAGTAGTTCACCATCCTGTGCGAATTCACCCATTTGTGCCTGAGCTCCTTGACAGCAACAACTTCCCGATTTTTCCGGTCCACCGCCTCCCAGACGGTTCCAACCCCCCCCTGCCAATCAAGGACTCTATGCTATACCTGCCGTCGACCCGATCACCTATTTTCATTTTTTCTGCCTGCATGGTTTCAATGCTGTTAACTTAAGGACCGTTCTTTAAAGTCCCCCTTTGAAGGGGGATTTAGGGGGATGTTATTTCAATGACTTACACCCCCCTGCGCCCCCCTCAAGGGGGGAATTTGAAGGATTTTCTCCATAAGCTAACGACATTGTGCATGGTTTATCAGTTTCATGTCTTGATCATTTCATGCTTTCGTGATTCTGTCTCTTTCTCATTTTCCCTTTTCTCATGCCCTTCCATCACGGCGAGCCTTATCTTCGCCCTCTTTGCTACCCTGGTATATGGATTAAGCTTTACGGTCTTTTCATACCATTTTTTTGCCTCTTCAATGTTACCCTCAAGTTCACTAATAAACGCAATCAAAAAGGCCGACGATTGAGATCCTGGCTGAATTTTTAGAGACTTAAAGAGAAAGGTTTTTGCCTTCTCAAGCTTCTCTTTCGATCGACTCTCCTCATATTGCCTCAGATAGAGGAAGGCCAGATTGTGGTAGATATCACCCTTGGTCGGGTCGTACTTTTTTGCCTCAAGAAGTGCCTTCTCAGCTCCATCCATATCTCCCTTTTTTGCCAGGATAACACCAAGATGGGAATAAAGGGCGGAGATGACATGCTTTGCCAGCTCTTGTTCGGAGTCCCGCAGAGTGCGCATGGCAGTCTCAATCTCTTTCTCGGCCTGATCAATCTTTTCTTTTTCAAGGAGGCAGCCAATATATTGCGCCCTTGCAAACATGGAGTTATTCTCTGCAATCTCCCTTTTCCACAGTATCTCACTTTGCTTCCAGTCAAATTCCCTGTAAATGGACAGTCCCGAAAAGATCAGGATTATTAAAAAAAGGGAGATAATCTGATAGTTGGCCTTTTTCATCTCACCTATGGCATAAGCAAGGCCAAGTGAAACACCCAGTACCGGAAGGTAAAGATATCTTATGGCAACAGGTGAGGGAAGGTTAAAAAAGAGGACCGGCAGAGAAGGTAAAAGACTGACAAGGAAAAGCCCGGCGGAAAACCCCAAAAAAGAACTCTTTTTTATCGCTGTGATACCAATCAAAATAATGAATATCGAAAGAAAAAAGAGATTCCACCCGTTGTGGATTTCAGGAAAAATAGTGAGTCTTGCAGGAAGCATCGTCTTTTTCCAATAAAAACCAAGGCCGTAGGAAGTCTCTTTAAGATAATCGATCAAGGTTAATTTATCTGAAGAAAGTGACATCTTCGTGGACATCGCCGAAAAGACTGCTGTCGGATCACTACCCCCCCTTGCTGTCAGGTAGGCAACAAGGAAAATTGCACAACCACCCAGAATAGCGAGTGAAGTCCTTGTCCCCTTCCTGAAGATAAGGAGGTCATACATCAGGAAGACAACAGGGAGCGCTATGGCAATCTCCTTGGACAGGAGGGCAAGGACAAAAGAAAGCCCTGTGACAATGAGGGCCTTTTTATTGGAGGTCTCCCTGTAAATAACGTATGAGAGGAATGAAACAAGAAAATAGGTTGAAGCTAATATGTCAGTCCTTCCGGCAATCCAGGCCACAGAGTCTGCATGTGCGGGATGGCAGAGAAATATCAAGGCGGCAAAAAAGGGGGCAAGCAAACCTCTCTCAAGGTTTAAAATTAAAGTCCTTTTGTGCCTTTGTGCCTTAGTGGCTGAACTGTTCTTTTTGAAAAGAAAAGTCCCTAATATAAAGACCAGCACACAGTTCAGAGAATTGAGCATCATATTCGTCAGATGGAAACCATGGGCCTTGCCTGCCCACAACACATTGTCCACAACAAAGCTCATACCCACAAGAGGCCTGTAATAGAGCCCGCCTCCGCCCCACAGGATTCCATGGTCCTTAATGGTATTGATCTCCGTATGTATGATGCTCGTGTCGTCCCAGACAAACGGGTACCAGAGGCTCGGAAGATACAACAAAAAAGACAGCGAAAATATTATGATGGATAGCCAGAGTTTATTTGGTTTGAGCTTTTTCATAACCCCTTGTTTGGCCACAGACTCACACAGATAGACACAGACTTTTTCTTCTGATCTTTTTTCTTGGCATTTCTCTGACTCGAACCGTTTTGCGCTTTTTGCGACTTTTTGCGGCAAATTCTCGTTTTTAAAAGAGTAAGCTATCATCCTTCATAATGATTAGAGTAATCCGTGTAATCTGCGAAATCTGTGGATTAAAAAAAGAGAGGAACAGAATTGTAGGGTGGGCACTGCCCACCAAAAAACTAAAACAAAATCCTCGAAATCCTGTAAATCCTGTCTGAAAAAAAAAAGCTTATGTCCTCTGGACCACCGCCTCCAAAAACCTCTCCCTCGATTCGGCAATATCATACTTCCTAGCCGTCCGGAATCCCCCCTGACGGATTTTATTTGTCCCTTCCCGACCTCCGACCTCCGACCTCCGACTTCCGACCTCTGTCTTTATCAAATCCCTATCCTGAAGGACCCCCAACACCCCTTCTTTGATACCCTCCACATCCTCTATCACTATCCTATCCCCCGCGGGAAAAGAGACTGTGGCGGTAAAAGGTGACCTTCATATGTACCTCACGCGGCCATAAACTGCGCTTTTGCGAAAAGCCTATGCCTGGTCGGAGAGTGAATAGTCCGAATTACCATCAGGTTTAAATTTTTGCTTGACCGCATTGATTGTATGTATATAAAATAGATATCATGAAATTTCAATTCGCGCCCGCCTGCCCCTGTGAGGTACGAGCAGGTAGGGGAGGGGAGCAGGTAAAAGGAAAGAATGCTGAGCAGGATGTATTGTAGAAGACGATAAGAGGAATTTTAGATGGTGAAGAAACTCGTTTACATTGAAACGTCTATTCCGAGCTTTTACTTTGAAGTCAGAACCGAACCAGAGATGGCTGCACGAAGAAACTGGACCAAACAATGGTGGGACAGTCAACGTCAGCACTACCAGCTTGTAACAAGTTTAGCGGTTATAGAAGAACTGGAGCGCGGGGATTATCCGAACAAGGAACAAGTATTAGGATTGCTTGATGATGTGCCACTTTTAGACATTCCCGGAGAACTTATTGATATCGTTGATACATATGTAAGCAGGAAGCTTATGCCGGCTGATACCAAGGGTGATGCGCTTCATCTGGCAATAGCATCCTTCCATGCCTGCGATTTCCTGCTAACATGGAACTGTAAGCATCTGGCAAACGCCAATAAATTTGCCCACATACGACGGATAAATACCCTGCTGGGCTTATTTATTCCAACATTGACAACACCGTTTGAACTCTTATCGTGGGAGGAATAGAAAAATGAAAGATTTTCCGGTAATTGATCGCATCAGGGAAGTGAGACGCAAAATATCAGAGGAGCATGGACACGATACGGAAAAATTGATACGGCACTATCAGGAAATGCAAAAAAAGACCACGCGTAAATTCTTCCGAAGAGATATCTACATTCAAGAGCGCAGGATAGCTTAACACTCGTTAACTGCTGTTCTCCCCTCTCCCCTTGGTCTCGAAACTGAGACAATATCCTCGAAATCGTGCCTGCCCCGTAGGGCCTCCGGCTCGGAGAGCCTACGCCTCGCACAGAGGAATGACCGTATCGGGGTAAATCCTGTCTGAAACAAAACGTCTGTGTCTGTCTGTCTGTGTGGGTCTGTGGCTAATAAATATTTCTTTGGACCACCGCCTCCAAAAACTTTTCCCTCGATTCTGAAATATCATACTTCCTGGCCGTCCGGAATCCCCCCTCGCGGATCTTATTTGCCAAATCCGTATCCTGAAAGATTTTCAACACCCCTTCTTTGATACCTTCCACATCCTCCACCCTGCACACCACAGCGTTTTCTCCATCAACCGCATAGGGCACAGCCTCTGTGGTTACCACAGCACAGCCGCAGGCCATCGCTTCTATTGGAAAAAGAGGAAACCCCTCGTGCCTTGAAGGATAAAGAAAGAGATCGGAGCTACTCAGTATCCTCCTTAAATCCTTTTCACAAACCCATCCGAAATTCGTCAAAGGGAGGTTCAACACCGTATCCTGTACCCCATCTCCGATAACCCATACCACCGCTTTGTCAAGCAGGCGGTCCGAAAGCTCATTTAAGACTCTTAAGGCAACATCGAATCCCTTCCTGTAATCACCCCTTGAAAAGACAAAGATGGCCTTTATTTCACCCTTCGCCTCTACAAGCTTATCATCAACTTCCGGATAAAAGACTCTGTGGTCAATCCCGTTGCAAACACAGGTGACATTTCTTGCCCCATACCTTTTCTTCAGCAACGAGGTGAGCTGTTCTGACACGGCAATGGCCTTTATAGCCTGAAACCGCAGGGCCGTGATATAGAGCAAATCGATCAACATCGTCATGAAAAAGCCCTTATAATAGGATGCATCCCAGTCCTGGGCAAAATAGAGGAGGCGATTGCGGTTCCTTATGGAGAGGAAAAGGGTAAGGGCAATAATGTCAACAATGACCCTGTCACTCCCGAACCTCTTAAATATTCCATAAAGTATGGTCCCAGCCTTAGAGGGAAAGGGAATCTTTTTCATCTCGACAAGAGGATTTATCTCAAATACTGTGGAGATTTCATTGGTGTACATGACCACTGCATGCTCTTTTTGCGCCAGAAAATTCGCATATTCAACCACCATCCTGTCTCCCCCGCGGGAAAAGAGACTGTGGCGATAAAAGATAACCTTCATGGTAATAGTTTACCTTTTTTAGACAGGATAAGCAGGATTGACATGATAGTTTTTTCATTCGGCATAAAGCCGACCCTACGTAGGGGCGGGTTTATCCCGCCTGTTTGACTCCAATACTCCAACACTGCGTGAACGGTTACGTTTTGATTAACTAGATTTATATCATGTCTATCCCTCGCCCAGACCTGAATGCAAGACTGATTTCTACGATTTCCGAGTCTGAAGTTATTACAGCAACAACATCGTATTCCATACAAGTCGCGCCCCTGGCCCAGACCGGGTTTTTCTCTCTGTGACATTGCGCAACTTCTGTCGCGCCAGGGGGGGGCAGGGCGGGCCTGTTATCCTGTCAAATATTTTCTACCTGTGCGATTGGTTGCGAAATTCTCTTTTGGAAACCGGTTGGCCCCGTAGCGTGGGGGCTCCGTCCCCCACATAAAGTGCCCCGCAGAGGGGGCACGCTACGTAGTGTTGACGTGTCCGGGGATTGGGCAAAATGCCAACCGCACAGGTCAAATTTTTTTCGTCCGGTGAACTACTTTCTGACTCAGCATCTGGTAGAAATCAAACAAAGCCGCCCGGAGCCTATAAGGCAGACTGCACCGGAGAAGACCTATTAACAAGACCACGTATTGTCCGGCCTTCAGTGTATCCACAAGCCACACCTTAAACAAGGCCATCTGCTTGCTCGGAGCGTATAGATCAGAATGCTTCCTTTGAATGTAAGAAAATATCTCTTGACGACGTTTTTGGGCTCCAGAATCCCTGCTTTTACCATGTTTACGATACAAAAATAATGGCTCGTCAATCCGGGCAAACTTCCAGCCCGCCTTTGCCACTCGAATCCAGAACTCCCAATCCTCACATCCGGCTTGCATATTCTCATCATACCCGCCGACTGCTTTCCATATATCGCGGCGGAACAGGCATGATGCGTGCAGTAAATTCTCGCGCAATAATTGATAGAAGCTAAACGGTATGGGCTTCCAGATGTAATCCTGGTCTCCGAAATGTTGAGGCGGCGTGGAAACGACACCTGTTTCCGGACAGCTTTCGAGAACGTGAAACGATTTTTCCAGAAGCGTCGGAGTAATCATATCATCTGCATCAAGACATAGAATATATTCTCCGGAAGAGAGACTGATCCCACAGTTTCTGGCTGCTGAAAGTCCTCTGTTTTCCTGGTGAATGACGCGGGTTTTGGGGCAATTTATCTCACTGAGAACCTTTATCGTTTCCACTTCATCCGACCCGTCATCCACAACAATAATTTCAAAATCCCGGAATGTTGAAGCCAGAAGAGAATCAATCGCCTCCATGAGATAAGCGCCGTGGTTGTAGCAGGGGATGATAATAGAAATGGGTGGGTTATTTCTCCGCATTCAGATAGAATTGCGATCTTTTGTCCAGGTATTTGAGAAAAATATTCCTGAGCCTGAAATCAACCAGATATTGTCCCAGCCCAATTCGAAGCTCGTGGAGTTTTTTTCTTCGTAAACAATCTGGTAACCACTGGAAAAACAGCCGTGTCTGCATCTTGAAACTATACAAATCTTCATGTGCCATCCTGATATGACTAACAAGTTCTACATGTTTTTTCCTGCTTTTAAAAAACTTTGACCGTTCATGACACCTCTGGAAAAAAAGGACCTCCGGGATTTGCGCCACTCCCCACCCTGCTTCACCGATTTTGATCCACAGTTCCCAGTCCTCATAACCCGACATCTTTTCGTCATAGCCTCCAACTTGCTGCCATGCCAGCTTCCGGAACATGGATGCGCAGTGCAATTGGTTGGAGTTGGACAACAGGTAAAGGCTGTACGGTAGTGGTTTTTCCACGAACCGAAGCAAACCGAAAGTGGTATACCAGGATGTAACAATTCCAAGACTGGGATCAGAGTCCAAAACTTTTGATGCCAGTTCCAGGTAACGTGAATCGATCAAATCATCCGCATCAAGGCAAACAATGTAATCACCCCGGGCAGTATTTATGCCCAATATCGTTCGGCATAATAATTGCTGGGGCAAGGCCGCAAAATTAGAAGATTTTGTGGCGGGGGCGTAACCTATGGAAATTGCAGGAGATCTTTTTTATAGACAAAAAATGT
>JAFDKF010000247.1 GCA_019307135.1 Deltaproteobacteria bacterium
TGATAACATCCTCCAGCAGCTCAATATTCTCTTGCACTCTATCATTATTGGAAGCATGCACATTACCGAGGTCCGCTTCTGTCAAAGAAACCGGACCTCCCATAACCACCACCGCGGTATTGCCCTGATGGTTAAAATTGCCGGCCGCTTGATTGGCTCCCATGATACCGAGGTTGTTCCGGAAGGATTTATCGATCAGGTCCTGTCTTATCCCTCCCGCGGACCTAATTTTATTGTAATCTAAGCGGGGAGAGATTCCTGTATGTATCTTGGTTATCGCGAAAGGATCGGCAGGCATAGAAAAGACCTTGACATTCGACTGGTTATTGATACTGCCGGAACTCTGGTTGACACTCACGATCCCTTGATTGCCATTCACTGAGTCAACGATGCTGCTCATACCTTGCGCCCACGGCTACCAGTTTAGCAGCAATCGAGGTCACATTTGCCTGGTTGACCAAGTCTCCTGAGGCCTGGTTCACACTCACCACGCCGGAGTTACCGGTAATAGAATTGCTGATCGTGTCAGTCTTCAGAGTACCGACCTGAATAAGGAGATTATCGGCTGAGACCTGAGCACGACAATAGGAAGCATGTAGGTAAGCCTATTTAACCATACCTTTTTTTTCTGTTGTCCAGGCATCCACTTCAAAGTGGACCCTAATGTTGCATAAACAACGCGGCTGGGGATAACTAACTTTCTGTAAATGCAGGATTTCTGTAGCCTGGGATACCTTTCAGAGAATCTCACATATGGTGAGGTGCAGGAATCATTTTGTATTCGCCGTGTTGTTTACCCTTCGGGAAAGCCGAGGACACCGCATCTCCTGCGTTGTCAAGGATTCGGCGTAGCTTACTACAGCCTCACCCTTGACGCCTTGGACCTGCAGCATCCTCGACTTTTGCAACGTTAGGGTGGATATAAAGACCACAATGGGGACGGTAAGGAAATAGGAAGATACCATTGGGCAAAAGCCCTGACTGTTTGCTGCCACGGCGGCACCCAGCCACAGGAGTACAATCGGCATCAGAAGGGCCCTGCTTCGGCCTAAGATGCAATCCCAGACCCAGGCGCAGGCAACAGAGAAAATAGATAGCCCCGCACCAAGACTTAACGTAAAGAAGGCCCCCCGAAAAAAGCGGGTCCAAATTCTTTGAGAGTATGCATCACCCGTTGGTTTGGGATAGCGAGATAACCCGCCTCTGTAATAGTCATGACGGTCCGGTAAAGGTCGGCATTGGACAGATACACATGCAGGGTGGCTATAATCTGTGTTGCTAATAGCCCCAGGAGGACAGCTTTGGCAACGTACAAGATCCTGTTCATTTCACGAGACCAGCGAAAGGGAAAAAATCGCCATATTGCCCAGGACATGGATCGTGATAGGAACCATCAAGTTCCCTTCCACCTCGTAGGCCGCGGCAAAGACAAGCCCTCCTGCAACCTGAGTCAGGGGAATCCCGGAGATGATGGCATGGGCAAGGACAAAGATGACAGTGCTTCCAACCAGGGCCACAAGCACCCCCCACCGTCTTAGAAAACCGTAGAGAATGCCTCGAAAAAAGACCTCTTCCGCAATGGGACTCACCAGGCCACCCACGACGAAAAGTAAAACTATCCCGTGGGTGCCTGGTGGCAGATGGGTCTTGATCAGCCTGAGGGGGTCTTTTATATGAGCTGCATACAGGACAACAAAACCCAAAAAAGCGCATAGTCCGAAAACAGCCGACCAGATCAACCCCCTCTTCAGCCCGGCAACCGTCCGGTCTCGACTCAGCCCTATGGATGAGATTCCTTTGCCCCGGCTCGAAACAATCAGAAGAAACAGTATTATTTCTACCACACGTGCCACACCCAGAACTGGCAAGGAGGAATACGCGGCTTTAGAGAGGACAAGTCTGGCAGCGACTTCAGTGGTCAGCACGGCAGCAAGGGATAGGAACAAGATTTTTGTTTCGATCGTCTTTGCCGCCATTTAACTTTCCATAAAAAATCGCCTTTGGGAATTAGGGGCAAGGTGTATTCTGTTTATCCCTTGGGAGAGCTTTCGTCAATTATCATTTCTGTCAACTCGACCAGTCAACAACATTCTCTCAACGCCATAAAAAAGGGGGAGGCAATCTTGCCTCCCCTTTCTGTGTCAGATGCCAGAAGATATGGCTATTCTGCTCTCTTTGCCCTCACCAAGCCCACAAAGCCTGCTGTGATCAGACCCAGGACCAGGATGAGCGGCAGGGTCCCGCAGCAGAGGGATTCATCCTTAGGCTGCCGTGGCAATAAAGGAGCTACCGCCGGCACCGCTAAAAGAGCCAAGAAGGGTATGGAACTTACCGAGTGCAAGGTTAGCCTGGTAGTAGAAACTACCCTGCATACAGAAACATAAAAATCGACAAATAGGGATTCTCCTGCTAATTTTCTCAACCAATACATTCTCCTCCAAATGGGCCTACCTTCATTGTGCCGTAAAAAAAACATAGTCAAAATACGCTTCTTTATCTAGTGTAGGCTGATTATCCCCAATCCACAGGTTCTCAAAATTTTCAACACTGCATTCGATATGAAATGCTGTATCACTCGGCCCATAGTCACAAGTATAAGTACAGTCGTCTTCCCCTTCCTTAGGAAATTCCAAGAATTCGCTTTTTAGCTTCCAAGAAACGACATATTTGTCCTCATCGTTGGCAGTCAGAACGATCTGAAGCCTATACCAGCATTCTGGATCGAGCGCTATAGGGTCTTTTGGCCAATCCATGCCCGAACCATCGTCCACGGTCATATAACACATCAGCTCTCCGCTTTCGATTCCATAGGCATCGCGTTGATCCTCAGTGCCATAACCTATTTCAAAACCAATCTGTCTGGCGTTATTAGATGAGTACAAAAACGCGCCAATGGCACTCGACGGATAATCTTCTTCATTTGGAGGCACATAAACCCTCCACTGGTAGCGTCCGGTTTCATAATCACCTGAAATCGTTCTTACTCTAACACGATCCCATGTGCCCCCTCCCGTCTTTATTTGAAGGCAGCTTGTGTCTTCACAAGGCGTTACCCAGTAGCCGGAATCGGGCGAACTACCAACACTCGAATCATCTTGCCAACCTGTTGGAGGGACACCCCAGTCTGTAGTCTCACTGAAAAGCCAAACATCATCATATATGCCGTCATAGTCATAATCTGGAACACCTGCGCCACCGTTCAACTTAATTTCTCCTTGCGCTATTGGACTACCATCCGCGGCTAGTGCGTAATATCTAACTACACCTGCAACTCCAGTTAGGATCGCACTGGTTTTCCAGACGTTTGGGACGTCTGGGTTACGTTTGGGACGTCTGGGTTTTCTTTCTCAGGATCAACATCGGGGGTCGCGTGAAATGTTCCTGCCTCAACACACTGATCAAGTAAGCCGCTGGCGCGGCAGTTCTTTTTGCCTACATCGGGATTTCTCAACAGCCAATGACCTATAAATTTACCTATCTGATGAGATTCCTGGATCAGGCCTGTGCGTATT
>JAFDKF010000010.1 GCA_019307135.1 Deltaproteobacteria bacterium
ATATCATTTCACGCGGGTGTTATTCCGGCAACAAAAAGCATATAATCAGGTTCGAAAAATGACTAACTATCCGATATCAATAGTTTTCAGGGTCGTCGCAAAAGAGCCGCACCCGATTTTTAAGTCATATCATAACTTTTGTCAAGTTTTGTTGTCGGTCCATTTCCGTGGCTACCCAGACAGCGGGGTGGGGAGGCCTCCATTACGGACGGCGGAGTGATCCACACAGGATCTCGTGGCTTTTAGGCCCACAATTGAAAAGGAGGTCAAAGGCCGAGAGGTCGTGGATAAAATTTCCCCAGAGCTGAGGGTAAACAGGGGAGGGGGGCTTAAAGAAGTTTAGCTCGATGCAGGCATCGGCAAATAGCCCGGTATCGAGATATTTTTTTGTGGCAGCCTGGGCCAAGTAGTTAGATGCCTGCACTTTGCGGCAAATCTCTATCAAAAGCTCATTCCCTTTGCCAGGAACATCCAAATCGGATTGCAATATTACTGGGGTGTTGATTCCCAGATGCTTTTTCAGATACTGGATGATCATCAGGTTAAGGTCGATGAGTTTTTCAAATCTTGCCGAAAACATTTTCTCAACCACATCAAGATGCTCCCTGTAATAAGGGGCGTTTGCATAGGAGGTTTTCAGGCTGGCAAGATGCTTTTTCCTCCGGTTGCCTTCGTAGCACATTCGCACCTGGTTAATCTTTTGCAAGCCCAGGCCTTTTTTTCGTACCGGGATTGTGATCCACAGGGTGCCCTGGTCATTTTTGAAACGATTTCTACTGATCCAGGTCGTTCGCAGTGGGAATTGAACCTCATCCAGAATAACCATCAGATCTGAAAGGTGGGCCTTGTAGAAAAATGCTGGAAAAGGGGAGAAAAAGGGTTGATAGGTTGAAACGATCATATCGAATATTTCAAACGCCCGACTTTCTGATTTCGGACAGGATGGCCCTTATTTTTTCTGACCACGAACTGGGACAACTAACGTGTCCCCAGCCTTTCTGGGTCTGAAACAGCCCGTTGTACGCTGTGTCGTGGTAAGATCGTATATCATGAGGAATGCTTCGTTCGTTTAAGATGGAGTCAAGAAGCTGCGCTTCTATCTCGCTTTCCAAAATGTCAACTTTAATGTATGCTTCATATTCCATGTATGACCTTGCCTGTGTAACAATCCTCAAGGCCCACATCGGCCCAAGTCTCCATATCGCACTTCACTCGATATGGCCTATTGGGTCTTTTACCTGGCATACCATTTGTTGTCAATTGTGGAGTGGCAGGAGCGAGTGCGTAATGGTGTGTTGGGGCTTATTTGAGATAGCCAACCTTGATCAAGTATGGTATAGAATTTGCTACACTTCGCTACTCAATTGTATAGGATTTTCCTTTTTTTTGAGTCCGCCAGGGGCGGACGTTAGATAAAATCGCGAAGCGATTTTATAAGGAGATCTGTGATGAAAAGAGTTGGATTTGTATCTACACGCCTTGCTGGTACAGATGGAGTGACGCTGGAAACGTACAAGTGGTATCAGGTCCTGGAACGAAACGGATACGAGTGCTATTTTTTTGCCGGGAAGCTAGACACCCCGCAAGAGCGATCTTTTTTGGAGCCCAGGGCCCATTTTGAAGATCCCGAAATTCTCGAGATCCATTCAGCATGTTTTGGAACCACAACCCGCAAAGCATCACTGTCTGCAAGGATTCATGAGCTAAAGGATCATCTCAAGTCAAGACTGTACGAGTTTTGCCGCCAGTTTAACATTGATCTCCTGATTCCGGAAAATGCCCTGGCCGTTCCTATGAACATCCCTCTGGGATTGGCGATCACTGAACTGATAGCTGAAACAGGGATGCCGACGGTGGCTCATCACCACGATTTTAGTTGGGAACGGAGACGCTTCCTCATCAACGCAGTGCGAGATTACCTTCAGTGCTCCTTTCCGCCGAACTTACGGTCCATGCGCCACGTGGTAATCAATTCTGCGGCTTCCCGGCAACTTAGCTACCGTAGAGGCATCAGCAATGTGGTCATTCCCAATGTCTTTGATTTTGCAAGTCCGCCTGGACCTGCTCCCAACGGCAAAGTGCTCCGTGAGGAACTCGGTTTTGAAGATGATGATCCTTTTGTACTTCAACCTACGCGAATTGTGCCGCGCAAGTGGATTGAACGGGCCATTGAACTGGTGAGCCTTATGGGTCTGGAGCGTCCTAGACTGGTAGTCTCCCATGAATCTGGTGACGAAGGGGACATCTATGCGCAAAGGGTACTGGAATACGCTGACCGGCTTGGCGTGGAACTGATATACATTGGCGAGAAAGTCGGTTCGGCCCGCTGTTTTAACACCAGGTGTGACAAGAAATATACCATGGATGATATCTATCAGAATGCCGACCTGGTCACTTACCCCTCGGGTTATGAAGGGTTCGGAAATGCCTTTCTGGAGGCGATCTACTTCAAAAAACCGATTGTGGTAAATCGTTATTCGATCTTTGTTGAGGACATCGAACCCTGCGGCTTTGAAGTTATCCCATTTGAATCATTTGTAACCCAAGAAGTAGTTGATCGGATCAAACTATTTTTGGAACGAGAAAATTTGAGAGATGTGGCTGAAAGCAATTACGAGCTAGGCAAAAGGTATTTCTCATACGAGGTGTTGGAGAAGAAACTACTGCCCTTGATCGAATCGTTTAGGTAGTGTCCAGGTAACCAATATGTCTGTGAAGAAGGCGATGGATACCCCTTTGCGCATCGGGCTTCTGCATTACTCTTGCCCGCCGGTCGTTGGTGGCGTGGAAGAGATCGTCAGTCAGCAGGCCTGCGTTTTTCACCGGATGGGCCACTCGGTTTCAGTGCTGGCCGGCATGGGCGAGGTTTACACGAAGGATTTCTCCGTACGTATAGAACCGGCGTTGAGTTCCAAGAATGCTCGAATCATGAAGGCCCACGAAGAATGCAAAAAGGGACATCAGGGCACCTTGGAGCGGCCCACAAACAAGATTTATAGAATCCTGAAAGACTGGTCTCATGAGCTTGATGTGATCCTCGCCCACAATGTGCTTCACATGCCCTTCAACCTTCCCCTAACCCTTGCCTTGCGACGCCTGGCACACTCAGGAGAAGGCCCGGCCGTGGTCAGTTGGGCCCATGATTCGCCTTACTTCCAACCCAGCCCGGCGAAATATCTGAACAGCTCTCCCTGGGTGGTCCTTCAGCACCTGCATCCGAACATACACTATGTCACCATTTCGGAGTCACGAATGAGGCTGTTCAGGAAACATTGTGGAGGAGGGCACTGGAGGGTTATACACAACGGGATTGATCCAGTACGCTTTTTCTACCTTGACCCGAAATCCGTGAGGTTATCGGAGGAACTTGACCTGTTTAACCGCGACCTTGTGGTAATGCAGCCGTCAAGGATTACCCCGCGAAAGAACCTGGAGCTGTCCATCCACATCATCCGAGGGATCAAGCTTTTGGGCTACAATGTCCTTTTTATACTGACAGGGGCCTACGATCCCCATGAGGAACGGGGTGTGGCCTATTACCGCAGGCTCAGGTACTGGATCAACGAGCTTGGCCTCCAGGACAATATTGCTGTCTTGGCGGAATACAGGTTTCGCGACAGGACAAAGCTGGTTCTCGATCGAATCTTTATCCGGGATCTCTATCTGATGTCAGACTTGCTGCTTATGACAAGTAAAGACGAAGGCTTTGGGCTGCCGCTTCTGGAAGCGGGTATGATCAAGCTGCCTATTGCCTGTTCGGAAATCGCGCCATTTCAAGAGTTGGGAGAAGGGATATGCTTTTTTGGGCTGGATGAACCGCCGCTCTCTATTGCCGGACGGATCATTGAATATCTGGCGCGCACAAATACCCTGAAAATGTTCCGCAATGTGATGCGCAGATACGTGTGGGATGTTATCTGTAAGAGGGAGGTATTCCCGTTTTTGCGTGAGATCACTGGGCAAGAGCCAGAGTAACCGGTTATAAGGATCTCTCGCCCACTCCCTTCGGTCGCTAGAGCACACAGATATCCCTGAGATGATAATTTTTGGCCTGATTTTTTGAGAGGGAAAAATCAGGCCAGACCATCAGCGCTTCGTAAAGCATTTGTAACCGCAACCGTGGCATCTATGACCGAAATTACAAAAGTTCACGCGACAGCGTTGCAGTTTAAGCTGAATTGCCCCTCAGCAATTCAGCCTAAGAAACTCTGAGGCTCTGTGGACTCTGTGAGAGACAAGAATCGGCCCAATGCTTACCCATAACGCATAATTTGAGTAAATGATGCCCGATGAAATTATCTATCCCAGAAAAGGCAAAAACGATCCCAGCATTGGTCCTGTGGCAGTCATGGTGGCCATGGAAAAAGACCTTGCCTTAATTCGCCGATCTACGGAGATTGAGGGAAGGGCTGCGGGCAGAATTCTGACGAGCAAGTTGTACCGGGGAACATACGGCCATCAAGGCATGGCTTTGGTAGGGCCTATGATAGGTGCTCCGTATGCGGTGATGATTCTGGAGAAGCTAATTGTCCTTGGTGCAAAGAAGATACTCTTTTTCGGGTGGTGCGGTTCAATCCAGCAAGGGGTGCGGATCGCAGACTTTGTGGTTCCTGACCGTGCGGTGATAGGGGAGGGGACATCAGGGTATTACACTCAAAATAACGAATACCCGAGACCGTCCGACGGCATAACCAGGGCAATTGAGGAAAGCCTTGAGTTATGCTCCATCCCTTTTCACAAAGGTCCTGTCTGGTCGACAGATGCCCCTTACCGGGAGACCGGGCAGAAGGTCCTTTTGGTCCAGGGTGAGGGTGTGCTTGGCGTGGATATGGAACTTTCGGCCTTGTTTACGGTGGCACGGTTCCGGCAGGTTGAGATCGGGGCCCTCCTTGTGGTCTCAGATGAGCTTGGCACATTGCGCTGGAGGCCCGGGTTTTCAAGCAGCAAGTTTAACAGGTCGCGCAAAACAGCAGCAGAGGTTATCCCCGCAATATGTCAAAAGCTATAGATTTTCAGATAAATGATTTCACAAGGCTAGAAGGAGAAATCCGAGTAAGGCGTACTGGGGTGGTACGTCGTCGAGGATTTCGACTGATAACGCAGTGAAATTGATTATATGGAAATCTATATGAGTGAAGATATCCGAAAGAGGGCAGCAGAACTCCGGGAGGCCCTTCACCGGCACAATTACCTCTACTATGTTTTGGATGAGCCAGAGATCTCTGATGCTGAATACGACCGTCTCATGCAGGAGCTCATTGCTCTGGAGACGGCGCATCCGGAACTAATTGAACCCGATTCCCCTACGCAGCGGGTAGGGGCATTGCCCCTTGAGAAGTTTGAAACTGTGGCTCACACCATTCCCATGCTGAGCCTGGAGAACGCCTTTGGCAAAGAAGAGGTACTCGCCTTTGATCAAAGGGTGCGGCGGTTCTTAAACAGGGATTGGCCGTTGGTTTACACAGCCGAGCCAAAAATGGATGGTGTAGCCGTAGAGCTGGTATATGAAAATGGTCGGCTGGTCGAGGCATCCACCCGGGGCGACGGATACACCGGCGAGCTCATCACCCTGAACATCAGGACCATCAAGATGGTTCCTCTGGTCCTTCTTGACACGGTTTCCGTGACAATACCCTCTCGCCTGGAGGTGAGGGGAGAGGTATTTATCCCCGTGGAAGCTTTCAAACAATTGAACAAAGAGCGCCTTGACAAGGACGAGCCGGCGTTTGCCAATCCACGAAATGCGGCAGCAGGATCTCTCAGACAGCTTGATTCGAGGATAACGGCCACACGCCCCTTAGACATATTCTGTTATGGCGTCGGCATGGTGACTGACGTTGAATTTGCTTCCCACTGGGAAATCCTTCAAAGTCTTAAGGCCCTGGGGTTTCGGGTGAATCCTCACATTAAAGCGCGGGCGACGATTGAGGAGATCCTTGTTTATTACAAAGATTTGCTCGACAGGCGGCATGAATTTCCCTACGAGATGGATGGTGTTGTGATCAAGGTGGATGATTTGGCGTTGCAGAGAAAGCTGGGTGAGAAGTCCCGAAGCCCGAGGTGGGCCCTGGCCTATAAGTTCCCGGCTACACAGGAGACCACCCGTGTGGTGAAGATCGACGTTCAGGTGGGCCGGACCGGAGCGTTAACGCCGGTAGCCCACCTGGAGCCTGTTTCTGTCGGAGGCGTGACCGTAAGCCGCGCCACCCTGCACAATGAGGATGAAATCAAGAAGAAAGACATCCGCATGGGCGACACTGTGCTGATCCAGCGTGCTGGGGATGTGATCCCTGAGGTCATCAAGGTAATTACGACCAAACGCACCGGGGTTGAGCAGCCGTTTAGGATGCCTGCTACATGCCCGGTGTGCGGCGCAAAGGTGGTTCGCCTGGAACAAGAAGCAGTATCTCGGTGCGTCAATGCCAACTGTCCTGCACAGGTAAAGGAGCGCATCAAACATTTTGCCTCTAAAGGGGCCTTTGATATTGATGGCATGGGCGACAAGTTGGTGGGCCAGATGGTGGACAAAGGCCTGGTGAAATCTTATGCAGATCTATTTTTCCTTGATAAGGCAACCACAGCAGGCCTTGAAAGGATGGGCGAAAAATCGGCCCAAAACCTGATGGACGCTATGGCAAAAAGCAAGCAAATCAGCCTTGCCCGTTTTGTGTATGCCCTTGGCATCCGCCATGTAGGTGAGCACATAGCGCACGTTTTGGCCCGCACCTTTGAGTCATTAAAGGCATTGATGGCTGCAACCGCAGAAGAACTGGTGGCCGTGGACGAAATAGGACCGCAGGTATCCCAAAGCGTGCGAGCATTTTTCGAGAACCCTGAGAATCAGAGAAACATTGAGCGGATGGTGGAAGCTGGCGTGACGCTTGAAACCGAGGAGGGTGCGACAAAGGAGACACTGGCCGGCAAAACATTTGTCCTTACCGGCGCTCTTGACTCAATGATGCGCTCGCAAGCCAAAGCTCGCATTGAGGCCCTGGGCGGCAAGGTTAGCTCTTCTGTGAGCCGCAAAACCGCCTATGTGGTGGCGGGAAAAGATCCAGGATCCAAACTTGACAAGGCAAAGGAGATAGGAATCAAGATCCTGGATGAAAAAGAATTCATAGAGATGACCAGAACCAAATGACCCCGGTGAAGTAAAAAAAGCGACTTCTGAACCCGTGAACGGTTACGGAGAAAGGCCATGAAAAAAGTTAGAGCGCGTGTCGTAATTGACGGACGTGTCCAGGGTGTGTGTTTCAGGATGGACACAAGGCGCGCAGCCTTGGAACGGAGCGTTAAGGGTTGGGTGAAGAATCTACGCGATGGCAGGGTCAGCGCGGTATTTGAAGGCGAGGAGAACGATGTGAAATCTATGCTGGAATGGTGCGAAATCGGCCCTCCTTTGGCCCGTATAGGCAAAGTGGCCGTGGAATGGGAACCCTATACTGGCGAGTTTGACAGCTTTGAAATCACCTTTGTATAGAGTCGAGTAGTCGAGTAGTTGAGTGGTCGAGTGGTTCAAAGGCCTTACGACTCGACCACTCGACTATTTAACCACTCGACGACGTAAACGCTGTACTAGAGGGCGTCTTTCAACGCTTTACCCGGCTTGAACCTTACAGTATTGGAAGCCTTGATCTTGATAGTTTCACCCGTCTGAGGGTTTCTACCCTTGCGCGCTTTGCGACGGACCTTTGAAAAAGTGCCAAAGCCTACCAGGGTTACCCTGCCTTCCTTCTTTTTCAGGGCCTTGGTGACGCTATCCACAAAGGAATTCAGCGCGGCACCGGCCGCTGCCTTAGAGATACCAGCATCGTTGGCCATCTTCTCCACAATTTCTGCCTTTGTCATTTTTGCTCCCCCCTTTTTTGCTTAAAGTTTAACCTGTGTAACATTGGCACACAATCGTTTGTGTGGCCAATGAATAGCTTACTACACAGGGTTGAGCCAATCTCTACCACAGAACCCCGCTGTGACAACGATTTTGCCCATACATTGATATGATCTAGATGTCAACAGTATAATGGAGTTTTCTTAATTTTGTTTCTTCAGAGAGCAAGACTCTGCCTCGGTTTCCGATTGCCACCATTCTCCTTTGCTTAAGATACAAGCGATTTGCGGATAGGGCCTTCACGAAATCCCGTATGTCTTCATCTTGGAGAGAAGTGTAGGGTGACTGATTTCCAAAAGCTTGGCTGCCCGAGTCCGATTGTTGTTGGTTTCCCGGAGTGCCCTTTGGATCAGTGCTTTTTCGAGTGTCATAGTATTAACCTTAAGAGAGATGCTATTGGTACGCCAGAGATCACGTGTAGCAGCGGCGCTACTTCGTATCTCTTCCGGCAGTTCATCCAGATGTATTTCGCGTCGCTCCGTCAACACCATGGTACGTTCGATAACATTTTCAAGTTCTCTGATGTTACCCGGCCACGGGTAGTCCATCAAGATCTGGAGAGCCTCTGGTCGAAGCCCTTCTATCTCTTTGTTCAGTCGCTTTTTGAACTTTTTGACGAAATGATTGAGCAAGAGAGGAATATCTTCTTTTCGGTCGCGCAGGGGTGGCACGTGGATCGAGAGCACATTAATCCGATAAAACAGGTCATCCCTGAAAGTACCCTCTTTGACTGCCTCGGCCAGATCTTGTCCTGTGGCTGCAATGATTCGCACATCCATCTTAACAGATTGCGTGCTTCCCACAGGCCGTACCAACTCGTCTTGCACAATGCGAAGGAGCTTTACCTGAAGCGGTAAGGGCAGCTCTGCAATCTCATCCAGAAAAAGCGTTCCGCCACTGGCTTCCTGAAAGAGTCCTTTCTTGTCTTTGCTCGCATCGGTGAAGGCCCCTTTGACATGTCCGAAGAGTTCACTTTCTAAAAGGTTTTCAGGTAAACCGCCACAGTTGACAGCCACTATTGGCTTATGTTTGCGAGCCCCGTTGTAATGTATGGCCCTTGCGATCAATTCCTTGCCGGTGCCGCTTTCGCCAGTGATCAACACCGTTGTTTTGTAATCAGCAATCTTCTGGATGGTGTCAAAGATCTTCCGCATGGACTTACTCTTGGCCACCATATTTTGAAAGGAGAAGGTCTCCTGAACTGCATCCCTGAGCCTGATGTTTTCTTGTCGCAATCGGTTCCGCTCCTCGATCTGCCCCAGTTTGAGGAGAATCTCATCCGGCTTAAAGGGTTTGGAAATGTAGTCGGCGGCTCCCAGCTTCATAGCTTCAACTGCTGTATCGATCGTACCGTAGGCCGACATCATGATGATAGCTGCATCAAGACCGCGTGTGGCTGCGTGCTTCAAGAAGGCAAGACCGTCCATTCGGGGCATGCGCAAATCGCACAGGATCACGTCGAAAGGCTTGGTTTCAGTTAAAGACAGGGCTTCCATACCGTCCTGGGCAGAACTGACCGTGTAGCCAGCCTTTTCAAGGACTGCGGTCAGCATGTGCCGCAGATTGGGTTCGTCGTCAATGACCAGGATGTTTTTGGACATGGTGAACTGTTGCGTCAAAACAAAGCATTGACAAAGGCATCAGCATCGAAGTCTTGAAGGTCATCGACCTTCTCTCCAAGCCCAATATACTGGATAGGAAGCTTGAGATTGTGGCATATACCCACCACGATCCCGCCCTTTGCCGTGCCGTCGAGCTTCGTAAGAGCAACACCCGTGACCCCGGTTGCTTCATGAAAAAGTTGAGCCTGTGATATCGCGTTTTGCCCCGTTGTGGCATCCAGAACCAACAGGATTTCGTGAGGTGCGTGAGCGATTTGGCGGGCAACCGTCCGGCGGATTTTCTTGAGTTGTTCCATGAGATTGACCTTGGTATGAAGACGGCCTGCCGTGTCGATCATAACCACATCCACGCCCCTCGATGTTGCGGCCTGAATGCCATCATAGACCACAGCAGAAGGATCAGCTCTTCCCTTATGCCGTATGACTTCAGCGCCGACGCGGTCCCCCCAAATTTCGAGCTGTTCGACAGCAGCGGCTCTGAAAGTGTCGGCTGCGATCAACAGCACCCGCTGTCCTTGTCTTGTATAGCGATCCGACAACTTTCCGATGGTGGTTGTTTTACCGACACCGTTTACCCCTACCACCATGATGACATGGGGTTTGTTATGGGGCATCTGAACTGGCTTTGATGGGACTTTGAGAAAGGCAAGAATCTCACTCTGTAGTGCATGTTTAAGCTCACCGGGATCGATCAGGTCTTTTCTTTCAACTCTTTCCCTGACTCTTTGAATGAGGGCCATGGTCGTCTGTACGCCAATGTCTGAGGCAATGAGAATCTCCTCCAGTTCTTCGAGCAGGTTTTCGTCAATCTCCTTTTTCCCGAGCAGGAGATTGTCTATGCGGTTGGTAAATGCCTTTCGTGTTCTGGACAGACGATCTCTAAGTCTGACAAAAAAACCTTTTTCTGGCGCCCGGGGTACTGGCGTTTCTTCATCGGGTTTTTCTGTTCCGCTTGCCTCTGGGGCCTTTTCTACCCGTTCAGACGCCAGGTCTTCTTGGGCTATTTCTTCCCGGGCCTTATCGGTTTTCTTTTTCCTTTTAAACCATTTCAGAGGCATGATATCGTTTGGCCCGTTTGGCCCGTTTGGCCCGTTTAGCCCGTTTGGCCTGTTTAGCCCGTTTGGCCCGTTTAGCCGGTTGTGCCTGTTTAGCTGGTTGAGCCTGTTTGCCCGGTTGACGGACTGAATCGACTATCCTGCACACGGTCATAAATCGTGTTTTTTGAAGCAGGGCTAAAGCCCTGCACTACAATGTAGCGCAAGCCTTCAGGCCTCCGCCTCGGAGAGCTTCCTTATCCCGCTCTGCTGGTAAAAACCAAAACCATGGACTAAAGAGTCAATTTATCATCTGGAGTATAAACCGGCTCAACGGGCTCAACCGGCTCAACGGGCACAACCGGCCAAACCGGCCAAACCGGCTCAACGGGCCAAACCGGCAAAACCGGCAAAACCGGCTCAACCGGCCAGGTTGATTGAGACAAGTTTTGAAATTCCCTTGTCCTCCATGGTCACACCAAAAAGGGCGTTTGCAACCTCCATGGTATGCTTGTTATGTGTAACCATGATGACTTGAGAGTCCTTTCCTATTTGCCGAAGAAGGTCATTAAAGCGATGCGCGTTTGCATCATCTAAGGGGGCATCAATTTCGTCAAAAACGCAAAACGCACTCGGCTTGATCAAAAAGAGTGAAAAGACAAGGGCAATAGCGGCCATGGCCTTTTCGCCGCCGGAAAGCAGACTCATGCGGGTCAGTTTTTTTCCAGGGGGATGAACGAAAAAAGAGACGCCCGATTCCAGAGGTTTTTTTGGGTCCGTGAGTACGAGCCTGGCCGTACCGCCCTCAAATAGCCCGGGAAAGACATCTTGCAGTTTTTCATTGACAGCCCTGAAGGTCTTCATGAACTGTTTCAAAGACACCCGGTTGATTTTGCGAATGACTCGACGCAGGGCCTCTATGGACCCGACCAGGTCATCCCGCTGTCCGGTGAGAAATCGGTATCGTTCCTCCAGGGTCTCATATTCCTGGATAGCAGCAAGGTTTACGTCACCCATTCTGGCAATCTGTTCACGGTAGCGTGCCAGCGATGCTTCTATTTCTTCCACTGAAAGTCCCCCGGTGTCGTCCTTGTGATCTGAACTTTCGATGTCCCGGTGGTAGCTTTCCTGAATGCGACTTACAAGATGTTCGCGCCGCATCCCCCGTTCGGCCTGCTTTAGTTCGAGCTGCTGTATCTTCTGCAAGGCTTGTTGTTGGGCGCTTCTAACATCAGAGAGCGCCCTGTCATTTTCTTCCAGTATCCCTTCAATTGTCTGGTACTCGGCTTCCATCTCGACTAAGACCTCTTCCAGTGTCTTCAACTCTGCATACAGACGGGAAATCTCGTCCCGATCCCTTGCCAGCCGCTGCTCAACGGCTATCTTGTCTTGTTCTCTTTGCTTGAGCTGCGTGGTCATGTAGCTCAATTTTCCCTGGGCCTCATCTTGAAAGTTTCTCAAGCGTCGCAGGGTATTTTGGGCGTTGTCATGTTCTGCCTTGAGTTTCGTCAATTCCAGCCTCATCCCCATGACCTTTTGGCTGAAGGATTCCAGGCTTTCCGAGACTTTTTTGATCTCAGCGCTTTTTTGTGCGATGGCGGATTCTGTTGTCTGAATCCCTTGGGAGATCTCGGATAAGACCTCCTCGTATCCCAAGAGTTCACGGTCTATGTCTGTTTTCTCCCCTTTGATTTGCTGTTCCTCAAGATCTAATATTTTCAGCCGATGCTGGGCATGCTTGAACTCTTCCCGGAGGCGGTAAAGCTCTTTTTCGAGGTCCATCTCTTCCTGGCTTTTCTGGCGCAGGATTTGTCGGGCCTTTTGAATCTCTGTTTCCAACGCAATGGTTTCAGCTTCCAATCGTTCCTGTTTGGATTTTGCCGCTGCAGTCGAGGTCTCCAGTTGCAAAAGCTGTCTGCCCAGTTCCCTGATTTCTCTCTTCTTGGCCAGGATGCCGGAAGCCGCATTGCCAGAACTCCCGCCTGTGAGGATGCCCTGAGAGCAAACACGGTCCCCTTTTCCTGTAACTACGGCCTGAGGATACCCGTTCTTGTTCCAAAGCGCCAGCGCGGCCTTAAGGTCTTCGGCAACCACCACGTGCCCCATGAGGGATTCGACCAGGTCTTCGTACCCCTCTTTTACCTTTATGTGGTCAATGAGGGGGCTTAGAGAGCCAGGCAAGCTTGCCCGGACAGGAACAGCCGTATTCATATCCATGATTGGTCTGAGTCCCTTCATGGGGATAAAACTACCCCAACCGGCCGATTCTGTGCGAAGATAGTCAATAGCTGCCACGCCACCCTCCTGGTCCCTCACAATCACATATTGCAAGGTTTCATCCAGGGCGGCTTCCACGGCAGCTTCATAGGGGGGTTCGGCTTCGATCACATCGGCCACCAGCCCGTGAATCCCGGTTTGCTCAGGGTCCTGGGAGTTGGATTTTCTCATGATTACCCGAACCCCTTCCTTATACCATTCATAGTTGTCATCCATCTTCTTCAGTGCGGCGTGCCGGGATCGAATCTTTTGTTTCTCAGCCTCCATGGTCTGGACCTTGCGTACCTGTTGGCCAAGGTCCTGGCGCTTTTCCAGTAGTTGTTCGTTCAAGGATTCAACGGATTCGTTTATCTCCTTCAGGTTGTCCTTTAAGGCGTGAAGGTGCTCGCTGGCCTTTGTCAGGCCCTTATCAAGCCTGACAACCTCGGCCCCGGTCTGGCCTTTTTCCTTCTTGATATGCTCAAGGCGCCTTCCAAGACTTGCTTTGTTTTGTGAGGTGTTCTGGAGGGTGTTTTGATAGGCTGCCTTGCGGGTTGCCAGGTTCATTAGTTCAGCCTTATCGGTCTCAAGGGTTTGATTTAGTTCGGCCAGGCGATCTTTCAGTGCCCGGCCGGTGCGTTCCTCTTGTTTCAAGGTTTCTTTGATTTCTTCGATATGCCGTTGCAGGACAAGTGAGCGCTCATTTAGGTTGCTACACTCGAGGCTGATGTCATGGTCTTTTTCCTCAATTTCTTTCGTTTCAACCTTGAGCTGCTCGGCCTCGGTGACCAAACGCTCAAGATCCTTGGCGCCGTGTTCAAGATCCCCTTCAAGCTTGTCGATGGTGCGCTGGAGCTGATATCTTTTGGCTTTATGCTCGGAGGTCTCCCGGTCCTTGGCTGCTCGTTTCTGTTTTATTTCTTCAATCGCAGCATCCAGCTTCGCCAGTTGGGATCCGTGCTGGAGATCCGTATCCCGCAAGGATTGGAGCAACGCCTCGGTTTCATGGATCTCTGCGCCGATGGCCTTGTAGTGAAAGGTTGCCAGGCCCACATCCAAACGTTCAATCTCTTTCTGATAGGTCTTGTATCGCTCGGCTTTTCTGGCTTGTCGCTTAAGGCTGTTTATGTGGCGCTTGACTTCGGTGATAATGTCGTTGATGCGCACCAGATTCTGTTGAGTTCGCTCGATTTTCCGAAGGGCCTCGTTCTTTCGACTCTTATACCGGGTCGTGCCTGCCGCCTCTTCGACAAAGAAACGTCGTTCCTCCGGCCCGGCGTCAATCAGGGTGGTGATCCTTGCCTGCTCAATGACTGCATAGGTTCTGGAGCCCACGCCACTTCCCATCAACAGGTCCTGGATATCCTTAAGTCTGCATGGCTGCTTATTGATGAAGTAAACGCTCTCACCCGACCGGAAGAGGCGGCGGGCTACCATAATTTCAGAAAACTCTCGATATTGTTCCGGCGTGTTGCCATTATCATTGATGAGTGTTAGAGTCACCTCGGCCATGTTCAAAGGGGGCCTTTTCTCGGTGCCCGAGAAAATCACGTCTTCCATGGATTTGCCGCGGAGCATTTTGATGCTCTGTTCTCCCATGACCCAACGGATGGCATCAACGATGTTGCTCTTGCCACAACCGTTGGGACCGACCACCGCGGATATTCCTTCTGGGAATTGCACCGTTGTTTTGTCTACAAAAGACTTGAACCCGGTGATATCTAACTCTTTGAGTTTCATGACAAATAACCTCGTTAGGGTAACTCTGAATTTAAGCCGGTCCTGAACTTGGCGATTTTTACCAAAGAGAAAAGGGTTTGTAAAGAAAAAAGTACTATAAAATGTATACCTTGAATTGACAGATACAACATATGGGGTTTATGGGTGATTTGCCGGCTGTCCCGGGGAGCCGATAGCATTTTGGATTTCGGATTTCAGATTTAGACAATAGTATAACCTGGGTTCAGCGGTTCAACGTTCACGGTTTCCGGTTGAAGAGCCCTAACTGGCTGTTAGCAAAAGGATAACGCATCAAGTAGTAAGGTTCAGGCGTTCAGCGGTTCAACGTTCAGAGGTTAAAACCGTGAACCGTGAACCTGGAACCGTGAACCCTTGTAACAAAGTTCACCGTTCAAAGTTCATAGGTTCAGAGGTTGTCAACCCTGAACCCTGAACCCTTGTAAAGTAGACTATAACCTTTGAACCTTGAACCTTGAACCTTGAACCTTGAACCTTGAACCTTGAACCTTGAACTTGGAACCGATCACTTTAGATATAAACTTCTTGTCAAGTTGTGAGACTCATAGTAAACTAATAACCCAAGAAACTCAACGAACTTAAGAAACTACTTATCTCAAAATGTTCAATTTCCGTTTTGGAAGGCGTCTTGCCATGGCTGAAGAAAGTTACGATTTTCCACCATTCCGTCCTCCCAGTGAGGCCAACAGCCTTCTTTTGAGGGTTACACGGGGGTGTCCCTGGAATCGGTGTGCCTTTTGCCCAATGTACAAGCACATCAAGTTTGAAAAACGCCCGGTTCATGCAGTTAAGCAAGACATTGACACGGCCAGGGCCTACACGGGCGGAAACATTGAGACCGTGTTCATCGCGGACTCAGATAGTCTGATTATCAAGACTGAAGAGATGTGTCAAATCGTTGGTCACCTTCACAGTACCTTCCCATCCTTGACCAGAGTTACGAGCTATGCCCGAGCCCTGACACTTAAGCGGAAGCCCATCGAGAGTTTAAGAAAGATAAGGTCGGCCGGACTGACACGCCTTCATATCGGTCTTGAGACCGGAAGCGCGCAATTGCTGGAGCGGATAAAAAAAGGTGCAGGACCCGAGACCATGATCCGGGGGTGCAGTAAGGTCAGAGAAGCCGGCTTTGAAGTTTCACTGTACGTGCTTCTGGGAATCGGTGGCGAATCGAGCTGGCAAGAGCATGCCCTGGAGACAGCCAGGGTGCTCAATCAGATAAATCCTGATTTTATCCGGGTAAGGACCCTCACTCCCCAGCCGGGCACCCCTGTTTTTCAATGGTGGAGCGAGGGGAGCTTTGAAATGCCCAGCCCTGAGACCATCCTAAAGGAACAAAAAGCCCTTATTGAGGGCCTGTCGGTCACCTCGCAATACCTTTCTGACCATGTTTCCAACTATGCACCTATCAACGGAAATCTGCCGGCCGACAAAACCGGAATGCTCTCTCAGATTGACACGGCCCTGGAAAAACTCTCGGAGGATACGGACCTCAGAGCAGATCTTGAAAATCTGCGGTACCTGCGAAGGTTGTAAAGAGGAAAGAGGAATTCTATGCCGATTTATGAGTATGAATGTGCCAGTTGCGGAGGGATTTTTGAGGCGATCGTTGATATCGGCGGGGCTCCTTCAAAATGTCCAGCCTGTGGGAGTCGCGAATGCAAAAAGTTGATAGGAGCACCAGCCGTTCACGTCAAAGTGGATCATGCGACGGCCCGGATTGAAAAGAGGGTCAAAGACTATTTGAAAGACGGCAAAGTGTCCGATGCAGTCCGCTTTGCCGACAAGGCAGCCTCCATGGTCAAGTCCGACCGGGTGAAGCGGGTCGCGGACAGGCTACATGAGAGGAGTGGCAAATAGAGATTACCCCCCTTGGTTTCTTCCACCAGCGAGATGGAACGCCATTTGCCTTCTTTAGGGTTGTCCTTTAGTCGGTTGTTTCTTGTGAATGTGCGCCGGATGACAATCTTATCAAAATCTCCGATGACAGCGTCCCTTTTGATGGCACGAGCCTCCGAAGGCCTGGTTGCATACTGGAGAATAAAACCGAAAATAGGTCTATCAAAGTCGGGGATTTTTTCCAGGATCTCGTCCTGCTCATTCTCTTGAAGGACTTCAAATCCCGGATCTGGAACCTCGATAGTGGGAAACACAGGGACTTGTGCTCTAATCAAGGTCAGCTTATGCAGCTTTTTGCTTGATTCATCCGGCATCCCGCCTGAACGAAAAAAGCTCAAAGCCGCCATGATCTGTGTCTTACGCTGCCATCCGGCCCGCCATAGGTTCGTCTCAGGCGGATGCCGCATCCCGCCCAAAGATGGCTGCGTCAAGACACACGTGTAGTGCATGGTTTCCTTAGCTGCTTTCTTACACCGCGTGCGCCGGTTGGCCTGGCATCCCGCCAGCAATTCGCCGCATTAGCCACCACAATTTCCGAAAGCTGAAAATGTGGCCCGTTACCACGCTGCTCGTTCTCGGGGCGGTTGCGAGGGCGATCTCGCAAACTCCGTTGTTCCGCGCTCATCCCGGCTATGAGGCAGACCACTGCCATCGGTGTTTGTAGATGCCGGAAAACAACGATGACATTCTCTACCTATATAATAGTGTGCTAGTGAAATCGGTGGGATTTCACCTGTATCTATAGTTAAATGTCCTGGGAAATCGCGAGCTTAGAGTGGAGTCACAGCCATTTTCAGGCTGTCTTGTTGCGTGTCCATCATTCCGGAATTCCCCGCCATGGGGGGACAGAGCGAAGCGGAACTGTGTTTAGGACAATAACCAGAGAGGCGACGTATTTTGTAGAAAGATGACCAGGGATGTCGGTGAGGTGTCCTTAAGGTGACCATGTGGCAACCTTAAGGTAACCACATAGTTACCTTAGAGTACATATAACCCCTCAATACCCCTTTCATCAGGAAAGTGATGAAACAAACAGAATCCTTCAAATCCTGCCTTGTGGAATGCGCAGCTTATTCCTCCGGGGTAAATCCTGTCTCAAAACAATGACCAAATCCAAGAAGGGAGGAAAGCGACTATTCACCTTTCATCGAGTGGAGAGGACTCGTAGGTATCCTGAAAGAACTCATTTTTCTTGATATAGCCTTTCCGACGCTGATTTTTGTCGAAAACATCGTATCGGTCTTTTAGGAAGGTATTCTTCTTGATGTAACCTTTCCGCTGCTGATTCTGGTCAAAAATATCGAGCCTATCAGGCCAGGTATTTTTCTTGATGTAGCCCTTCCGCTGTTCGTTTCGGTCAAAAATGTCATGCCTGTTCGCCAAGCTGTTTTCCTTGACGTAACCGACGAGCTGGCCATCTTTGGTGAATATCTTTGTGCGATTCGTCAGCGTGTCTTTCTTGAATATAAAGCTCCCGAACAAGATCACATAGCAAAGGAGAAAGATTAGAATCGCTCTATACATTTGCCTCACCATTTTCAACCTTCCCTTGCAAAGTCAATAGCTTACCCATGGAACACACTGTAAACTTGGCACCTCGCGGCCCAAACGACAGCGAGTCACCAGACTTGCTCGGATTCAGAGTCAGCCTAGGTGCAATCCTGATTCGTCTCCAGAAACGGAAGCCCATTTCTTTCCCATCAAGCATTCTGCAGCTTGTCAAAAGAAAAACATGAAACCTTTCACTGCTATTTTGAGGGCCTGAGGATCAAATGTCCATATTTCATGGACCCCGCTTCTCCTCGCTTCTCCTCCCCAAATCCCATTATTCATCAGTCTAATTATTGCACCGTTCGTTATGAGACTGTTCAATATTGATTTAAGCCTGTTCAATATCGCGCCCCAAATAGTACCGCCGCCCCCGTTTCTCTCCTTCTGCACGCAACCATCCAGTTTCTGTGAGACGCCGCAAAACGCGATTTGCCCGTGGCATCGTCAATCCAAGAATCTCCCGGACGTCCTGATTCTTCAAATATCCCTTCTGTTCGAGTCGCGGCTTGAGCTTTTCAACTTCGTCAGGCAATTCGACGACCCTTGGTCTCTCCGGCGAGACAACCTCGTAGACCCGTCCACCCTTCTTCAGACTTCTGGCAATACCCCTGCGGATTAGATCCTTAATGTCCTTTGAAGCCGCGTAGATGTCTATTCCGACGAATTTCTGATATGAACGGCTTGTGAATCGTCCGCCATGTGCATGAGCATAGGCCAACAGCCTTCTTTGGTTTGGATTCAAACCCTGTCCCTCGAATTGTTTGAGCCATTGCATCGTCTCTGGGGGATACACCGGCGTATTATTCAAAATGACCGTAAAAACGGCACCGGCTTCTATGCGAAACTCAGGCGGTTTTAGACCCTCTCGCTCCATGACCTCAAACATACGGGGCACCCCTTCACCCAGCTCTCTCATGTAGCCCATATCGGTTAGGACTCTTACCAATCTAGGATTCCGTGAGGCGTGGATTCGCTCCCGTCGTTGGAGGCGCTCGACAGTCACCGGTTCTACAAGCACACCCGGGCTTCGTAACTCCATCCGATCATCGAAAATCCAAATCTCAATGGGCGTTCCTTGCAACCCATAATCACGATGGGCAACTGCGTTGATGACGGCTTCTTGCCATGCGAACGTAGGATATTCAAAACGCTCTTCAAAGAAGAGATCCACCAGCCGCTGACGTTCCCGGATGTGCGGCCAGACTGTAGTAAAAGTCTGCTCAATCAACGTGAGAAGCGGCGCTTCGATCCGCGCACGTTTAATCACGTTGAGTTCGGTCCCAAAGCGCCGTTCGGTCCCTTGCCATTTCACAAAGTCCACGTAACAGGCAGGTTGCCAGTGTAGAGGGTCTTTTGCAAAAAGGAGAAGCGCCGCCAAAGACAAAATTAACCGACCATTTCGCGGTTCGGCCAAGCGGTAATGCTGGAGGAGTTCTTCATCAGAGAATTCAAACCCTGTCTTTTGCCTGATTTGATCGAAAAGGTTTTTGTCGAGATCGTTAACTGACGCGTCTCCTACGAACTTTCCTTCAATAACCTTACGTCTTTTTCCTTCTTTCATTGCTGCAATATCAGACGCCGGAAACGGAAGGTTCTGATCCCAAACCCGAAGCAGATATCGGCCATCACTCAATTGATGAACTTCAGGGCTCCAGTCCACTTCAAAGATCAAGACCTTTGTCTCATCCAAGTCGGCCCATTGATAATGAGTCTTGACCGCTGGCCGAACATTGCGCTCAGCAGCTCTCAAGATGACCCCTAAGCGATCTTGTGGATAATCCACGCCACTGGGTGTGCCGTCATTCTCCAGCCCCAATGCAAGGGTCCCGCCATCGGCATTGGCCATGGCCGCAAGTGTCTCAGCAACATCGCGGGCTACGCTTCGGGCATCTCTGCGCTTTGGTCGTTTGCCTGAGCGATCATAACAGCACTTGCGTTCAAAGAACTGTCCTTCCCTGTGCGTTGTCAGCCATTTCCAATCTCGGGTCTTCACACTCGCCTCACTTTATGGAATTGTCGATATATTTCACCCACACCGCTCCGATCAGCAACATACCGGTCAAACCCGTCTGTCATCGTCAACATTATTTCACAAAGTCGTCCTTTTCCACTGGAGCTTACTGTAAACTTGGCACCTCGCGGCCCAAACGACAGCGAGCCACCAGACTTGCTGAGGTTCAAGGTCAGTCCGGGTGCAATCCTGATTCGTCTCCAGAAACGGAAGCCCATGCCCTCGTACCATCAATCAACCACACAATTTGGCAAAATAAGAGGCTCCCGCGCTCAGCAAATGATCAATTGTCAAGAGTAAAGATTCGACCTAGATCCACCCCGATCCAACGATCCACGGTCTAAATCTTTTGTCCAAGGGGACATCAGTTTTGCAGGTTTCAGTTTGAGGTTCCAGGGGTCCGCTACAATGCTCAATTCCTCACAATCTTCATCTATCTTCGTTCTTATGCCTTATGAACCGGCTCTAAAAGGATTATTTAGAAACCGGAAAACTAAAAGGAGTTCCCAAATTCAAACCGAATATTTAAGATTTAAGATGCGACCCTCTCGTCTCTCTTTTGCTTCTTCCTGTGAATAGCCGGAAATTAACAAAAGGCTAACTGATTGATAATACGTATTTTGTTGTTTCTGGCACCCTGATTCTTATTGTTTTTTTATTGTTTCTTATCTCTCATGATCCAGCTTGGATACTTACGCGATCCCCGATTCTCAATACTGAGGCAGGTTCATCTTTGGTGTCTTGGGGGACCAGTTCACCCCCGAAAGCGCGGGCGAGGTATGTCGCCAAATACTTACGATTTAAAATGACCCTCCTTCCTCCTCCAATTCGTCAATTCGTACAATTCGATGGGACTCATTCAACATAGTTAAAAAGGTCACCACTCCACCCCACTTTTTTGCCCAACGCCAAGGGCTGACTCCCCTTTTCTGCTGCTTATTTGAAATGTTCAAAATTACATTGTAAGTTTGGTTTGTAAGGCCCCACCTATAAACAGCTGAAGTATCGATACTACAAAGATGCCCCCTACGACCGTTAGCCAATACGTTTTCAGCACTTTCTTTTGAAATGTAAATAAATGTTCAAGAATTCTTCTTTCACTTTCAATCTTTTTTATGACTATGGAATTGAAAATACTCACAAAGGCCGTTATTCCTAGTGTTATTGTATAACCTAGAAAAAGAAGTATCGCTGTATTAATTGATATTGCGAACCACGAAAAAGATATATCTTTGAAAACCCAGAAGTCTATACCAGCTTTTAGTTCATTCTTGAATACTATCCATATAATAGCTGCTGGTAGGGAGACTATAAAAGGCGTTGTAAAAATCAGCAACCACTTAAAGCCATAGCTCCCCTTATATTTTTGGTCAAGCTCCTCTTCTTGCAGGGCTTCTCTGCTCTCTTTGTAGCTTTCAAGGAAGTCAAAAAAGACAGCTTTATACAGTCGCGATATCTTTCTATCCGAGACCCCTGGACTGACATCTGATATGTCTCCCTTGTTCACGATATCTGAAATAAGTATAGGTGTGTATTTAATGACTCTTTCGGCAGTGCTCTTCATCCTTATCAAATTAGCTCTGTCAGCAGATTTATAGTAGTCCCATAGCACTGCAACTAAGTAGAGATTGTCGTCATAGTCTATCTGCTGGTTTCCCAGTCTTTCCTTCGCTAGGTCAACAACTTCTTTAGCTGGCTTGATATCCCCTTTCATTAACAGGACCTTGATTAGGAATACCAGTCCGAGAATGTGGGTGAATGTTTTTTTGTTTGTGTAGCGCCTGAGGAGCGCCTTAAGCACTATATCCTCTTGATTGTTCGAGAGTTGCAAGATTTGGAGGGCGTAAAGAATAACAGCGGAGAGAGTCGGGTTGCCGAAAAAGAGGCCATCCTTGTCAATTTCGTTGGACAACAACTCAGGAATGCTTTCATGAAGTTTTTTTCTTTTCTCCTTGATAATCCCTTCATCAGCCTGCTGCTCCGCGGTTAATAAAACAGCTGCTGCTATTTCTGTGTCCCGCTTCTTGGTTATCTTCCGCTCAACAATGACCTGATAGGAAAAGCTCCTTGCCCAGTTCACAAGCCTCGCTTTGTGGATGCCTACCCTGTCATGTTTATTGAAAAAATGAAGATAAATCGCAAGGGCCAGGGGGTCTTTTAATGAATCGTCATCAGCAATATCGAGCTCAATAAGGTAATTAAGACGATTTTCGATATCTGGAAGATTGTTTGATGACATTTTAGAGAAACCATGGTTTGCTTGTTACACGATCATTCAGGCTGAAGTTTTCATCCAGCATGAATACATTCATAAGATAAGCAATATCTCTAGCATATTTTGTTGTGATTGGCTCGTGGGAGAATGACCTCGTCGATGCCCAGTTCAGCCTAGTTAGACTTAGAATGTGCTGCGCTATAGGCTGGAGATCCACCTCTTCTTTCTCTGGTAGGAATGAGGTGGTGACATTAAGAATTCTTGGCGTCCCCATTCCCTTCTCTTTAAACATATTAGCGCCTGTGGTAGCCAGCAAGAACTGGTTGTCATTTAAGATAACATAATCTCCTCTTGGAAAACTGCCATCGGGTGTAGATTCGTCAAACAGTCTGACCGGGCTGTGCAGATTAATCCAGACAAATGCAATCTCGCAGTCTGGAAGGACTGCTCTTGCAGCTTGAAATATCGACTCTTTGTCCTCTCTTCTGAATTTTTGTGTATAATGAATCTCGATTCGTCTCAACTGCCTGTTTGGATACTGTGCCTTATACTTAATAATGGAATCTTTTATCAGGCTTTTGAAATATGTATCCCGGTCTTCGTATCTGAAAGCCTCAGCATTACCATGATAGAATTTCCATCTCCCAAATCTATCAAAAACATTTACGTATCCCATAATCCTTTTGATACCATTATCTAAACGGACAGATGAATAAGAAAGACCGATAAACAAGTCAACATCATCAAAGCCGCTCTCCAATACCCAAGGGGCATGACCTGCTTTCGCAAAAATGTTAAGTGCTAGGCCCAGGTCTTTGAATTTCGGAGATTGAAGTGTGTCCTCATCTAGACATTGAGACACAATTCCGCTTTTTAAAAGAAGTTTTTTGGTCTCGTAATAAGGGGAGTTATAACTTGCCCTTCCAATTTTTTCAGGCACATAAAATAACACCACATCGATGTCATGAGCATTAGGCCCCCGAATCAAAGCATGGCATTCGTCCTTGTACTCAGAAAAGTCATCAGTTACCATACGCTCCTTGACAATGAGATTTGCACAAAACGTCTCCGACATTCCACGGTAGCGGAATGAACCATCATTGGTTTGCTCAACGATTTGCTCCATTTGGTCTTCCTTGCCTCTTCTGGTCAGCAGCGCTATGTTAATGTTTTTTCTTGGCTTTTCGTAAGCACCAAATGTGGTCAGTCCATTTATGATACTCATTGACGATTTTGTAGCGTCATCATGGTCAAAAGAGGACGCGGATTCTTCTAAATTATCCCTTACTTCAAACTCTGGAGATAGGAGCTTTGCTGGGGAGGGCTCCAAATTGATCTCATACTCTCCGATCTTAATTGGAAAGATCGCATCTCTTAGCTCCTGAGCAAACCGAGTCGTTCTCTCAAGCCTCTGCTTAGGCGGCTTGTCCACTGTCAACAAGGCAAGCTGCTTGATATCCCTGTTGATAGTCGTAACGGCGCCTTTTCTTTCCAGAAGGTCTATTATCGATTGTACTGGTAGATCAGGCAAAAAGTTTTCTGGAGCTACTTTATAAATACCTTTTGTTGGAAGATAGACTTCTATTTGTTTATCAATTGTTCCACAGAACTTCGCCTTCTCCCAGCCTTCTTCTGTTTTATAAAACCCCTTGCTAAAGTGCCCTATCTGGAAATCAGGCGCCATTGAGAAAATTTCGTCCGCCTTCAAGTGGTTTTTTACTTTTATCTCGTAATCGATACAGAGGTAAAATTGACCGTTTATTTCCCAGACCGGTGATTTGAAGCAGGGATATATCACAGCTGTTTTCGCTCCATATTCCTTGAGCATAGAAGCTTTTTTGATTATTTTGACTCTTTTATCATCCTCAACGACGAGCCCTGGTATCTTTTCCACAGCCTGACAAATTGCCTTTCTAAGTATATCCCTTACATAGTAAGGCTCTGTGCGTATCTGCTTGAATCGCTTATCCCCAACCAACGAAACAGCAGGCCGCGTGCCTCTTTCCCGAACAATCGGATAGTTCTTGAGCTCGGTCTCTGGAATTTCGTAGAGCTCTTTCACTGGCCTATTTATTTTGAGTCTGTAAAGATTTGCCTTTTTTGTGTAGATATCAATTACTTGCTCCATACGACAGCCTCGCAAATAGAGTAATTAATAAAAAGCTTTTGTTTCTAAGATCAAAAAGTCCCTCTTAAGGGCAATTGCCCGACACCCGGGACGGCCCAACACCCGACACCTGGGACGTTGGTGCAGAACGTGCATAATTCCTCAAGGACAGCTTCTCCTCTTCAGCCAGTTTCTCGGGATCTGCGCCTTGCGTTCGGCATCGCCATATTTTCCAAGTCTACCACCCTTGGACACTTCCTAAGAAATCTCGGCATCACACTCGTTCATCAAATTCAACAACGTCTCCGAAACCTTCCAATGGACAACCCGCAAATCACCTACTGTGGCACTATGAAGCTGTATCTTAAGGTATGACGATTACTCGCCGGGTCAAATTCGCGCTGAATATCATCTCGATCAGCCCTGCCCAGCCGGGTCCAAGTGGTTATACTTCCCGGCTGTCGAGTAGTATCAAATCCATACGGGATACTGACACCCACGAGGTTGCTAATGAGGTATCTATCGTGAAAATCATCCCAAACAAATATGTGCGCTTCTAAACCTGCATCTCTCAAGGGATCTGTGAGTTTCTGTTTGAACCACTGTTCCAATTCGGCCTGCGGAATTATCTGGCGCTTTGGACCTGAGCCTACATAACAAACTCGATGAATCTCGATAAGTGGTCTCGGGCTTCGACCTTCCATGGCTAACAATAGGTTCACAAAGTGTGAATATCGTGGTTGGGTTGGATCAAGATGCGGGTCAATGAACATTATTGAGTTTGCACACCGGAGTACTAAACGGAGATGTTCTTGGTAATCGGCAAGATTGCGGCTGAGGCGGACTGACGGGCTTCGCTGCCTCCACCAATTAGCATTACGGAGATTACCGATGGCTGACACGAGGTCCACATTATTAAACTTATTTGCAGGATCAGATGTTACCACAACACCAGCCAATGGCACGACTTCGTGGGACGCGATAGCTTCGCTGCACCACCCGTCATCTGTTGTCGGCTCGTCTGTGAGGACAGGTTGAAAGCAGTTCAGCCGGTTCTGTGTGACAAGCTTTCTCAGGAGTTCTCTGCCGCGTTGGTGCCAAGCTCGATCATTATCGCTGAACACATGCAGCCATCTTCCATGACGAAGATTTCGAACAAGTGCCTCATGGAGGATCGCCTCCTTGAGGTGTTGGAGGTGGATGTCTCCAACCTCACCGCTTGAATAGGATTCAGCGTCGAAGACATCAGGTGTTAAGGCATATTCTGCCAGTAGCGCCATCAAAAGACCTCCCGCAGGCCTTCTTCAAAAAAGCCACCAGGCCAGGCCTTCACGAGTTCACCTCTTTCGTTTAGGGGCATCTCGCGTACAATGCTGCGTGAACCATCAGGTTCCACAAAGAGCACCATAACATCATCTGGATTAACGGCCGCTGCATTCTCGGGCAGACTTTTTTCAAAGGTCTGCCGCATTCTTCGCATAATACGCAGAAGAATGTGCTCACTGTGCGTCTCGATGAGAAATCGATTTTGTTGCTCCCCAAGAGCAGATTCGAGAAAGACGTCACCCAGATCTGCCTGAAGTGCTGGATGCAGATGAATCTCAGGCTGTTCAATGGCTATGAGTTGATTCTTGGCGGCATAGGCGCCAACTAGCACCGGAAGAACTTGGCTCACGCCGATTCCCACATCCCGGTGACTCACGACAGTGTTTGAACGACGATCTATGAGGATGAGTTCATTGAGCTTCTCAATGTCAGAGGAACGGATTAAGTTCTGCAGTTTGGTGGCCTCTGCTTCGGGGTCCTTTATGACGGGCCAAGCCCCGGCGGAGGTGTATTCCGTCTCTTCTTCGTACTCTATATCTAGGCCTTCTTCACTCATAACCTCAAGACCGTCGAGCATCGGACCTTCAAGTTGATCTATACCTACAAGATCTCGAAGCATAAGCTCGTAAGGAGTCTGTAAGCGGTCCGGCGAGCTCAGCCAGTCATTGACTAGAGAGCGTACCCGTCCATCGCGGCGAACCACGTCCCACGCATACCCCCCACCGGCAAACCAATTGGGATCGTGGTGTTGAGAAAAGGCCAAATGCCGAGGCGGATAAGAACGCAATGGCCCTAAGTATTGCAAATGAAGAATCTCGCCCCTGACAGCTTCGCCAATACCTTGAATTACCTCATTCAAAACGCGCGGGAAAAAGAGTCGGACCGCCCCCGTGAGACTTTGAGAACGCGAACCCTGGATAGGTCTGCCAGTTTCCTCCTGCTCTGTATCAGTTTCCTTTTCTACATAACTCACACCCTCTGGAAAAAGTTTTCCGGGTTTTGAGAGAATGCCAGGAACAAGGGAATCAACAGCTATGGCTAACTCCTCAAAATCTTCTGCCCGAATTGATGTGACAAAAGTCGACGTTTCTACTATGGCTTTCAAAATCTTTCGGAAAACAGGATGCTCATAATCCAGGCGGTCGAGGTGAAGTCTCCCTTCTCTGCGTCTGCTAAGGCGCAGAAGGCTTTCCCCGTCTGCGTAAATCTCATAGGTATGGATTTCCGGAGAGGCATCTGGTAAGGGGCGATCCTGATCGTCGAGCGACATGCCGACAGCGACGCTAACTGTTATTCTGCCCACAGGGGCCAGGAGTTCGGCCAAACGGCCCTTAAACAAAGTGGTGTCCACCTCGGCTGACCATTCCATCCGACGGCTGGCCTCCCTGCGATGGACATATTGGCGGAACCCTCCGAGGTCTACTGCCTCGCCGCCCACATTCGTCCTGTGGACATCGAGCTCCCCTGACTCCAAGGCATGCCTTGCGAGGACAATGCTGTGAATGATACTAGATTTGCCGGAGCTATTTGCACCGTAAATCAGTGTCAAGGGACGGATGGGAGTCCTCTGCGGTTCCGCAAAGGCCTTGAAGTTTCCAACTCGTATGGCAGTCAGCATGTGATCCCCCTATCCGAGTTCCCGTATGGGTGCGGGAGCCAAGTCCCAGAACAGTTGTGCAGCCTGGCATCGCCCCTTGGCGGGATAGCGATTGGATCGCGGGAGTGCGATTTTCGCAATTCTTCCTGACCAATCACGCATCTTTTTACCCTCGGCCTTGTATTTCTCTTTGAGTAGCCCATCTTGAATTTCCGATGAAGTCCGCAAGATATAAGCAAAAAGGTCAGCGACCTGGGCCAATAGAATATGCTTTGAATCAGCAAAGAAAGGTACGTCCACAATCTGATCCAGAGCGGTCTGCTTCTTGCCCCGACTGTAGAATGTGTCAATCCAGTTGGGAGGCTTATGGATAAGCAAGCCAAGGTCGGTTTCTTCCGATACTTCCCGGTCAAAAATCAGTACGCTGTGACCTTTGGTCTTGGCTTCGCGTTGATGTTGCTTTTGTACCTGTAGTGTGCAATGTATGGCAGCGGCACACCACATAGATTTGAATTGCTTGAGGCGCTCATCGTTCTTCAGTTTCTTTTTGTACTCACTCTTGTCTATCCCGCTGAACAAGCACTTATGTTTTCTGTCTTCGACCCACTTGAGGATTGCCCCGATTATCTTAGCCCGCTTGCGCCCATCAGTGCCATGCCAAACTCCATTGCCTCGGTAGAATTCACGGGAATGGAACTCGTGCACCCGTCTTCCGGCTGCTTCAGATAGATATGAGAGGAAATCAGCCCAAGAGTCCTTTGTGACATGCATTCTCGTTGCATCTACAATGATACCTGCCAAGACTAAATAAGGTTCGCTTCCCATGCCGCTTTCGTCGAAATAGCAAAACTTCATGGCTCAACCCTCACGTCCAGTGCCTTGGCCTGCTGTTCCATCTCCGCCAAGAGATCGTTCATGTTGGCTTCACGCCACTTGGCTGTGAGATCACCGGTAAAGGCGCGGTGCAGGAGAACAGAAAAGAGTCTTTCAATATGATCACCGGCATCTTGTCGGCGCTTTTCATGTCTATGAAGGGCAACAATCCTGTTGGCAAACACTTCTTGTTTCTCTGGAGGTGGAACAAGTATCTCGATTGGATAGATACGACTTCCTGATATCAGTGGTTGGCCAGCACGACCAGCATATTGATTCAGGTTTGCCACTCGTAGAGCTTCGGCCAAATAACGCGAATGGAGATCGTTAGATTGCTCTGCAACATAGAGAGCGTTATCTGTGACCCAACATTTTGGCTCTGAATAGTGGACGGCTCCGCAGTAAATCCCAACACGGCCCAACACAATTACGGGCTGTTCGAACATAAACTCAGAGTGGTATCCGTTGATTCCATTGCCACCGTAAACCGGATAGTGACCATTGGGATCCATGTTTTTGGCAGGGAGGAAATTGCCGCTTCTGACCTTTATCAAATCCTCGAGTTTCTTCTTGCTGAGGCCCTTCGGATTCGTGGCCGGATCACCAAACATCTTGTAGAACAACGCGGGAAGAATGCGGACGGCTTTCGCGTCAGCCTCGGCACGGTTTCTGCGCAACGCATCCGCCTGGTCGAGGATTTCTACTATCCGACGCTGTTCGGAGAGAGTCGGGAGTGGCATCTCAATATTTTTGACATCGCCATCTGATACGGCTGGATAATGAGCGCCACGCACTTTGCCGCTGAGAATACCGATGAAGTAAGAAGTTGTCGTAAAGTAGAATAGATACTTTCCATCTATGACAGCACGGTTGGGTCGCAAGATACAGAAGCCAGTCGATGCGATTTGTCCGTTTAACTCTGGGGGAACAACTGCGACAGCGTTCAGATTCGGACGAACGGTAGAAACCAGGACATCGCCTTCGACGATTTCTTTCCTAGCCCGGCTGGGGGCGTCCGCTCCAAGGATTTCAGGCACCGAGGTGATCACCTTGAGACTTCGGTCTATCGCCGAAATATCGACATATCGGAAGGCGGTATCGGGGCTCCTTCTCGGATCCCGCATTCGAGTCCGCAAACAAGTCTTGGCTATTCGAGCCGTACCCAAATTCATCAAACGGCCTCCACTTCCTGAAGCAGTTTCTCCAAACCTTTTGCGATCTCTCGTTCAATGGCAAGTGTCTCCCGGATTAGATCATTTGCGTCTTCTTCCGGTGGTTTTTCGGCAATCTGAGGTTTGTAGCCTCCAGCAGCTAAGTTATAATCTTTGTCGGCGATGTTCTTGATGGTTGCCCACCAGCAAGGAGGCTCGTCGCTTCCGGGAGGCAGCAGAGTTCCAGACTCAACGCCAGGGATTTTCTTGAATCCCGATTTTTTATACCCAGCCCACAGGGAAAGCAGGTCGGGAATGTCGTTTCGTTCGGGCGTTTCGGGACGAACGCCGCCGGAAATCTTGTCGGGATCGTAGCCATCTGCCCGTACCTCGTAAAACCAGACTTTGCGAGACGCCTTGGCTTTTTTGGAAACCTCCTTCTCGGGCCTTCGAAAAACCAGTATTCCTGTCTTGACTCCAGCATATGGCTTGAAAACACCGGCAGGAAGGGACACCACTGCTTGAAGGTCATAATCCTCGATGAGCTTGCGACGCAGTTCCACATGCGCTTTTGTTGATCCGAACAGCAAGCCTTCTGGAACAACTACTGCACAACGGCCGCCTGTGGCCAGGGCTTCCATCATCACGCCCAGGAAGAGCAACTCGCTTTTTTTCGAGTTTGTCGGCAAGTCCTTTCGGATGGACTCTTTAGGGAGAACGCCGGCAAAGGGCGGATTGGAAAGAATCACCTTGTACTTGCGATAGAGGTCGTCTTCGCTCAATCCTCCCATCTCAGAAAGGGTATTCGCCCGCTTCACCAGGGCGTGACTGATGCCGTGAAGCACCAGGTTCATCATAGCGATGCGCATCATTTGCCGAGACACGTCAATACCATAAATGGAGCGCTCCAAAAGTCCCCAGTCGGGAACCTTTTCACCCGGTCCTTTTCGATAGGTCTGCAAAGCTGGGATCTCTTTTTTGGCTTCTTCAATGCTTTGGCCTCGCTTCTCCAGCCATTCTTCCCCGTATATGGGAACTTCCTGCGGCTCCGTGGAATATTTGGCAAGGATGTACTCGACTCCATCGATGAGAAATCCACCGGTACCGCAGGCTGGGTCGTAGATCGTATCGCCGATATCCGGGTCAACCATTTCGACCATCATGGTTCGTAGCTGGCGTGGCGTCCTAAACTGTCCGTTCAGGGCAGACTGGCCAAGATGCGTTAGCAAGTATTCGAAAATATCGCCTTTAACGTCAGTGCCGAGCTTGCCGAATTCGATACTGTCGATCTCGTCAATGACCTGTTTGAGGACGTTGGGATCGACGATTTCAAGGACAGCGTCACGGAAGTATTCGGCAATCTGGGGCTCTTCCTTTACGAGGGAACCCATATAAGGAAAGACGTGGTCACGTACGAAATCTCTTAGCTCCTTGCCACCCTTAAAACGCCACTTCGACCACCTGTAACGTGCAGCCTGTTTAGGGAACAGGAGCGCCCCGTTCCCGTTTGTCCTGTCGCTTAAGAGTCGGGCCCTGAGTTCACGGCTCGATTCTTCCTCGTCGAGCAACTTCAAGTAAATCAGGTAGGAGATCTGTTCGATGTAGGTCACCGGATTCGTAACGCCACCAGCCCAAAGAATGTCGGTGATCCGGCTGAGTTTCCTGCGAAGTTCCTGGTTCATGTTTGCATCCTTACGCTGTCTTTGTCTGGAAGACTGACTCGTTCATATCCTCAACAATTGTTTTTAGTCCCACCTCGCCAAACAGCTCTACCCCAAGACCAGAAGCGTTTAGAATAGAAAGCGGTGGATTGAACAAGTCTTCAAGCCCGATCTTCCCGCTTGCGATACCGCGGTTCTTGAGCAACGATAGATACTGCGCTTGGTCCGGCGTCACGGACTTCGATACCAGCCAGGCCTGAAAATTCTCTGTGAGTTCTTCTTCGCTGCTCTTAATTCGTAGTTTTCCCAGGGCCGCACGGATGAAGTTGATCAGGCTGCCACCCGGCTTTCGGTATGCACGGCGGAGGTTATCCTCGTTAAAATACATCTCAGGCCGGTTCAGGCGTTCTGCCAATGTTTGCTCTTCCTGTTCGGATAGGGACTCTTCATCGCGGACTTTCCGGATGAGCTCGTCATCTTTTACGGCTGTCAGAATGGTCTTCCCCCAATTGGTCAAATAGTCGCTCTTGTCGACCCGCTCGCCCTCTGGCCCGACCTCAATATAAGTGACCGCGTGCAGCCATTCGTCCTGAAGACCCAGCTCAACAAGATTGCCAGGCGGTTTCGGGGGCCTACTCACTCCGCCTGGTGCGCGGCCTGTGCCAGTGCCGGCAAAAATATCTGTATCACTGTCATTGAAATATTTGTGATTTTCAAAGAAGTCGTAAATAACAAACTTTGTCTTCCCTATTTGGGGAGCCGTCCTCGTGCCACGCCCGCGCATCTGCTGGTAAAGAATCGGGCTTCGAACTCGGCGGCACATCACAAGATGAAGGACCGGGCGACAATCAAAGCCGGTGTCTAGCATTCCGACGCTTACGGCCACCTGGGGGTAGTCTTCCCATTTGAATTTGCGGATAACGTCATCGGCATTGGCCACATCGCTCGTGATGACTTGTGCGTACCGACCTTTGCATTCCGGGTGCATCTCGTTCAGGTAGTAACCTAGTGCTGCATGGTGTTTCGTGATGGCAAAAATAATGGCTTTGCCAGGACCAATCTTTTCGCCGGGAGCAAGTTCTTGATAGTTTTCCCAGGCCAAACGATCGAACTCTTCCATCATCTTGCGATTCGTATCCTCATTGGTCCATTTGCGCTCGAATTCAAACGGATCGTACGCCTCATCGTCCACCTCCGCACCTTTAGCCGCTATAACGGTGATACCGATAGCAAACTTGTAGGGCACAAGGTACCCGTCCGTAAATGCCTGTTGAATAGGAAATGCAAAATCCGGTTGGTCATCCCGGCACTGATAGAATTGGAAGGTGTTACGTTCGATGTATGCTGAGGGCGTCGCCGTAAGGCCAATATGGAGTGCATCGAAGTGAGTAAGGGCGGTCTGCCAAGCCCCGTAGATTGAGCGATGACATTCGTCAGCAATGACGACATCGAAGTAGCCGCTGGTGAACTCTTGATAACGGCCGACCATGGTCTGGAGCAGGCATACGGTGATCTGCTGCTCCTGTCTCGCCATCCCGGGGCGCAGCCAGTAGCTGCTATATTGGCTCAAAATGTCTTGAATGGCCTCTTTGGCCTGTTTAGCAAGCTGCTCGCGATCCACAAGAAAAAGGATGCGCTCTGCCCTACCCCCCTGAAATAGGCGTTTAAGGTAGAGACAGATAAGATCTGTCTTCCCCGTGCCGGTCGGTAATTCAATGAGAAAACGGCGCTTCCCTAGTTCGATAGCATGATCGAGGGCCTGCATCGCCTCTTGCTGATAGGGCCGGACATTTCGGGTCTCGCCCTGCCGTATGTAGTATTCTGGGATTTCAATGGTGGCGAGGGTTTTTCGTGTTGAGCGCATTTCCACCAAGCGTTCAAGATCACGCCTGGAAAAAAAGGAATTTACAATGCGAGCGTCGTCATTGCCATAGTCCCAAAAATAGATCAGTTCGCCATTGGTAAGAAAAATGAACGGTGCGTCTAAACCTTTCGCATAAGGAAGGACTTGCTGTTTGGCGGTATACGGCTGAATGGCTGATCTTTTCGCTTCAATAACAGCGAGAGGGCGACCATTTTGAGAAAGAAGCACGTAGTCGGCCCTACCGGTTGGGACACTATCGCCATCGGAGGTTGTCAATACGGCACTGTCTCCCCCAGAACCTTCCCTGACTGGTGGCACCGTATGCACAGATCCTTTTCCGTAAACGGTGATCTCTGTAAGGATCTGTGATTTGTCGGCAGGGTTCCACCCTGCCTGACGAAGCAGATCATCTACAATGATTCTTGTGTCTGTCTCTTTTGAGAAATCCTTCACAGGCACCTCACTTTCGGCCTTCCCTCATTGTGCCAGTAAACCTTTGCCGGTCTGTGAGCAGGCGTAACACCCGCGAGGTGCCGCAGAAGACAAAAAGCCTACTGGTACTCAGGAAAGTAGTCTGCGAGATTCTTCCCTTTGAAATACACATCGCATACCAACCGCCCTCGATCAATCCGATGCGCTGTCCGAAGGTCGACACTTTTCCCAAGGATGAGTCTTTCCAGTTTCTGCTTTGCCTCTTGCCCGCCATTGGCGTGCAATTCAGGAGCATCGTAACCTGTGGGGCGGACACGTGATCCGGTTTGCCCATTCCACCGCCATTGAGGAGAAACCTCAAATGTGTCACCATCGATGATATTGATTACTTTGAACTCTGCCATTGCTTGTGCCTCCTTTTCAAAAAGTTTAGGTGCTATACCTGCCTTCCTAAGGAGCAAGCAATGGGCCAAATTGTAGTGACCTCAGATAATCATTGTGATTTCAAGAGCTTATGGTGTTTCCGATGCTATCGTCACTCGTATTCATCTTAAACCAAGGTTGAAAAATTTTCAACTTCGGTTGAAATTATTCTCCATTTTTCGCAAGAACTTGTGAACCGCCTGCGGGGTAATTCCCAACAGTCTCGCTGCTTCACTCTGATTGCCCCTCGCCAATTCTACGGCACGTAATATTAGCTGTTTACGGGCACTGGTGATATACTCTTCCAGAGAAAAACCTTCGTTTGGCTCGGGTAAAACAGCCAAGGGATCTGCGTAGGTCACAGGCTCGGAAATCATCAAATCATCGGCTTCAAGCACTTCTTGTCTGGCCAATCTTGCTGAACGTTCGATCACATTCTCTAAATCTCGCACATTGCCGGGCCATGAATGGTTTTGTAGTCTCGTTAAAGCAGACGGTGATAACCGCCTAGGTCTCCTGAGCGTAGCGTTCACGCGATCGAGAATATGGAGTGCGATCTTGGGTATATCGCTTTTCCGTTCTCGCAAAGGTGGAAGTCGAATTTCACCGAGATTTAATCTGTAGTAAAGATCTTCACGAAAACGGCCGCGCTTAATAGCTTTTCCTAGATCCTGATTCGTCGCAGCAATAATGCGCACAGTGACCCTGTGTGCTTTTTCGTCTCCGAGAGGCTCTATTAATCCATCCTCGAGAACCCTGAGTAGCTTTGCCTGGGTGGATACTGGCAGTTCGCCAACTTCATCCAGAAATAGGCATCCCCCGTCGGCCCTATCGAATTTCCCGGTCTGGTCGCTCACCGCACCTGTGAATGCTCCCTTCTTATGACCAAAAAGGACGCTTTCAACAAGATCTTTTGGAATGGCTGCACAGTTTAGAGGCACGAAGTGATCGGCTGGACGCTCGCTAAGCCGGTGTACAAATCTGGCGAAGAGTTCTTTTCCTGTTCCGGTCTCGCCTAAAATCAAAATCGGTGCGCTGGAGGCAGCAAGGCCGGCACCGATTTCGAGAGCCCGGCTCATCGCGGAGTGATCGCCTACTATTCCAAGCTCTTTGACTACCATGCCAAAGTCAGGAGGAATAGCATACGGGGCCTTGATCTCACACACCTTGGATCTTACAGAAGGGAAATCTGATGATGTCAAATCGACCTCGAAAACGAGGGGACGGTCTTTGCTGACGAATCGTTCGGGTCGAACATTCAGAATGTGGGCCGGTATTTCACCGCACGCAGCAAGCAAGATCCAACAAGCGTGCATCTGAGGGGTGCCTGACGACACCGAAACATAGTAATTGGCTTTGGGTGTGCTCTCGCATATCTCGTTAATGTGGGAGCGTAGTCCTTTTAAGATGGCAACATAATCGGTAGGATCTTCGAGCGGGAAATCTCTAACTTCAACAATCATTCTTGGGTATGCAGCCTGCAACACCTCTATGGTGGCCAAGGTATTCTTCTCAGTTCTCGGCGTGGAGAAAAGGATAATCCGGTCAAAGGATCTCGATCTCACAAGCGATAGAATGGGCCCCGGTTGTTCTTCCTCACCAACAAGACCGAGCGTGTACGGATCTTGAAAGCCAGTGAATGTGAGTAGGAGGTTCATGCTTCTTCCTGACATATCATTTTTCAGTTCCTGCATAAAGTGGGCGGTGTTGTTGGTATCCAGTACGTCCCTGAAATCCTATGGGGGAAAATGGGGTCTGCCTTTGACCTGGGGCAAATTCGCCTTGACCTCTTCAGCCCTCTCTTTTGACGACTTGTCCTTTCTTGCTTTTACCGAGAATCTCTGGAAAACCGGCTTTACACCATGGTCCGCGATTTGCACATATCAAGCTGCGAAGCCCTGACTCACCATCCCCGCAAGCAGCGGACCTGTCCGCCGCCCCAGCGGGGCAAGCTGGTATGCACAGGCAGGAGCGGCATAGCGCATCCGGCGATGTCTACCGTTCGCCGGTTGCCGTACTCGTCGTACTTTCCTTCCCAGAGCAATTCCGTTATAAACTGAGGATTCATCAACCGTTCCACGGAACAGGACCTCTTCCCCAATCAGGTGTTTTGATCTGTTCAAACTCTGATTAAACACTTAGCAACCGCAAACCCTTGTGCCGCGAGGAAATCCTCTTTTTCTTTTCTCACCACACAAAGTTTTCCAGGTTCATCGGGTTCCTAATTCCCACGAT
>JAFDKF010000094.1 GCA_019307135.1 Deltaproteobacteria bacterium
GAAATGGGAACATATCTCTTCAAAGCTGGGGGACCGACCCCAGTCCTCTATGTATTGCGAGACATACCCTAGAAATTTTTTCTGCTTTTCCGTCAATTTCATTTCTGTCTCCTATATAGATTTTCCCATAAATGATTTCACATCTTCTGGTGCCCCCCTCACCCCGACCCTCTCCCGCCAGGGGAGAGGGAAAGGAGCGGTATGAAATCATTTCTCTGAAAATCTATAACACTCCATCGCAAGTTATGTTTAATTGACAGGATTGACAGGATTTTTATTCTTATTATCCTGAAAATCCCGTTAATGCTGTCGGAAAAAAAGATCGTCAGGTAACTCGCTGCGCTCGCTACCTGACCTACAACAACTATAGCATACAGCCGAGATTATCCTGTCTATCCTGTAGATCCTGTCATTCTATTTCAAATTGAACTGAACCGGTTATGTAACTTCTCAATAAGTCGGGGCTGCTTTGGGGAAAATCCCCCTCAATCCCCCTTTTTCAAAGGGGGAAGATGTTGGAATGCCCAGACTTATTGAGAAGTTACCCGGTTATAAGTTAACCTACCAATTTCTATGGGGATTGTAAAGGGAGGTTTTTTGTTCAAGGGATAGGATCTGTACAACCAGGACAGAGGGTGATCGGCCGCCGAAATGCCGAAAAACGGGTATGGAAGTAGGGCAGGGGAGGGGAGGAAAAGCTATGTGAGTGCGATGCATGCTTGACATTTAGTCGTATTTTTTGTATTGTGCCTTGTTTTTCAGAGCAAGTGATCCATTGACCTTCAGAAGAACACTTTAGGGCTCGCCCAAAAATAAGTTCGCAGAATTCGCGCTCAGATTTGGGTTAGATTTGGTCGATCCGACTGAGCAAAACCACAGGAATAGCAGGCTATTTCGCGGATTTTGCGAATGAGGATCGGCCAAAGGTGGCCTGAAGCCGAGATGCGAAAATGGGAAGTTATTTTTGGGCGAGCCCTTAGCGTTGCAACTGAGTATTAAGGAAAAGACTTTCCCCTTTGCGTCCTCTGCGGCTCGAACGAGCGTGGCGAGTGGGCGGTGAACTATTACTGGTTTTTTATCAGGAGAGCGAAGATGAACGACGATCATGCCTTTGACATGCAAGACACGGCTGCCATCCGGGAGATGCTTTCCGGTTCGGGATACTCGGACAGGGCCATCGACTACTACCTGAATCAGCCCAACATGGGCAGCCTGCCCGACGCCGACCAGGTGAGTGAACTCACTGGTCCGTGTGGCGACACGATGAAGGTCTATCTCAAAGTAGACGAAGGGCGAATCAAAGATGCCAGGGTCCAGGTCCTCGGCTGCCCCGGCGCGGTGGCTTCGGCTATGGTTGCCATGGAGCTGATCAAGGGTAAGACCCTTGCGCAGGCCCATACGATCAACGACCGGGATATCTATCGTATTTTGCAGGAAGTGCCTGAGAAGAAAGTGCACTGCATCCGGCTGTCCGTGAAGGCCCTGCAAAAAGCCCTCGACGAGTACGGTCGCGGCAATGGCGATAATCCCAGAGGAGGATAGTTAGTGGTTGACCGAAAACCTCTGTTTTTTTGGTCAAAAATTCGAAATCCGACACGAAGTGAAGCTTGCGCCAACCACGAAATCCGTGATGTTCTCAAGGCGTCAGCCGCAAACAATGACAGAAATAGAAATGCTCCAATGAGAAAAACATCGAATTTTCAATGTATTAGTTTTGATCATTTTGTCATTCGGTATTCGAATTTGTTTCGGATTTCGGATTTCGATATTCGGATTTTGCCTGAACATGACTTTTCGTTAGTTAGGAAATTGTTTATGAAAGCAACTGAAGGACATATCGGTCGAGTTTTCATCATACGCCTGGAGGATGGGGATGTGGTTCCCGAATGCATTGAGCGTTTTGCGAAAGAGAACGGGGTGTCCGTGGGCCACGTTGTCCTGGTGGGTGGCATCGGAGGAGGTCAGGTCGTGGTAGGGCCACGACATTCAAACGAAAGCCCGCCGGATCCGATGCTCCTGCCTGTGGACGGTGCCCATGAGGTGGTCGGGGTTGGTGTCCTCGCTCCCGGGCAAGACGGCAAGCCGGTCCTGCACATCCACGCTGCTCTTGGACGGTCTGGGCAAACCTTAACCGGGTGCTTGAGGCCGGGCGTCACAACATGGCTGGTGGGCGAAGTTATCCTTTATGAAATCCTGGGCGCGAAGGCAGCTCGCGTCATGGACAAGGTAAGCGGCTTTGCACTCCTGGAGCCTGGGGCCAGTCCTGAAAGTGGCTAGTGATCACTGAAGTGCCTTTCTTTTGCCACATATTGGACTGTAATCCTGTCTTTTGAGCCGGAAGCGACTTTTAGGGATGCGGGGTGGAGTGCCAGGTTAACAGTCATTGTCCCAGTTTTCTTTATGTTATCAACGGGAACCTTTTGCGTATAGATCGTTGAGATATTTTCAAGTTGTCGAGTCCCTCCTATCACCTCGATTTTCTCAGGATCAAGTTTTGCCCCCACAAGGATTAAATGCTCAGGTAGCCTTCCAACCCAGTCAATCTGGATAGGCAATTCCTTTTTTATCGGAATATCAAGGGTGACTTCGAGAACCGGCGGTTCAACCTTTTTTACAAATACCCCGGGCGGCAGAGCTATGTTTTCAGGTGTAATGTTAAAGGTATTGGACCCAACCACTGCTTTACTCAGGTCTAACCTCACCCGAACTTGTTCAGGTCGCATCGATTTTATAAGAGTGCCTGATCCACTCAGATGAAGACGGACAGCATTGACAGACGTATCTAGAATTTCCATTCCAGGATCACGATTCATGTATTCTACAGGGATTTCGAATGTAGTCAGGGTCTCCAAACCTCTTGTGAAGCTAAACCATACACCTGTTATAAATACAATCGAACCCAGGGCCGCTATCCCAAGCCTAAATTTTTCTTTTCTCAGATGACCCCACTCGGCTGCGGTGACGCCGACATGTTCCTCCAGTATTTGTGCAAGCTCCTCCTTTCGGTTGATGACGCTCACGTCAGAACCTTTAGCCACAACCACATTTCCTCTTTCCTCGGATACGACTATAACCAAAGCATCTGTTGCTTCGGCTAATCCCGCTGCAGCCCTGTGACGTGTCCCGTAGTATGAAGGGAGGTCCTTTCGGTTTGATAGGGGAAGGATCACCCCAACCTCGACAACCTGATTACCCTGAATGATAGCTGCCCCGTCATGGACGGGATTGTCATGCCAGAATATACTCATGATCATTTCTTTGGATACCAATCCACGCCATCGTATGCCACTTTGGACCACCTCTTCCAAATCCTCTTTCCCCGGGAAAACAATCAAGGCCCCGATGCGTCTTCGAGCCAGCTCATAAACACTTTCTACTATGATTTCTATAGGGCTACTGCCTGTTTTGTGGGAGAATCCCCAGAGAATTGTCCCTAAATTCTTTGCCTGAAGAACGGAACGGATTTCATTTCTGAAGACAACGATAATGATAAGAGCGGCAACCGCGGTAATTCCCTGAATGGCCCAACTGGTCACAATTAATCCCAGGTAAGCAGCTATCCTATGAAAAAACCAAAGAAATGCCATCCCGACAAGCACCCGGAATACATTGGTTCCCCTGAAGAGGACATAAAGACGAAAGAGGATGTAGCTGCTCAATGTGATATCAACGATATCCTGCCATCGAATGGTCGACACAAAATGCAAGAGCGAATTCATAGCCAATCAATCCAGGAGCATTACAAGTTCGTTAGCCTCTGCGAAGCCCGAGGTTATTTTCCATAACAGATGATGGGATTCTCTCGCCCGCTCTCCCCCTTTGGGCGATCGCTAGAGCTCACAGAGATCGCAGAGATGATTCTTTTACTTGGCCTGATTTTTTGAGAGGAAAAATCAGGCCAAACAATCAGCCCCGCCATGGCGGGGGCACCTGAGCAGGTATTTTGGAGGAATATCATCTTCCATATCACCATCGACATTTCCCGCGTCAGCGGGATGGCACTTTGATCTGAATTCCCCTCTCAGGAATTCAGATCAAGAACTCTGTGCCTCTGTGTGCTCTGTGAGAGGCAGAAAAACCCTTTGATCAGTTATGCCATCAGACAGTTGATAGAAAAATTAAGAAATAGGTAATGCACCCATCAATTTAATCCGTGATGCTAAACCGCATAATGTCAAGAATATTGCCTTCCTGGTCGATGACTTCCACGCGCCAGGGACCTTTATCAGCTTCTCGAAGCTGAATGGAGCTAAATGTGGACCAACAAGGCGGCTGAAGGGACAGCTTTATTCTGGTGCTGGGCTTATCCCTGTAAAACCACTTGTGGTAAATAAACGTTTTTTCAGGGACAGGATCAAAAGACGTAAAGCAGGAGACTTTTCCGATGGTCATGGAAAAAACAATGGCCTGGTTCTGGGGGATATACGCTTTTATTCTTTCACACATGGTCGCCTCAATTAGGGTCAGCTTTTCAGAAACGGGGGCAGACAAAGGATTTCCGTTGTCTTGTGGGAGTGCCTGTGAAGAGAGGAAAAAATCAATACAAAGCAGCACTAAAAGGAATACGCGTAATTTGCATCTCATTGCCATGGACCTATTGGTTAATCGGCTTAAGCCACTATAATTATTGAAAGTGCCTAAAGTGCCTAAAGTGCCTAAAGTGAGCTAAAGTGCCTAAAGTTAATGAATTGTGTCAATTTTATGATTTCATTTTCGTTAGATCATATCAATGAAACGCTTCAAGGACTCTTGCCATGGCATCGGCTCGTAGCCGCTGCATAACGTAAAAAGAGTGGTGTCAAGCACCGAGTAAGCGGGCCGCCTGGCGGGCCGAATGAACTCTTGGCTGGTAGTTGGGTCGACCTCGTTGGGGATCCCTTTCATTTTGAGTATCTCTTTTGCAAATTCAAACCAGCTAATGCCGCCACCTGCCTGCTCGTGCCTCCCTGCCTGCTCGTGTCTCGCAGTGGCAGGCGGGGCAGTGGCAGGCGGGTCCGTTCGATCTGTGAGGTGATATACTCCGAAATTGCCCGAAGAGATCAATTTGACCACGCCTTGGGCTAGATTCACAGTCCAGGTGGGGGACATCATCTGATCCTGTACGACCCTCAGGACCTCATTTTCCTTGGCCAGCCGCAGAATCGTATACACGAAATTGTTGCCACCTTTGCCATACAGGGAACTGGTGCGGATCAGATAGTATCGGTTCAGGATGGATTGAACGAAGACCTCGCCGGCCCGCTTTGATGCTCCGTAGACACTGATCGGATTCGGTTGATCATAGGGCTGGTAGGGTAGGGTGCTTTTGCCGTCAAAGACATAGTCCGTACTGAAATGACAAAGTGCACTTCCGAATTCCTGGCAGGCAAGGGCCAATTGCTGAACCCCGTATGCATTCACACGAAACGCTGCCTCGCGATTCGTCTCGGCCTGATCAACCTGATTATAGGCAGCGCAATTGATAACCAGGTCAGGTTCAATCCTGCCCACAAGATCAAAGACACTTTTTTTGTCCGTGATGTCCACCTGGTCTTTGTCAAAGGAGAGCGTTTCATGCTCTTTTGCTATCATCGGAATCAAGTCTTGGGCCAACATGCCCTTAGAGCCCACAACGACGACCTTCATGATACACTCCAACTCGGCCAATCAGAATAATGAATCTTGTCGGTGGGAGCTGGCGTGAACAAATCCGAAACTCGAATATCGAAATTCGAAACAAATTCGAAATTCAAATGACAGAAATTCAAAACTTCATGCTGTTGTGCATTTTGAGCATTTGGATTTTCAATTTTTGTCATTGTTTCGGATTTCGGATTTCGGATTTCGAAATTTCGAATTTATTATTGCCCACGCTACGTACTCCAGAACCCCTTGCTTTCCTGAGACAACCTTTGCTTGAGCGGCCTCCACCACCATTTATTCTCCTTATACCAGGCCACGGTCTGTTCCATTCCCTCCTGGAAGGCCACCGCAGGTTTGAAACCCAATTCGCCTTTGATTTTTTCGTTGTTCAAGGCGTAGCGCAGGTCGTGCCCCGGGCGGTTCGCGACAAAGGTGAGATATGCGCCTTCAGCGGCCTCCTTGCCAAACAAAGCCAGAAGGTCTCGCGCCACATCAATGTTCGGTTTTTCGGTCTCACCGCCAACATTGTACGCCTCGCCAGGTTTCCCTTTGTCCATGATCAGGTCAACTGCCCGGCAGGTGTCTGTAACAAAGATCCAGTCCCGGACATTTAAACCTTTTCCGTAAATGGGCAGAGGTTTATCTTCTATAAGGTTGGTAATCATAAGGGGGATGAATTTTTCCGGATATTGGTAAGGACCATAGTTATTGGACGGTCTCACGATGAGGGTAGGCAGCCCGTATGTCTCAAAATAGGCACGCACGAGAAGATCTGCGGCGGCTTTGGTGGCCGCATAAGGGGAGTTAGGACGAAAAGGACTTTCTTCAAAAAAGGAGCCATCTTTTCCCAGGGTTCCGTAGATTTCGTCCGTGGATATGTGAACAAACCGGAACGAGGGTTCCCGTGAGAGGGTATCTATCCAGTATTGCCTCGCGCTTTCCAGGAGTACATGAGTGCCCACGATATTTGCTTGAACAAATGTCTTGGGCCCTGATATCGATCGGTCCACATGGGATTCTGCAGCAAAATGTACCAGAGCCCAAACATGGTCCTCCTGAAGCAGGGTCCGGACCAGGTGTTCATCAGTGATATCACCGTGAACAAAACGATAGTATGGATCATCCTTTAAGCTATTTAGATTCTCAGGATTGCCGGAATAGGAAAGCTTGTCCAGGTTGATGAGCTGAAGCTCGGGATGGGTCCTGCGCATGTGGTGTATAAAATTGGAGCCAATAAACCCGCAGCCTCCTGTTATCAATAGTGTTTTTTTCAAGTCGTGTTCACTCCTTTCGATTGGGCATCCTTCATTTTCGCCACAAAGTAGTTTACACCTATTGACCAGTGTTCAGGTGTCAGGTGTCAGGTTTCAGTGTTCAGTGTTTCTTGCACCTGACACCTGAAACCTGACACCTGAAACCTGACACCTGACACCAAAAAGTACACCTGACACCAAAAAGTACGAACAAAAGAATTTATCTCTTGGCGCCCGCATTCTTGAAAAGTGTAAACCGAGGAATGAAGGATGCCTTCGATTGTCTATTCAATATTCAATATTCAATTCAAAACTCATGGCTGGGGTCGGTAAGAAACCGGGAATGCTCCATTTGCTGATGCCCTCCTAAACCTCAACTACGTTGTTATCTCCGATAAGCAGGCGCAGGGCGCGGCTGTGGTTTGTGTCATAGTGGATAACCCTGGCTTCCCGGCCAATGAGGCTGTCCTCAAGTCTGACTATATTTTCAATGCAGCACTTGTCGAGGATCACCGAATGCTCGATGGCTGAATTGATGATACGCGTTCCGTGGCCGATCGTCGTATAAGGCCCGACAAAAGAATTCACGATTTCACACCTTTTTCCAATAACCACAGGGCCACGGAGGTTGCTATTGACGATCCTGGCTGTCTTTTCTATTTGCACACGTCCGGAAACCCTGCTTTTACTATCTACTTTTCCCTGTATATCTCGTTTGATATAGTCATCCAGCACAACGGTGTTAGCTGCCAGGAAGTCATCCTTTTTCCCTGTGTCGAGCCACCAGTCATCCAGGATCTGTCCTCTTATTGATCCGCCTGAGCGTATCAACTCCTGAATGGCATCCGTGATTTCAAGTTCTCCTCGACCACTTGGCCTGATCCGGTCAATTGCTTCGTGGATGGCGGGTGAGAAGAAATAGACCCCTACGAGGGCCAGGTTGGAAGGCGGGTCCTTGGGCTTTTCCACAAGCTTTGTAACCTGTCCCTTTTTGTTCAATACAGCTACACCGAAGGCCCTCGGGTCGTCTACCTCTTTAAGAAATATGAGTGCGTCCAGGTTCGTTGAATCAAACTCCTCTATAAACTCTTTGATCCCTTGAGCAAGGAGATTGTCTCCAAGGTACATCACAAAGGGCGAGTTGCCCAGGAAAGGGCGGGCTATCTTGACCGCATGGGCCAATCCCAGGGGTTGTTGTTGCGGGATGTAGGTGATTCGCACTCCCCAGCGGGTACCCTTGCCGAGAAACTGGCACACATCGTTTTGCGTTTCCGGGGAAACCACAACACCCACCTCTTTGATGCCCGCATCCTGGATATGGTTAAATACATACCCTAAGATCGGTTCATTGGCCACTGGAACAAGCTGTTTGGGCATGGTATGGGTCAGCGGCCTGAGTCTCGTTCCCTTGCCACCCGAGAGCACCAAGGCTTTCATAAGATTGCTCCTTTCTTTGAACTTGACTCTGCTTCGCTCCGCAATTGGTCGAGTAGTTGAGTCGTCGAGTGGTCGAGTCGTTAACCACCTGACCATTTTCCCACTTGACTACTTGACCACTCGACTAAAGTCATAACTTAACAACACCCAGACGCCCCGAGTGCATCGTCTTGGAGTAGACGTCTAGGTCAATGAATGATTCTTCTCCCCTTGAGAGTTGATGGTAACCTATGGCGGCAATCATGGCTGCATTATCGGTGCAAAGCTCGGGGATCGGGATATGGACTGCGATGCCGGCCTCCTGCGCAGCCTCTCTAATCCTCTCCCGAAGCCTGCGGTTTGATGCCACACCTCCTACCAGGGCCAGGTGCTGACAACTCCTGGCCTTTGCAGCTGAAATCCCCTTTTGAACCAGCACGTCAACCACGGCTTCCTGAAACCCGGCAGCAATATCCGGAATATTTCCTGTGCCCTCTTTCTCACTTTGCACATAACGGACCACAGCAGTCTTGATGCCGCTAAAGCTGAAATCAAACCCGGCCTTGTCAAGGAATGCCCTTGGGAAGCGTATTCGTTCCGGGTCTCCTTGTTGGGAAAGCTGGTCAATAACCGCGCCCCCGGGGTATCCCAAGCCGAGGATCTTTGCCACTTTGTCAAAGGCTTCACCGGCGGCATCGTCTCTGGTTTGGCCCATATGTTCAAAGTCCATAGGCCCCGCTACATAATAGATGTTCGTATGGCCTCCGGAGGCCAGGAGTGCCACAAATGGGAACGGTGGGGGGTCGGGCTGGAGGTAGACGGCGGCGATATGCCCATGCAGGTGGTTCACCCCTGTCAGGGGGAGCCCTCTGGCGTAAGCAAAGGCCTTGGCAAAGGAGAGCCCCACGAGGAGCGCGCCGACTAATCCGGGCCCGCAGGTGACGGCGACACCATCAATGCCGTTGGAATCTGCGCCGGCAACCGCCAGGGCCTCTTCGACGACAGGCACGATCTTTTCCATATGCTTTCGGGAGGCCAGCTCCGGTACAACACCTCCATACGGATGATGGATGGCTACCTGGGACCAGACCACATTTGACAATATGGTGTGTCCACCAGAGATCACGGCAGCGGCCGTCTCGTCGCAAGAGGTTTCGATTCCAAGAATTAGATTAGTCATTGGTCGAAAGTGCAAGTGCCTAAAGTGAGCTCACTTCTTCTTCATTCCATATCAACATCTTGGAGGTTGATAACAAAACGCTTCAAAAAAATGTCTCTGGAACGGCACACGCCTAAGAGCCTTTTTTGACTTTCCTCAGCCATGTCACGACATGAGATAATCAAGCCGTTGACGGCTACCTTTTCCAGGATGTTTTCAAGATTAGCACCGGTTCCCATCACCGGATAGCCATAGAGCTTTTTTCCCACCTTCGTGACGTCGTCATCAATAAACCCAACAGGCTTGACAGACAAACGCTTGTTGTCGAGTATTTCTCTCAGCAACACCTGGCCTCCGCGTCCGGCCCCATAGATCAGAACACTTTCTCCCTTCAAGGCTTTATGCTTTATGAACTCCCTGAAAGAGCGAAATGAGGCCCGGGACCCGACCAAAAACGCAGTGGTCAAGAACCAGTCGATCAGAAAAACCCCTTTGGAAAAGGAGGCAAATCGGTAGATATAGGTCACGAGTGCCAGAGAAAGGAGGGTTCCGAGGAGGCTGGCTTTAAGATAAACGAATACATCGCTCAGTCCCATGTAGCGCCACATTCCCCGATAGACCCCTAACAGAAAAAAAGCCACAAACTTGCATATGATAATTGCAGGGAGCGATTTCAAGAAAACGTCAAAGAAAACGTTGAATTGATGGCCAAAGCCAAAACGAACCCGATAGGATAGATAATAGGCAAAGGCGACAAGGGAGAGATCAAGTATCACATGAAATATTTGACGCTTAAAGGTTATTTCAAGGATTATAGGAGTAAAACGGCCATTCCGAAGGACAGAGAACTCCTTTTCAGGATAGACCCTGATCTGGGACAGGTAAATACCCATGAGGATCACAGATAAGAGAAGGGGAATGATGACTGTGGGTGCTGCCAGGGAATCGTGCTGTTGAACAAAGACTGCTGCCAGTCCGGACAACATGGCTGTTCCATACAAGAAGAGGACAGCGCCTCTCTCGCCAAAACCCATGAGCACCAGGCGGTGGGAAGTATGGTCCCGCCCCCCCGTGGAGGGCTTTCTGCCGCTCAGAAGGCGAATGGTGGTTACCATGGTCGTGTCAAAGATGGGAACCATCAGGACAAGGACCGGCAGGGCATAAAGAGATACAGTGAAATGGACGGGTCTTGTGACGGGGTGCAGGCAGAGCATGGAAAGGGCAAAGCCTATGGGGAGACTTCCGCAATCTCCCATAAAAATGGAAGCCGGGCGGAAGTTGTATATCAAAAAGGCGGCTGAGGCCCCTATCAAAAAAAGGCAGATGGTCAGGTGCTGGAAAGAGCCTTCATTAAAATACAAGAAGGCGAAAAACAGAGCAGCGATCAGGCTGATTCCGGCACAGAGCCCGTCCATATTGTCCAACAGGTTGACAGCATTGGTAATCCCCACAATCCAGATAATGGTAAGGATCGTGTCTCCAGTCAGGGAGGTTACCCATTGAAGCCGATAGCCCAGGAATGCAACCATGGAAGCCACCATGATCTGGACTATCAGCTTATTTTGTGGCCGGAAATGGAATAGATCATCCAAGAGGCCAAGGACAAACAGGATGGTTATGCCAAGCCATGCCACGGCAATGTAAGAAGGGAGGGCAGACCTGGTAGAATGCACCTGCATGTATTCGATGATGGAACCGAAATCGGCTAGCCACAAAAGGGGTAGGCCGGCAGCGCAATAGATGGCAATACCACCCAGCAAAGCCGTGGGTTTTGTGTGCCATCGGTCTTTTCTCGGTATGGCTACCCGCCCGGATCGCACAGATCCCCACCTGACGAGGGGCGTTAGGGCAGCACACACAAGAAACGACAAACCGGGCAACGTGATATAAGGGGACAATTGTACCATCTGACAATTGACCCTCTAAAGCTGTTTCCCCATCAGGGCTGCCAGCTCTACCATGCGGGTGGCATACCCACGCTCGTTGTCGTACCAGGCAAGTACCTTTACCAGGTTGTCAACAACATATGTCGTGAGAGCATCCATAATGGAAGAGTACGTGGAGCCGTTAAAATCGACCGAGACCAGCGGCAAATCGGAATATGCCAGGATTCCCTTCATGGGGCCTTCGGCCGCGGCCTTGAAAGCACCATTTACGTCAGCCACTGTCAGCCTGTCTTTCTCAACGGTTACCACCAGGTCCACAAGGGATACGTTGGGTGTTGGCACCCGTATGGCCAGCCCATTCATTTTTCCTTTTAGCTCAGGGATAACCAGGGCAACCGCCTTTGCAGCCCCTGTAGTGGTGGGTATCATGGAAAGAGCCGCTGCTCTGGCACGTCTGAGGTCCTTGTGGGGAAAATCAAGGAGTCGCTGGTCTCCGGTATAAGAATGGATCGTGGTCATGAGCCCGTTTCTTATGCCGAAGTGTTCAAAAAGTACTTTTGCCACAGGGGCCAGGCAATTTGTAGTACACGACGCATTCGATACAATATGGTGCTCCTTGGGATCGTACAGAGATTCATTAACGCCTATGACGATAGTTATGTCCGGATCAGTGGCCGGCGCTGAGATAATTACTTTCCGTGCACCTGCTCTCAGGTGCTTGGTGGCATTCTCCCGGTGCGTGAAAAACCCGGTACATTCCATGACGATGTCCACGTTAAGGTCTCTCCACGGCAACTCAGCCGGATCTTTGATCGCGGTGTAGGCTGCGGACCGACCATTTACCTCAATGGCATCATCAGTAGCTTTGATGTTGGCATCAAGCAGACCGTGAACCGAATCGTATTTAAGCAAATGTGCCATAGTTGAAGCGTCTGTAAGGTCATTGATGGCCACAACATCAACAGCATCGTTTTCGAGTGCTGCTCTCAAAACGAGTCTCCCTATACGTCCAAACCCGTTGATACCAATACGAATGCTCATAAGCCCTCCTTCCAGGGTAAGTCTGTTGGATCACGACAGGTAGATTAACCACAGTATTCGATAGATAACATGCTCTACCAATATTTGCTATACCGTAAAAAATCAAGGTGCAAAGGGAGCTACTTGTTTTTTCCTTGACAAAAACCGGAAAAGCGCCCATATCTCAATGTGGAGATATCGGTTTTAACACATTGTAATTTCAAGGTATTATTCCAGCGATCCAGTTGTGGAAGTTCAAAACTTGCTCCCTTATCCAAAGCTTCTTTCATGAAAAGCCAGCCCGCTAAAGAGGTTTGTGTAAGTAAAAGCGCCCCTCCTAT
>JAFDKF010000011.1 GCA_019307135.1 Deltaproteobacteria bacterium
TTCGCGCCTCAGCGTCAGTATCGGTCCAGGAAGTCGCCTTCGCCACCGGTGTTCCTCCTGATATCTACGAATTTCACCTCTACACCAGGAATTCCACTTCCCTCTCCCGTACTCAAGCTCCCTAGTTTCAAACGCACTTCCGGGGTTGAGCCCCGGGCTTTCACGCCTGACTTAAAGAGCCGCCTACGCGCCCTTTACGCCCAGTAATTCCGAATAACGCTTGCACCCTCCGTATTACCGCGGCTGCTGGCACGGAGTTAGCCGGTGCTTCCTCCAGTGGTACCGTCAGTGTCCCGTGATATTGGCACGGGACAGGTTCTTCCCACTTGACAGAGTTTTACGACCCGAAGGCCTTCATCACTCACACGGCGTTGCTGCGTCAGGGTTTCCCCCATTGCGCAAGATTCCTCACTGCTGCCTCCCGTAGGAGTCTGGACCGTGTCTCAGTTCCAGTGTGGCTGATCGCTAGCCATCGTCGCCTTGGTAGGCCATTACCCCACCAACAAGCTAATGGCACGCGGACTCATCTCCGAACAGTAGCTTACTTGTAGAGGCCACCTTTAATCCCAACGACCGAAGTCGCGGGATACTATCCAGTATTAGCCCCGCTTTCGCGAGGTTATCCCGGATTCAGAGGTAGATCATCCACGCGTTACTCACCCGTCCGCCACTTTACTCTCCCGACCGAAATCGGGATTTCTCGTACGACTTGCATGTGTTAGGCACGCCGCCAGCGTTCATTCTGAGCCAGGATCAAACTCTCCAATTGAACTTATTGTACAATTCTCAGAGAGCCCGATTCATCACAAGCTCACTATTTAGTTTTCAAAGATCAAATGAACTCATAAAATCGCGTAGCGCTTTTATAACTTGATAAAGCAACCAGATATTATCATGCCGGTTTAGGCTTGTCAAGTCCACTTCTCATGTGTGAGAAGCAAATGCATTCTACGTATACTCATTACCTTTGTCAAGAGATTTTTTCAAATTCTTTTGCTTACGATGAAAACCCGGTATTCACCCTGATTCTATGGTATCGCTTCTTTCCTGCCCTCAGCAAGATCTCCCCTTTATTCAAGTCCTTATCAGTAATCATCCTATCAAAGGTTTCGATTCGCCTACGGTTGATATACGCACCGCCCTGTTGGATCAGCCTTCTTGCTGCGCCACTTGAATCTGCAAGGCCGACTATATGAAACAGCTTGAAAGCGGGAATACCCCCTTTCAGTTGATCCAGATCCATATATGAATGCGGAACTGATATATCAATAATAACATCCAGGCCAACAGAAACGGTTTTGGTAGCAGGCTTCGCTTCTAATTCGATGTGATGTACTGAGCTGGACGGCAGTATCCCCTTTGGTACAACTCGGGGACCAAACATGCTTGCAGAAGCATGATAAGCTCTTTCTGCTTCTTTTCTGCCATGGGCAAGTTCAGTTGTTTCGAATGCCAGGACGGCCTTGGCGCTGTTCAAATCAGCCCCCTCTAATTTTTCAACCTCCCTGACTTCATCCATCGGCAAAAACGTAAAAAGGGCCATGAAGCGTGCAACATCCCGATCATCGGTATTTATCCAGTACTGATAGTATTCGTAGGGAGTCGTTCTGTCCGGATCCAGCCACACAGATCCTTTAGCTGTTTTCCCCATCTTTGCCCCGCCACTTGTGGTAATCAAAGAAAAAGTTGTGCCGAAGACAGTTTCGTGACGCATTCTGCGGACGAGCTCAATACCTGCCAGAATATTGCCCCATTGGTCACTGCCTCCCATCTGCAGTCTGCACCCATAGTTATCAAACAGTTCAAGAAAATCATAGGCTTGCAAAAGCATGTAATTGAATTCAATAAAGCTCAGCCCCTCTTCAGATTCAAGGCGCATTTTACAGCTTTCGGCCTTTATCATACGGTTGACACTGAAATGACGTCCGATATCCCTCAAAAAAGGGATATATTGAAGTAGCGTAAGCCACTTCGCATTGTTGAGAAGCACAGCCCGTCCTTTTTCAAAATCAAGGAACCTGCCCAGTTGCTTCTTCAGGGCTTCGGCATTTTGATTCACCTGGTCTGGCGTCAACATCTGCCGCATTTCAGTCTTTCCGCTTGGATCCCCCACCAAAGCGGTGCCACCCCCAACCAGCGCGATGGGTTGATGTCCGTGTCGTTGTATGTGGGCCAACGCCATAATTGGAACCAGGCTTCCAACATGAAAGCTAGAAGCCGTTGGATCAAAACCGATGTAGCAGGTTGTGGGCTCCTTAAGCAGGTGATGGATGGCCTCGTCGCCAGTAGTCTGTTCAACAAAACCACGCTGCCTTAAAACGTCGAAAACGTTCTCCAAAGGTCCACCCACAGATTCACTTCGCATATTCGACCGCACGGGTTTCTCGAATCACCGTGACCTTAATCTGGCCGGGATATGACATGGACTCCTCGATCTTCTTTGCAATGTCCCGGCTCAGCAGAATAGCCTCAGCATCTGAAACAGTTTCACTTTCCACAATAATTCGCAACTCTCGCCCTGCTTGAATTGCATAGCATTTGCTAATACCTGTGAAAGACTTCGCAACCCTTTCCAACTCCTCAAGGCGCTTAACGTACGTCTCCAGTATTTCTCTTCGTGCACCTGGCCGAGCCCCTGAAAGGGTATCTGCTGCCTGCAACAGGACTGCCAGAACCGATGTGGGCGGAACATCTTCATGATGCGCAGATATCGCATGGACCACACTCGGCGATTCTCCATATTTCTTGGCCAGCTTCGCCCCAATCAGGGCATGAGGCCCTTCCACCTCGTGGTCGATAGCCTTTCCGATATCATGCAGGATACCTACCCTCTTCGCCTGCTTTACGTTCAGGCCCAGCTCGGCAGCCATGATACCGCACAAAAATCCCACATCCACAGAGTGACGTAATACGTTTTGCCCATAGCTGGTCCTGAATTTCAGTTTCCCTATGTGCTGAATCAATTCAGCATGAATCCCATGCACTCCTAGATCAAAGGCCGCCTGTTCACCAGCTTCTCGTATCTCGACATCCATCTCTTGGGAGACCTTCCTGACTGTTTCTTCGATTCTCGCAGGATGGATGCGCCCATCATTGATTAGCCGCTCCAGCGAAAGGCGCGCTACCTCTCGCCTCACGGGATTGAATCCTGACAGAATGACCGCCTCTGGTGTATCATCTATGATAAGGTCAATTCCTGTAGCAGCTTCAAGGGCCCTTATGTTACGCCCTTCCCGACCAATAATACGGCCCTTCATCTCATCACTGGGCAGATTAACGACTGATACCGTCTTCTCCGCAACATAATCGCCTGAATAGCGCTGAATAGCGGTTGCAATAATCTTTCTCGCCTTACGGTCCGCCTGTTCCCGGCTCTCGTTTTCAATCCGCTTGATAAGCTTTGCCGCTTCATAACGGGCCTCATTCTCCATGGCCTTGATCAAGAACTCTTTGGCCTCATCCCCTGTCAAGCCCGAGATCCTCTCAAGTCGCATTTTTTGTTCCTCAATCAAGGCTCGATACCTTTCTTCTTGGTCATGAAGCCCTTTTTCCCTTTCTATAAACCGCTGTTCTTTTTTGGATATGCTCGTATCACGGCGCTCCAGTTGCTCTGTCTTCCGATCAATACTCTCTTCCTTTTGCGCAAGGCGTTTTTGTAAGCTTTTGAACTCGGACCGTATCTCCTTGGTCTCATTCTCAAAGTCCACCTTCATTTGGTGGAGCTGATCTCTTGCATGAAGCTTGGCCTCCTTCTGGATGGTTTCGAATTCCTTTTGAGCATCCTCTATGATCTTGCGGGCTTCGTCGTCCGCAGCCCTAATTTTACCTGCCGTCAGTCTAGTGCGAATCCAGAAGGCAAGCACAAAACCCGCAGCGAAAACGATGATACTGAGAAATATGACCGAGGTGAAGTCCATACTGGTATCCCCCTTAATGCCCTAAACGCATTGGTCTTACAGGCAAAGTTGCAAAAGATTATCGGGCGAGATACCGACGGAAGCGAGACACAATGGAAAGACCCTATGCGGGTTTTTGGCGTAGGCTGAGGCTTTATCGCGGCTTGAAAGCTTGTCGCTCGTTCTAGACGCCTTCTTAGCTCATCCTCTAATTATGTAAAACCACAGGGAGTCCTGGCAATTATTTCGGTTGCCACACACCAATTGGAAGATACACCTTCATCGCGAGGGGCGCAATATTCTTGCGTCACAATTATATCTCAGCACACATGGTCTTGCTTTCATAAAACTATATATTATGAAGGGTACCCCCACCACAATGCCGTGTCAGCAGATTTTTTTGAACCTGTTTGCACAGGTGGGCACCTTGTTGCTCCTTTAGGCTTTTCTGTGGACTACAGAACATGCACACCGAAGCAAGAGAAGGTTCCCGTTTGGGTACGCGTTGGCTCAAAAAAACTTCTGCCGATCACGAGCACGGCAGGGGTCTCGCCCGTATTGCTTAGTGCCAATTCAGAAATGGTAGATTTTGTCCCGAGACAAGGCCGCACAAAGGTTTCTACCGCAGTCGTAGCAGGGCTACGTCGAGGATAGAAACCTGCGGAGAACGCAGTATCGGGACAAAAGATGCCGTTTCTGGATGGACACTATCTAAGCGTTAGCATCAATATGTTCAATCAAGATCTTGCAACGTTTTTCTATATCCCTTACAAGATTTTGGCGGCTACGCCTCATTTCAAAATAGTCATTAGCCATATTCAAGGCAGCAAGGATGACCGTATCCAGCTTGCTGGGAGTCTCACCAGCCGCCACGGCCTTTTCTACCTCTCCGGCCACATAGTTTGCAACCTCTTCGGGCTGCGAAACTTGACCGCTTGCTCTGAACGTATAAGCCTGCCCAAATAATTCTATGCTGATTAATCGATCCACAGATGTCCGAATTTGGTTTCCGGTCTATGGGGGCGCTGTCCCGTATAACTATTTTCCGCAGATTGTCACTCGGACCCGAGAGCCTGATCCAGTCTGCTTAGCAGGCCCTCTATTTTCGACCGAACCATAGATCTTTCTTCTACATGCTCTTGCTCAGCGGCCACCTTGGTCCTGAGAGCCTCTTCAAGGTCATATATCTTGGCTTCTAGTTCAGACTTCGTTTCCTGGAGATCACGACATGTCTGAATCAATTCTTCTGTTTTATCTTCCAGCCTCTTAAATTGTCCAGGAAAACTGTCCTCCTCCACAAGCCCCCCTTAAGACTGCCCGGCATGATTTTGAACTTAGCCCCTCTTCGCAATTGGAATAGAAGCTGGCACAAATCACTTACTGCCAAAAGCTTTCTGATTTCGTCAAATTACAAGATTCCGAGACGTTTTATTAACTATAAACAAGCCCTGATAGAAAAGTCAAGAGGATTTTGGTCCCCTCCCTTTATGACCTTGCTGCACGAACCTTTCGGCTTTGGCCAATTCCTCCCTGGTATTCACACCAATTACCTGAATCGTATCATTGATCTCCAAAAGGACAGCGGGCTTGCCGTCTTGGTACGCCCGTTCCACCACATCGGTCAATTGGCAGGCGGGGTTGTCGACCTGCCCGCCATTGCCATGCATGCCGGCATATAGGCCGTATACTGTGACAGGCGTTGGCAGGCGGGGTCGTAAGGCCCTTAAACCCCTGGCCCAGACCGGGTTTTTCTCTCTGTGGCATGGTCCATCTTCCCTGGCCCAGACCGGGTTTTTCTCTGCGGGGCATTCTCCGGCTTCTGTCGCGCCAGGGCGGGCTGTCGCGCCCCTGGCCCAGACCGGGTTTGCTTTGCATCAGCATTTTCGATTCGCTGTCGCACCAGGGCGGGCAGGGCGAGTCCATTTTTACCAAAAAAGAAGGGGCAAGTCAATTGACTTGCCCCGCTTATGACCGTTATACAAAATAAGAAACCAGGAACCTAACTAGTGCGCTCTCCTCATCCCTGCGATCCTAACCCTGGCGATCGCCCGCTGCAGGGCGGCCTGAGCCCGCCTAGAATCAATGTCTTCTCTCGTCCTGGCTTCGGCCAGGCGCTGTTCAGCTCGCTTCAGCGCGGCCTGGGCCCGCTCAATGTCTATATCTCTGCGTCGGTCGGCTGACTCGGCTAACACCGTAACCTTATTAGGCAAAACCTCCGAAAAGCCCCCACTCACAAACACGACCCGCTCAGTGCCGGCCTTGTCCTTATACCTGAGCATCCCTACTTTCAGGGTCGTCAGGAACGAGGTGTGGCCGATCAGCACCCCAAATTCCCCGTGTGTACCCGGTGCAGCCACTATCTGGGCCTCTTCACTGACCACCGACTTGTCGGGGGTCACAACTTCTAACATGATATTGCCTGCCATAATGCCACCTTTACTATCTCGAATTGCGGATTGCGGATTGCGGATTGCGGATTTTTGTTCCACATCATTTCTGTATTACTTACCTGAAAATCTCCAACTCTTATATCTTATTCAACGGCCGCCATTTTCTCGGCCTTGGCCAGAACTTCTTCAATCCCTCCGACCAGATAGAAAGCCTGCTCAGGAACCTCATCATGTTTACCTTCACAGATTTCCTTGAAGCCACGGACTGTATCTTCGACCTTGCAATATTTGCCTGGCATGCCCGTAAAAGACTCGGCCACATGGAAAGGCTGAGAGAGGAATCGTTGAATCCTGCGAGCCCTGCCGACCGTGAGTTTATCTTCTTCCGAAAGCTCGTCCATTCCGAGGATTGCAATAATATCTTGAAGGTCTTTGTATTTCTGTAGAACTACCTGCACTGTCCGGGCAGTTGCATAGTGCTCTTCCCCAAGCACATTCGGATCCAGAATACGGGAGGTAGAATCGAGCGGGTCCACAGCAGGATAAATCCCAAGCTCAACGATCTGTCTGGAGAGAACCACGGTACCGTCAAGGTGGGCAAACGTGGTAGCCGGAGCAGGGTCAGTCAAGTCGTCAGCAGGAACATATACGCACTGCACCGCGGTGATCGAACCCTTTGTTGTAGATGTAATCCGCTCCTGAAGTTCACCAAGGTCAACCGCGAGCGTAGGCTGGTATCCAACAGCGGAGGGCATACGTCCCAAGAGGGCTGAAACCTCAGCACCGGCCTGAGTAAAGCGAAAAATGTTGTCGATAAAAATCAGAACGTCTTTACCTTCCTCATCCCTGAAATACTCTGCAGCGGTAAGTGCAGACAAGGCCACCCGTGCACGGGCCCCGGGAGGCTCAGTCATCTGTCCATAAATAAGAGCAGCCCTGGGGAGAACACCGGAATCCTTCATTTCATGATAGAGATCGTTTCCCTCACGGGTACGCTCACCCACGCCGGCAAACACAGAAATACCACCGTGCTGCATGGCAATATTGTGAACCATCTCCATCATGATGACGGTCTTGCCCACGCCGGCACCACCGAACATACCCATTTTTCCACCTCTGGGGAAGGGAACGAGTAGGTCCATAACCTTTACACCACTTTCCAGCACGTTAACTGACGTGTCCTGTTCGGTAAATAATGGTGCAGCTCGATGGATCGGGAGAGTTTTCTCATTGCTAACCGGACCAAGGCCGTCCACAGGTCGTCCCACAACGTTGAGCACCCGTCCTAGGCCTGCTTCGCCCACAGGCATCATGATATCTTTGCCGGTGTTCTTTACAGGCATCCCCCGGACAAGGCCGTCCGTGCTGTCCATGGCAATGGTACGCACCACACGGTCCCCTAGATGCTGGGCCACTTCCACAACCAGGTTATCTTCTTCATCACTGATCCCCGGGTTGGAGATAAGCAAGGCCGTGTAGATCAAGGGAAGCTCCCCTTCGGTAAACTCTACATCGACCACGTTGCCGATTACCTGGGTAATTATTCCCATATTCACAACTTTTTCTGCCATCCTTATTGACCTCCCCAATACGTATTAAACAGCTATAAAACTATATATCCATTTACCCTTTCAATGCCTCGGCACCGCCAACGATATCCATGAGATCAGCTGTAATGGCTGCCTGGCGCGCTTTGTTGTAGACCAGGCTGAGCGAGGTGATCATCTCGCCGCAATTGCTCGTTGCGTTATCCATGGCTGCCATGCGCGCTGCATGCTCGGAAGTAGAAGTTTCCAGCAAGCCCCTGAATATCTGGACATAGACCTGCTTGGGAAGCATTTCCGCCATGAGCTCCTCTGCCGAGGGTTCGCAGATATGCTCTGCAATGTAGCCCGCCGGCTCAGCCTCTTGGGCTTGCTCGGCCTTCTCGACCCCAACAATGGGTACGACCTGGCTTAAAGTTGGTACCTGTCTTGCCATGGATACAAATTCGCTGAAAATCACATGGGCCTCATCGGTTTCGCCATTCAGAAATGCGTCTATCAGTTCCTGCCCCCCGTTGACTGCAACGTTGAAGCCAAATTTTCCGCCCACGATGCCTATGTGCTCGCTACGGATGTTCTGTTTCCTGCGACGAAAGTAATCGCGCCCCTTCCGGCCCATACAAATGAGCCGCACGTCAACACCTTGCTCAGCCTTTTCCTTCAAAAACTTCTCGGCCTTGATAATCAAATTCGTATTGAAACTCCCGCACAAGCCCCGGTCAGACGTCATGAGGAGCAGGTCGATGGTTTTCACTTCCGCCCGCGGTACAAGGAGTGGCGGGGCGTGCTCCTCGTCTGCTTCTATACGATCAGACAAGCTCCCCAGAACCTCGGCGAATTTGTTGGCATAAGGCCTGAAGGCCTCCATCTTTTCCTGGGCGCCCCTCAGTTTGGAGGCGGCCACCATATTCATTGCCTTGGTGATCTTTTGCGTTTTCTTTACCGCTACGATTTTGAGCTGTATGTCCTTTAGTGTCGCCATACATTAACCCCTATACGCAAGTGTGGCAAATTGCCGACTACTTGATCGTGTCTTTGAATTCTTCATCGTATTCAGACAGCGCCTTTGCTATCGTCTTGTCCATGTCGTCACTAATGACCTTCTTCTCCGCTATCTCACTGAATATCTGAGGATACTTGCTTTCAATAAACGGATACAGCCCGGCCTCGTACTTACCCAGGACTTCTACAGGATACTTGTCCAGATAACCCTTTGTCCCCGCATAGAGAATCGCCACCTGCTTTTCCAATGTCAGCGGCGTATACTGGGGCTGCTTCAGGATTTCTACCAGACGCGTCCCGCGAGTTAACTGCTGCTGAGTGGCCTTATCCAGGTCACTTCCGAACGCGGCAAAGGCCTCAAGTTCACGAAACTGGGCCAAATCGAGACGCAGAGAACCCGCCACCTGTTTCATGGCCTTCACCTGGGCAGCACCGCCCACGCGTGAAACCGAAAGCCCAACGTTAATGGCCGGCCGAACACCCGAGAAAAAGAGGGCCGGCTCAAGATATATTTGGCCGTCGGTAATAGAAATAACGTTGGTAGGAATATAAGCCGAAACGTCGCCTGCCTGTGTTTCGATAATGGGAAGCCCCGTCAGTGAACCAGCACCAAGTTCGTCGTTTAGCTTGGCAGAGCGCTCCAGTAGACGAGAGTGGTTGAAGAAGATATCCCCAGGAAAGGCCTCGCGTCCGGGGGGACGTCTCAGGAGCAAGGAAATCTGCCGATAAGCAGCTGCCTGCTTTGAGAGGTCGTCATAGACGATCAGGGCGTGCTGGCCGCTGTCGCGATAGTATTCCCCCATAGCGGTTCCGGAATACGGACCAATATATTGGAGAGTAGCAGGGTCGCTGGCGCAGGCCGCAATGACCGTCGTGTACTCCATAGCCCCGGCCTTTTGCAAAGTATCCACAATCAGGGCAACCGTGGACTTTTTCTGGCCACAGGCCACATAGAAGCACTTAACATCCTGACCCTTCTGGTTAATAATGGCGTCAACACCAATAGCAGACTTTCCGATCTGGCGGTCACCAATGATGAGCTCACGCTGCCCTCGGCCCACCGGAGTCATGGAATCGATCGCCTTGAGGCCTGTATACATGGGTTCGTTAACCGATTGGCGGGCAATAACACCAGGGGCAATCATCTCGACCCGGCGAAACTCCTTGGCATCTATAGGCCCCTTGCCGTCCAAGGGATTTCCCAGGGAATCCACCACGCGACCAAGAATCGCATCCCCAACCGGCACCTGGGCGATCTTGCCCGTGCGCTTAACCGGATCACCTTCCTGGAGTTCGATATCCTCACCCATGACCGCCACGCCCACATTGTCCTCTTCCAGATTGAGGACGAGGCCCATAATCCCATGGGGAAACTCAAGAAGCTCCATTGACATGGCCTTCTCCACGCCATACACCCTGGCAATGCCGTCCCCAACCGACAAGATGGTCCCTGTTTCGCTCACGTCCACCTTCTTGTCGTAGTCCTGAATCTGGCCCTTGATAATGTCGCTGATTTCTTCGGCTCTAATTTCCATCAGATATTCTCACTCCTTTGCAAAGATTCTTTTAAACTCATAAGCTGAGTTCTTACGCTGCCGTCTAACACCAAATCCCCGATCCTGGTTACCGCGCCACCGATCAAGGCCGGGTCCACACTAACTTCCATCCTTACCTCTTTGCCCGTCTTCCCAGCAAGCGCATCCCGGATTCTTGCAATGCTTTCGTCCGGCAGTTCCACGGCTGACACAAGGTCCGCACGGACAATATTGGCAAGTTCGTCGGTTAGTTTCTCATAAAAGGTGTATATGTCCTTTAAATACTGAATCCTGCCCTTGTCAAATAACAGGAAAAGGAAAGATGTCATTACCTTACTGAGATTCAAGCGCTGCTCCGACACCACCTGTAAGACCTTCTTACGACTTCCGGCATCATATAATGGGTTGGATATCGCTTGCTCCAGATCCTTTTGTTCTTCCAGGAGCTTCACAAAATAGCCCAACTCCTTTTTGTACGTCTCCGCCTGGCCGTCTTCCCTGCCAATTGTCAACAGGGCTTTGGCATACCTTCTGGCAATCTTGAGGCCTATCACTGCGCTACCACCACCTTTGTCAAGTATTCGTCAATAATGCGTTCTTGATCTTCTTCGTTGATATGCTCTTTGATCAGTTGTTCTGCCATGGCCACGGCCTGCCCGGCCATCTCTGCCTTCAACTGTTGCTTGGCCTTGTCAAATTCGTGCTCAATGTTCTTCTTGGCCTGTTCCTGAAGTTTTTCAGCTACTAGCTGAGCCTCTTCAATGATTTTCGCCTTTGCTGCCTCACCCTCCCGGATGTATTCGGCCACGATTTTTTCCACTTCCTGATCCAGGAGGCTCAGTTTTTCCTTATATTCCGCAAGTCGCTTTCCCGCCTCCTGCTTCTGTCCTTCCAGGTCATCCAGTTCGTCCTTGATGCCCTGGCGACGGGATTCAAGGCCCTTAGCAAGCGGTTTCCTCGCAAGAAAGACCAGGACGCCAGCCAGCACTACAAAGTTCATGGTACGCCACACCAAATCCATGCCTTTGCCCTTGCCCCCGTGATCGTCATGTCCGCCCTCAGAGGAAGCCCAAACCGACCCAAAGGCAAGGAGGACTGAGACAACCACCAAAAGGCTCACAATATAGCGTAGCTTCCCCATCCTGACAAACGCCTTCATGATACAGCCCTCCCCAATATCTTTTCAGCAATCGTCCCGGAAAAAATCCCTATCTCTTTTTCCAGTCCGCGTCTTGCATCCTCGGCATCTTTGGCAATCTGGGCGCACACAGCCTCCAATTCTGCCTGGGCCTTCCGGTTGATCTCATCGACAACTCGCTTTTCCTCTTCCTGGCCGGCTTGCTTCAGGGCCTCTTTCTCCTGAACCCCCTGCCCCCTGGCCTCAGAGATCTTTGCTTGAAAAGTCCGTTGGCTTTCCGAAGCATCTTGTTGAAGGGTCTCAATACCCTCCTTGTAACCCTGGATCTTTTTCTTTCTTTCGATGAGTATCTGGCGGATAGGTTTGTAGAGGATGACGTTCAGGAGAAAGATCAGCAAGATGAAGTTTCCCATCTGCACAAACAGGGTCCAATCAGGAATAACAGCCATGACAAACTCCTAAGTCTCTAATCTTTTGGTTTACGTCACAGGAAAGACAACTGAGAATACATCCACCCAAAAGTTGATCGTCTATATCACCAATACGGGCACATTGTCAAAGGTTTTTTTTCTTCACTTATCATTTACGTCTGCCATTCAGCTAAATTGATGGTCTTGCTGGTCGCGTCATCCTCAGGTTCCATGCTGCAGTTGCCGTGGAAGACCACCCCGGCATCAATAATTACCACAGGAGCACAGAGGTCACCGAATACGCGGGCTGGCGGATGCAACTCAATGCGGTTTGTGGCTCGGATGTTCCCACTCACCTCCCCCCACACCACAACTGTCTTCACCAAGATATCCGCATGGACAACCGCTTTTTCTCCTATAGCCATCACCCCTTCTTTGCTCTCTATGCTCCCTGTGAAATGGCCATCAAGTCGCACGGGCCCCTCAAATACAAGTTTCCCTTCCAGGGTGGTTTCTGGTCCCAAAAACGTCTGTATCCCCTTTCTTGATTTTTTCATAAAGGAATCACTCCTTAAACAAAAACCTGCGCATGCTAATATTCAATAAGATTCCTATAGCACCCATACTAACCAGCATAGAGGACCCCCCATAACTAATTAGTGGCAAGGGTACGCCAACCACAGGAAGCAACGCCAGCACCATGGCCAGGTTAATAAAGGCCTGCCAAAATATCATGCTGGTGAGACCTACAGCCAAAATGGTACCAAAGGGCTCCTTAGAACGTACCGCTACGCTCAGGCCCCATATTACCAACAACACATACAGCGAGATGACCAGAGCTGCCCCCAAAAATCCCCACTCCTCAGCCAACACTGAAAAAATGAAGTCCGTATGATGTTCAGGTAGAAAGGAGAGGGCGTTCTGGGTACCTTTTAAGAACCCTTTACCGAAAAGCATTCCCGAACCGACCGCAATCTTGGACTGAATGATATGATACCCTGCACCCAATGGATCTCCCTCCGGGTCAAGAAATGCCAGGATCCGCAGCTTCTGATATTCTTTCAAGAAAAACCAACCCACCGCAGACCCAAGAATACCGGCCCCAGTCAAGCACAGAAGCGTCCTGCGCTCAATCTTTACAAATATGGTCACGCTCCCTGCTATCAGGAGAACGATGAGGCTTGTGCCCAGGTCGGGCTGTTTCACAATCAAGACAAATGGGATTAAGGTCCAAATTAGCGGCTTCCAAAGCTCCACAAGGGAAAAACCCTCTTCTGAGACACTCTCAGAGAAATGTCGCGCCAGTATAATTACCAGGGATATCTTGACCAATTCTGACGGTTGAAACGAAACCGGACCCAGGATAAGCCAGCGCTGGGATCCCGAGACCTCTTTCCCCACGAACAGGACAGCAACCAATAGCCCTATTGAGAACCAGTAAATGGGCAATGCCAGCCGGTTCAGCCACCTGTAGCTGAACAGAGCCAATAGAATCATTATACCGGTACCGATTGCAAGCCAATAAGACTGCTTCAAGTGGACAAGTCCTTTCACCCCCACTATGTCCGCATTGGCAGTCGCCGCGCTGTAAAGCGTAAGTATACCAATGCCTCCAAGCACCAGGGTGAGACTTAACAAGACCCAATCAAAATGTTCTAGCAATCTTCGATCAATCATAATAAGTGAGCTAAAGTGCCTAAAGTGAGCTAAAGTGCCTAAAATGATCTGAGGGATGGACTGGAGTCATTAAAGCTTTTTTCATCCTTAACTTTAGCTCACTTTAGGCACTTTAGGCATTTTAGTTCACTTTCAAATATGTCTTGATCATCTCCCTTGCAATAGGCCCTGCTGCTGTTGAGCCATGACCACCGTGTTCTATCAGCACAGCCACGGCTACTCTGGGTTGTTCAGCCGGCGCAAAGGCAATAAACCAGGCATGGTCTCTGAGATGGAGATGTTCACTCTCGACTGGGTTTTCCTTGTTATCTTCCTCCATCCCGACGACTTGGGCCGTCCCGGTCTTGCCGGCCACGTCGATACCAGCAATACGTGCAATCCACCCCGTCCCTCTTGGCTTGTTGACTGCATCCATCAAGCTTCTTTTTACGATCTCAAGCGTCTTGTCCGAGACAGAGAGCCTTCCTGATGGCACTGGCACCTCTTTCTTTACGAGCGAGCCATCTGAGGACTCAATCCGCCTGACAACTAACGGTTTGTATCGTATTCCCCCATTTGCAACTGCAGATATCAGGCTGAGCATCTGGATAGGTGTAACCAGGTTGAACCCCTGACCGATCGCTACAGAAAGTGTCTCTCCGCCCTGCCAGGGCACCCCCATCCGGCCGAGCTTCCACCATGACGTGGGTACCAGCCCTTTTGCTTCCTTGTCAAGATCGACTCCCGTGGGCAACCCCAGGCCGCAGGCCTTAGCATATCCGGCCAACCGATCTACGCCCAGTTTTTCACCCACCTGATAGAAAAAGACGTCACATGATTCGACCAACGCATCTGTAATCTTCATGAATCCGTGTCCGCCGCGCTTCCAGCACCGAAAGGTGCGATCGCCATACCTGTAGTACCCCGGACAGAAGACCCGTGTGTGCTCAGTGATCACCCCTTCCTCCAATCCAGCTATGGCCGTTACAATCTTGTAGGTTGACGCCGGGGGATACTGGCCCTGAATGGCCTTGTTCTCCATCGGGCGGAACCGATTGGAAGAGAGGTCGTTCCACGACTCGTATGTCATGCCTTCCACAAAGACATTGGGGTCAAAGGCAGGACTACTCGCCATCGCCAGGATATGCCCGTTGGAAGGGTCCATAGCCACGGCAGCTCCCACCTTTCCGGAAAGTAATGCTTCAGCCTTGCGCTGAAGCCGAATGTCCAATGTCAGATAGATATTGTTCCCGGGTGTCGCCTCCTCGGTCTTAAGGACCCTTGTGAGCTGGCCAAGGGCGTTGACCTCGATCTGCTGTTCCCCTCGCCTTCCGTGAAAATAGGGCTCATATGCCTTTTCCACCCCAAATCTTCCAATGAAATCTCTAATCCTGTTGTCAGGAAAGCACCCGCTCTTCAATTCCTCCCCACTGATCTCGCCCAGGTATCCGACCAGATGTGAGGCTCGCTTCCCTTCCAAATAATGACGCGACGGCTCCACTGTTATCACAATCCCGGGCAGATCAAGCTTGTAAGCTTCTATGATCGCCACGACATCACGGCTAACATCGCGCCTCAAGAGAACAGGCTTAAATGAACGCACCCCCCTAACTTCAGCGAGTCTTGCAAAAAGGGGCTCAGGTGTAATATCTAAGAGCTCTGCCAGCTTGTTGACAACACCCTTGGGATTCTTGGCCTCCCTCGGAACAATAGAGATGTTGAAACAGGGGCGGTTTTCCACCAGCAGCACGCCATCGCGATCAAAGATGAGACCCCGCGGCGGAGGTATGCCCTGGAGTCTGACGCAGTTGTTTTGGGACTGTCGTCTAAATTCGGGCCCCTCTACGACCTGCAGATAATACAAGCGTACCAAAATAATTAGAAAAGCTGCGAGAACGCATATCAGTGCTCCGGAAACCCTTTGCCTGTACCAATCGCTATCGACTGTATGCAGGTAGCTATCCATCACCTGATTGCAAAATTCCCTGTTTCCCTTTGAGCACCTGATGAGCGGTTCTGAAGTCGGGTGTGAAGCCTTCCCAAAAGCATAAGAATACCAGGGCCGGTGAGTGCGGCAAAGATGGTCTGCAACAAAACAGGGGCCGTCTGAGCAGACAGCAATTGAGCCCCCTTCCAGGGGGCTGCTGCTGAAATGCAAAACACAAGGTGCTGTCCGAGCACGCAGGCACCGATCAAGACAGACTGAAATATCGTGTCACCCACATGGAAGTACTTGGACAAATTTTTTACTGATACAAATATCCAGAAATAGATAGTAAGGTAGAGGCCAAATATTCCGCCAGAAAGCAGATCCATGATAATGCCAAGAATTACAATGACCAGGACACCTTTCCTGTTAGGAGCATTGAGGCTTAAGAAAACAACAAGAGGAATTAACAGATCGTAGAAAACACCGTGAAATAAGGGGAGTCTTAAAATCGTAGTCTGTGCGACAGTGGTCAACAATCCGAGTATGAGATACAAGCAGAAAACCTTCATCATTCCAGGATAACCAGCACCTCTTCTAATCTTGTGAAATCGACGAATGGCCGAACCTTCACTTCTTGAAAAAGTCCTGACGAGGGCCTGGAAATTTCTGAGATTGTCCCCACCCGCAGACCCTTGGGGAAAAGACCATCCAGTCCTGACGATATTACCGTGTCTTCAATCTTGATATTTGCCTTTCTCACAACGTATTTGAAGCGGCAACTCTCACTGGTCTCCCCTTCAAGAACACCCCGGGACCGGGTTCGCTGAACAAGTGCATCTATGGCACTACTACGGTCGATGATCAACAGGACCTTGGCGTACCGGCCAGAGGCCCCAATGATACGACCCACGATTCCCCCCGAGGCTATCACAGCCATCCCCCTGGAAACCCCATCTCCGGTTCCCCTGTTGATAAAAACGGTCTTAAACCAACCAGAGGGGTCCAGCCCTACAACTTTTGCAGGGAGCATGCGGTGGGGGACCTCGGACTTCATCTCCAGTAGCTTCCGAAGACGTTGGGAGGCTAACTCAGATTCCAGGTACCGGCTCTTTTCGATCTGGGCGTTGGCAAGCATCCCCTTAAGCCGATCGCATTCCTCACGGACTGCAACCAAATAGAAATAATGATGCCACATACGCCCACAAAAATGCATAGTGCGAGTTACACCTTCCTGGAAGGGCACTATACCCGCCATTACCACTCTGTCAACTATTGTGTATCGATGAGGATGCTTGGCGCTAATAGAAAGGAGGACAATATTGATCAGGGCAAAAAGGATCACGCAGAGGATCCTTGCCAACCTTTTTGAAAACATGTCTCATGTGTGTAGCGGAAAAGGTTTTCTTGTTGAGGTGCCATCATGACATAATGGCAAGGGAGATTTTCCGTTACTGGATCATAACCTCTCTCAAGATAGAAATATTCTCCAGGGCCTTGCCTGACCCCAGGGCAACCGTGGAAAGCGGATCCTCGGTCACCGTAATGGGTAAATGGGTCTCTTCTCGGAGCAATCTGTCCATGTTTTTGAGGAGGGCACCGCCTCCGGTCATGACTATCCCCCTGTCGACGATGTCCGCTGCCAATTCGGGCGGGGTCTGTTCCAGGGCTATTTTGACAGTCTCAACAATAGAATCGATCTGTTCAGCAATCGCGACGCGTATCTCTTCCGAATCTATGGCGAGAATTTTTGGGATACCCGATACCAGGTCCCTACCTTTCACTTCAATGGTCTCTATGTTTTCGGGATCAGGATAAGCATTACCAATAGTGGTTTTAATCAGTTCTGCTGTTCTTTCTCCAATCAAAAGGTTATACTTTCGTTTAATATATTGGACGATGGAATCGTCCATCTTATCCCCGCCAACCCGAATCGAGCGGCTGTAAACGATACCCGCAAGGGATATGACGGCCACCTCGGTAGTGCCACCACCAATATCAACGACCATATTGCAAGTGGGCTCCGTAATCGGAAGACCCGCGCCTATTGCCGCAGCCATAGGCTCCTCAATCAGAAATACCTCCCGGGCGCCTGCTGATTGAGCCGATTCCGTCACAGCACGCTTCTCGACTTGGGTAATCCCTGACGGCACGGCAATGATGATCCTGGGCCGTATGAGGCTTCTGCGGTTGTGCACCTGACGGATAAAGTATCGCAACATCGCCTCAGCCACCTCAAAATCCGCGATAACACCATCTTTCATGGGACGGATGGCAACAATATTGCCCGGTGTTCGTCCCAGCATCCGCTTGGCCTCTCCCCCGACCGCCAATACCTTGTTTCTATGCCTGTTGTCGGTCCGAACCGCCACGACAGATGGTTCACTGAGCACTATCCCCTTCCCCTTAACATAGACAAGGGTATTGGCAGTGCCTAAATCAATCGCCAAATCGTTAGAAATGGCCCCCAGGAGTGCGTTAAACACTTTCCAGACTCCCAATTAGAGTTCGTATCAATATTGTCGGATTTACCTTCATATCGGAACCGACCACATGGATCTTTAATTATAAAAATATACTAGCACATAGAAATCGTGATTTCAAGAAAATAAATGTCCAATCGGCTCAAAAAACAATAAAAAAAATATTGGCATCCTTCATTCCTCGGTTTACACTTTTCAAGAATGCAGGCGCCAAGAGATAAATTCTTTTGTTCGTACTTTTTGGTGTCGGGTGTACTTTTTGGTGTCGGGTGTCAGGTGTCAGGTGTCAGGTGCAAGAAACACTGAAACCTGAAACCTGAACACTGAAACCTGAAACCCCAAACCTGCAGTGGTGAAAAAAAGTGTAAACTACTTTGTGGCGAAAATGAAGGATGCCGAACAATCCATTTATTCATGCCAACTGTAAGCGTCGTTATTCCTACATACAACCGCGCATGGGTCCTCAAGAGGGCGATTGATTCGGTCTTGGCTCAGGACTACCGTGATTTCGAGATACTTGTGGTGGACGATGGGTCAACTGACAGCACACAGGGAATTCTCGAATCCTATCACCAGATCTGCGTTGTAAGGCAAGACCATCTAGGGGTAAGCGCAGCTCGAAATGCTGGTATTGCCCGGGCTGCGGGTCGCCTTATCACATTTCTCGACTCCGATGATTTGTGGCTCCCCGGAAAACTCTCTGACCAGGTCGCTTTTTTCAATACCCACCCAGATGCTCTGATTTGTCAAACCGAAGAGATCTGGATAAAAAATGGCATCAGGGTCAACCCCAAAAAGCGGCACAAGAAGTATTCCGGGATGATCTTTGAACGTTGCCTGGAATTGTGTATTGTGAGCCCTTCGGCCGTAATGATAAGACGTTGCCTGTTTGATGAGATAGGCGGGTTTGACGAAACGTTGCCCGTATGCGAGGACTATGACCTTTGGCTAAGGGTCGCCTGCCGGTTTCCTGTGTATTTGATTGAGGCCCCGCTTGTGATTAAACGTGGCGGACACCCAGACCAACTATCAAGAAGACGCTGCATGGACCGGTTTCGCATACATGCTCTAAAAAAGATCCTCGAAAGCGACTTGCTAAGTCCAGGGCAATACTGCGCAGCGCACGCGGCTCTGAAAAAAAAGTGTGCAATCTATGCAGGAGGATGTGTAAAGCGGGGACGTGTGAAGGAGGCAAATCACTACATGCGTCTGTCGCGCCGGTTGAGAATTTAGGGGCTTCGCCCCAAGTGGAGTATTGGAGTGATGGAGTGGTGGAGTGATGGGTTAACAGCAGCTGGCGTAAGGCGCACGGCACAAGGCACATGGGAAAAACACCTTGCCTTAAGCCTTACGCCCTGCGCCTTACGCCGATTTTAATACCCACTACTCCAGTACTCCGGTACTCCATCACCCCAGAAGCTGATAAGCGGATAGCATTTCGGAGACGTAACATTAGGGCATCCGGACAAAGCAAATGAGTATATTATTAGATGTCGTCTTGATAGCAATATCCACGGGTTTATTGTGGAAGGGGTCCCATTGGCTTGTAGACTCAGCAGTGCGGATCGCCCATAAGCTGCATATGTCTGATCTGGCAATCGGTTTGACCATTGTTGCCATGGGCACCTCTGCGCCAGAGTTTGCGGTCACCATAAATGCCGCCATCAGGGGGCTACCAGATATATCAGTCAGCAACATAGTAGGTTCGAACATTTTCAATCTTGGATTTATACTAGGTGGGTGCGCGGTTATCCGAAACATCCAAACCACCCCCGCCCTTGTGTGGCGAGACGGCCTCTTTCTCCTCGGCACGTCATCTATTTTGGTTTTATTTCTCAAGGATTTAGTGCTAACCTCTCAAGAAGCACTTGCACTTTTTGCCGCACTTGTCGTATACATCGGTTATCTCTTCTGGAAAAAGGTACCCATAGAGGAAAAAAAGCCCGAGGAAAATGCCACCTGGAAAGACATCCCGTTTTTTGTCCTGGGAATCATCGCGGTCGTCGCTGGGGGCCACCTCATTGTCTGGTCAGCAGTTTCTCTGGCTCAGGCATTTAGCATTTCTCAATGGGTGATCGGGGTCACCATTATAGCCGCAGGGACCTCTACACCAGAGTTTGCCATATCTCTGGTGGCAGCGCTCAAAGGGCGGTATGGTATATCCGCTGGAAACCTGATCGGCAGCGATCTCTATAACCTCCTTGGCGTGCTCGGTTTGGCGGGGATGCTTCGTCCTCTGACTATTGATGCAGCCGGCCTGGAAAGTCTCTATATACTTGTGGGTATGGTATTGCTTGTGGTTGTATTCATGCGCACAGGTTTTCGTGTCTCCCGTGCCGAAGGATGTCTTTTGGTGGGGCTTAACCTCATTCGGTGGATATTAGATTTTTCAGCGCAGGGGTGATTGAAAATGTTTGTTTTTTATTCAAGACAGTGTTACCTAAAATGATCGGTTCAAGGTTCAGGGTTCAAGGTTCAAAGGTTATAATATATTGACATCCCTCACTTTATAGCACAATAGCCATGCTACCGTTCACGGTTCACGGTTCACGGTTTTAACCTTTGAACATTGAACCGCTGAACCGCTGAACCTTACTACTTGAGGCATCGTCCTTTTGATATCAGAGACTTAGGGCTCTTCAACCGGGAACCGTGAACGTTGAACCGCTCAACCTAGGTGTTAATCGCTCAAGCTATCCTCAAGGTCGAAACGTTGAACTTATGAACCCAAAAAAGGAACAACACAAGATACTCATCAACGCGGTTGATCCGGAAGAATGTCGTATTGCCCTGGTAAAGGGAAGCAGGCTGGAAAGTTTTCATATTGAGACCACGGCCGGGGAAATCACACGGGGAAACATCTACAAAGGGGTGGTCACACGTGTGGAACCAAGCCTGCAAGCCGCCTTTGTTGACTACGGTGGGGAAAAAAATGGATTCTTACAGCAACACGAAATACATAGTGATTACTATTCTTCTATCGAAAAGCCCGCGGCTGGCAAGAAGGGGACCTTTGGGATACGGGATCTTATCAAGCATGGCCAGGAACTCCTGATCCAGGTTACCAAGGAACCCATCCTGAACAAAGGGGCTATGCTGACCACGTTTATCTCTTTGCCTGGCCGCTATGTTGTCCTGATGCCCGGTGGAAAAAGTTCCGGCATTTCCAGGAAAATCGAAGATGAAAATGAACGCGGACGCCTCAAAGGCATTATGGAGTCACTGAAGGTCCCAGAAGAATTCGGCACAATTGTCAGGACCGCTGCTCAGAACCAGAAAAAACAAGAGATCTCCAAAGATGTCCGATACCTCCTTCGTCTGTGGACAAACATTAAGAAGCGGGGGGTCAGCGCCTCTGCCCCCTGTCTGCTTTACAAAGAACTCCATGTTGCAATTCGCGCCATCCGGGATCATTTCACATCCGAGGTAAAGGAAATACTGATAGATAACAAGACCATATTCCAGGATGTGAAATATTTCATTCGGATTATATCTCCGCGGCACACAAACATCGTCAAGGTCTATAAGGACCCACAACCGATCTTCACCAGGTATGAAATCGAAGATCAGATTAGCTCCATCTTTGAGAGCAGGATCCCCTTGAAATCGGGTGGTCATATCGTAATCAACCCAACAGAGGCATTAGTGGCTGTTGATGTCAATTCCGGAAAAGCTACACGTGAACGCTCCATGGAAGAGACCGCATATGCGACCAATATGGAGGCGGCTGCTGAAATTGCGCGTCAATTGCGCCTGAGGGACCTGGGTGGCCTTATCGTTATCGACTTTATTGATATGCGGGAGCGGAAACACAATCTGGCCGTAGAAAAGGCTATGAAGCAGCATAGCAAGCCGGACAAGGCCCGGATTAATATAGGCAAGATCTCGAGATTTGGCCTCATGGAACTGGCCCGTCAAAGAATCGCTGCATCCATAGAATACGGAAGCTTTATGCCGTGCCCTCACTGCCAGGGAAAAGGGCTGGTTCCGTCTGCCGAAAGGCTCGCGCTCGAGTTTCTGAGAAGGCTCCGCTCTGAAACCCTCAAAGATAACATCACACAAGTAAAAGGAATCGTACCAAGGAACGTGGGTTACTACTTGCTGAACAAGAAACGAAAAGAACTCCTGGACGTGGAGACGAGACGAAACCTGACTATCACAGTAGAGGAAGACCCCGCTATACAACCCGGTGAAAGCCGTATTATCTGTGAATGATCATTTAAGGTAAGTTCTCAATAAGTTGGGGTAAATTGTATTTTGCGAGTATTCACTGGATTCCCGCCTTCGCGGGAATGACAGGCACTTACGCCCAATCGTCATTCCCGCGAAGGCGGGAATCCAGGAGTCAATACCCGGAATTATTGAGGTGTTACCATTTAAGGAACTGAGCTATGAATTGGGACACGTTTGTTGATGTCTTATTGAATATCTTGCATACCCAAACCGGGCTTTTCAATCTTCATTACAAGCTCGTTATCATGTGGGGGATCGGCCTGTTTTTTATTTATCTGGCCGTTGCCAAAAAATACGAACCCTTGCTTTTGCTGCCCATAGGTTTTGGAATCTTCATTGTTAATTTTCCCCTCACCCCCCTTATGGGCTTCGATGCCCATGGCAAACGAGAACTCTTCAACATATTCTATCATTACGGTGTGGAATGGGAGGTTATCCCATGCCTCATATTCCTGGGACTCGGTGCCATGACCGATTTCGGGCCCCTCATTGCCAACCCGAAAACCTTGGTTATTGGAGCCGGTGCTCAACTCGGTGTGTTCGTGACATTCCTGGGGGTCCTCCTTTGCGGATTTACCATGAAGGAAGCTGCATCAGTAGCGATTATTGGAGGGGCTGACGGACCTACAACGATCTATCTAACGGCCAAGCTGGCACCCAATCTCCTTGGGGCCAATGCGCTTGCGGCATATTCGTACATGGCCATGGTCCCTTTAATTCAACCCCCGATCATGAGGTTAATGACCCGTGTGGAAGAACGAAAGATCATCATGAAACAGCTCAGGCCTGTGTCGAAGCTTGAAAAGATATTCTTTCCTCTCATCGTAGCAGGGATCATTGCGCTTTTGATCCCAGCAGTAACCCCTTTAATGGGGATGTTCATGCTGGGCAACTTTATGCGGGAAAGTGGCGTTGTAGACAGACTGGCCGGGTCGGCACAAGGCTCTCTTATGAATATTGTCACCATATTTCTGGGTATCTCCGTGGGCGCGACCATGCAGGCCGAGAAGTTTCTCACAGCCAAGCCGTTACTCATCTTTACTTTCGGACTCATCGATTTCGCTATTTGTACCATGGGAGGCATCCTAACGGTAAAGATCATGAATGTTTTTCTTAAGGAAAAGATGAACCCCCTCATCGGCTCAGCAGGAGTTTCTGCAGTCCCTATGGCAGCACGCGTTTCACAGACAATAGGGCAACAGGAGAATCCCAACAATTTCTTGCTTATGCACGCCATTGGGCCGAATCTGGCTGGTGTCATCGGCAGTGCCTCGGCAGCCGGCATGCTCATCGCCATGTTTGGTTGACAGTTTTCTATTTCTCGCAGAGCCCTCAGAGACACGGAGTTCTTTGAGTTGAATTCCTGAGAGGAATTCAACTCAAACTGCCATCCTGCTGTCGCACGGTTTTTGCGGGATTTAGACGCCCCGTAAGGGGCTGATTGTTTGGCCTGATTTTTCCCTCTCAAAAAATAAGGCCAAAGAAATATTATCTCGGCGATCTCTGTGTGCTCGAGCGACCGAAGGAAGCGGGCGAGAAATCCCGTAATCAAAAAATAAAAGGATATTCCTAATGGGACCGGAGACTATTGATTGGAACTATGCTATTTCTACATTGCTCATACGCTTTGTCGGAATATTCGTTGTCCTTGGCATCCTCCAAGTAGTGATGCAGATCACTGGCAGGGTTTTCGCCTACCTGGATGCCAAGAAGGATATGGAGAAGGGGTTGACCCAAGAAGAAGCCGCTGCTGTAGCAATGGCGCTGTACCTGTATGACAAAAGAAGTTAGCTCCGCTACGCTTCGCAATTGGTCGAGTAGTCGAGTGGTCAATTGGTCAATTGGTTGACTGGTTCAACGAGGTCACAACTCAACTACTCGACTACTTAACTACTCGACTGACTGGACTTCCATCGCTTTCACCCGCCCCTTTTCCACATCCACCCGGCTCAGCATGATCATTCCCAGGACAAAAAACAAGATGAGTGAAACTATGGCATTGCGTGGGTTTTCCGACAGGTCGGTGATCAGGCCGAAAACCAGGGGACCGAAAATAGAAGCAAACTTGGCGCTGATAGTGAAAAATCCGAAAAACTCGGCTGGTCTCGCCCTTGGAATCAACCCTGCGTAAAGGGATCGACTGATGGCCTGGCTTCCGCCCAAGACGAGACCTACCAGCCCGCCGAGTATCCAGAATTCAACGGCCGATCTCAAGAAATAGGCGTATGTCACAATTCCAATCCACAGCAGCAATGCAATGATAATGGCGCCTTTGGACTGGATGTGCTCGGCCAGCTTTGCAAAGAGCAGTGCGCCAGGCAGGGCGATAATCTGGGTCAGGAGAAGAGTACCGATTAGGGTCCCCGTATCAAGACCAAGGGCGGTCTTGCCAAAGATCGCTGCCATGGCAATCACAGTTTGAATACCATCGTTGTAGACAAGGAAAGCAAGGAGAAACCACAACAGATCCTGATAGTGCCGGAAGGATCTGAGCGTGTTGAAAAAGCGGTTAAAGCCGTACGAAAAGTAAGAGAAATTTTGTGGTTTATTGTGTAACCGCCTAACTTCAGGAACCCACAGAAAAAGCGGAATTGCAAAGAGGCTCCACCAAATCCCAACAGAGGCAAGGCTGATCCGAATGCTCACGGATTTGTCCGGTATTCCAAAACCCTCATGGTAAGTAATCATCAGCACGTGCAGGGCCAGGAGAATGCCTCCACCTATGTAGCCAAAGGCGTAGCCCTTTCCCGAAACCCAATCCATCTTCTTTTCAGGGGCCACCTCGGGCAAGAAAGCGTTGTAAAAGGTCATGCTCCCAGCAAAGCCTATATTCGCCACTACAAAAAGGCCAAGGCAGAGCCAGTAGTCCCCGTCCCGGACAAAATACAAAAGTGACGTGACCGCCGCGCCGGTGTAGGTAAAACCAAAGAGGAATCTCTTCTTGGAACCTGAAAAATCAGCCAAGGCCCCAAGGATCGGAGCAGCAAGGGCGGTCAAAAGGAGTGAAAAAGAGATCCCGTATGCCCACAGTGCGCTTGCTGTGGTTCTAAAGCTCAATGGGCCACACTGGACCGCGATGCCTTCCTCAGGCACCAGAGACGCAAAATAGACCGGGAGAATGGCTGCCAGTATGCTCGTGGCAAAGGCCGAATTGGCCCAGTCATACATGCACCAACCGATGATCGCCCGCTTTCTGGAATGATCATTTAACATTTATGAGTTATCATCCATCGTAATAGTTCAGCACCCATTGCTTTTCTGTCATTTCGACCGTAACCGTTCACGGGTTCAGAGGTTCCGGGTTACCTTTCTTTCGTTGTCCTTGCTCGTAGGACAGTTCAGATTTTCGGTCAACCCTGAACCTTTGAACCGTGAACCTCTGAACCCGGAACCTCTGAACCTGTGAACGCCTACCTTTTTCTCAAGTTGTTCACCGTCGAGCCCCTATACCACATCATGAATCTCTCAAACAAGCTTGTGCCAAGTTACCTGCAAGCCTGTCCACCCTCTTTTATCCGGACACAGTCGGAACCCAGACCTTTCCAATCTTGGACAAGCTCGATCTGAACGCCCTCACCGATGGTCGCTCCTTTACAGGGACGCTTGCCTCCCTCGTGGATCAAGTGATAAGCGAGGCAATCCTACAGATCAATGCTGGCGTGAGAAGGCTTGCGACCTGATTAGTGTTGACACCCAGTTTCTAATCCTGTAATTAATTAAAGTTAACGTCTATGGTCTATCGGTTACGCTGCTCGTGGGAGCGGCATTCCTGCCGCGACAATCGGGGCTGAAAGCCCCTCCCACGGCTACCTGCCTGCCATTGCCAAATATGCTAGCATTTGACCTGCCCGGTGTACCTGGCGACGGCAGCCGGGCCGAAACGAGCTGCACAACCTCAACCCTTTGACGAATAGTTAGTGCTTGAACAAAAACTGCCCGAATTACAATTTTCCTGTCATTGCGAGGGAGGTACGACCGAAGCAATCTCCTGGAAATAAAGAGATTGCCACGTCGCTCGTTCCTCACTCCTCGCAATGACAGCTCGCAATCAAGGGTTTTCGTTTGGACACTAGTTACAAGGCAGCAAAAGAAAATTCCTATACTATCAAGTTAGGGATTTTTGTTTGGACAACAGGCCGTCTTAGGGTTGAAGGAGGAAGCCCCCGTGGCTGACGGAATTTCACCACATGCAAAGCCGTCTAAGATGGGCAAGCATATGTTTATAGCTGCTTGTTGCATCGTCTTGATGGGGATTGGACTTTGGCTTGTTTTGACGCGACCCGAAGAACCCACAAAACAACCCGAGGGTGCGCTTTCTCCTGGTTTAGAAAAGAGGATGCCCATTCCTTCTGAGAAGGTCATTGACTACGACAAGCTAACAGAAAAGAGCGATAAGGCATTGACTGCCTTAATGGAAAAACGCAAGGCGCTGTATGGCGTTGACAAAAGCATCGACATGATCGTTACGCCGGACGAGTCGATCAAGTTGGGAAAAGAGACCGTTCGCATGCAGAAAATCCTGGACGAGGTGCGACTCAAGCTGGGAGAGATCCTGGAAACGGATCTGGTGGCCGAAACAACGTCCAGAGAGCAGGATACGTTCGGGATTCATGTAGTTCAGCCCGCCGAGAACATATGGGACATACACTTTAACCTGCTAAGCGACTATTATGACCACAAGGGAATACACCTTTCCCCTTTGGCTGACGAGCCGGACCGTCTGGGCTACAGCTCCGGCGTGGGCAAGATCTTGAAGTTTTCAGAAAACCTGGTTCACATCTATAATCTCAAGGAGCGTACACTCGACACTGATCTACATCTTATTTATCCCTTGAGCAAGATAGTTGTGTACAATATGGATCGCGTATTTGCCCTCCTGGACAGAATTGATTACAAAGACGTCAATCGAATCGAGTTTGACGGAGAGACCCTGTGGTTGCCGGCCGTACAATAACCAAATAGGTTTAGCCGGTTGAGCCGGTTTGGCCGGTTGATCTGGTGCCAATTCGTTATTTGTAAATTGTTATTGGTTTTGGTTTTGCGATTCACGATTTAGCGCAGGGTTGCGCCTCACGGCTTGAAAACATTACACTCCGTGTCCTGTTAACGGGCTAAACCGACTAAACGGGCTAAACGGGCCAAACGGACTCAACGGGCTAAACGGGCCAAACGGACTCAACGGGCCTAACGGGCTAAACGGACTCAACGGAATAAAATGATCAAACGATATACACGTGAGGCCATGGGGCGCATATGGACGGAGGAAAACAAATTCCGGACGTGGCTTCAGGTGGAGATTTTAGTCTGTGACGCCCTGGCAAAAATTGGCGAAATCCCCAGGAGAGCAGCGCAAAACATCCGCAAGAAAGCGCATTTTTCCATTGAAAGGATCGAGGCCATTGAGGCCGAAACCAAGCACGATGTGATTGCCTTTTTGACCAATGTGGCAGAGACCGTTGGCCCGGATGCACGGTATATACACTTAGGGCTCACGTCTTCGGATATTCTGGATACGGCTATGGCAGTCAGGCTGCGCCAGGCATCCAAGATCATCTTGAAAGATTGTAACCGTTTGCTGGCCACCTTGAAGAAAAAGGCCATCGTTCACAAAGACACCGTTATGGTGGGCCGGTCTCATGGCATCCACGCCGAACCGATCACCTTTGGTCTCAAGCTGGCCCTGTGGTACGATGAGATGCGCCGAAACCGCAGGCGAATGGAACAGGCTACGGAAACCGTCAGCGTGGGTAAAATCTCAGGAGCCGTTGGCACCTTTGCCAACACCTCGCCAAAAGTGGAAGCTTACGTGTGTCGAAAACTGGGGCTCAAGGCTGCTCCTGTCTCCACACAGATCATCCAGCGAGATCGTTATGCCGAGTATTTTGTCACGTTGGCCATCATCGCCTCGACCATGGAGAAAATGGCAGTGGAAATTCGGCACCTTCAAAGGACAGAAGTCCTGGAAGCAGAGGAATTTTTTTCAAAAGGGCAAAAAGGCTCTTCTGCCATGCCACACAAACGCAACCCGGTCTCATCAGAAAATCTTTCCGGCCTGGCAAGGCTGGTGCGCTCCAATGCGTCTGCCGCATTGAATAACGTGGCCCTTTGGCATGAGCGAGACATCAGCCATTCTTCTGTGGAAAGGGTAATCATCCCTGACAGCACTATTTTGGTTGACTACATGCTGAGCCGCATGACAGAAATCATACGCAAGCTGGTCGTCTACCCCAAGCGCATGCAGCAAAACCTGGAACTTACCCGAGGGCTTATTTTTTCTCAGCAGATACTCCTTGCCTTAGCCAGGCGAGGTGTAAGCCGGCAAGCAGCGTATAACATGGTTCAAAAACATGCCATGCGAGCGTGGAAGAAAAAAAAGGACTTTAAAGAACTTGTCCTTAATGATTCGGATATTCGAAATTACTTGAAACCCCAGGATATTGAAACACTCTTTGATGTAAAGGCCCAGCTAAGGCATGTGAACACCATCTTTGCCCGCGTGTTTGAATGAACCTGGCCATATATAGTTCAAAGGTGAAAGGTAACCGTTCACGGGTTCAGAGGTTCATGGTTCAGAGGTTCAGGATGTGTATGATCATGCCGGACGCACCCGCGCTGTCATTCGTGGTTTCATCAAGTACTTGCTGGCCTACAAGCAAGGGGGTGTAAATCAAGATTGTTGGTTATTGAGTTCAATTGTGAGGTGTCACTGTTCAGGTTTCAGGTTTCAGGTTTCAGGTTTCAGGTTTCAGATCTCGCGTTTCTTGCTCCTGACACCTGAAACCTGACACCCGAAACCAAAAAGTACACCCGACACCAAAAAGTACGAACAAAAGAATTTATCTTTTGGCGCCCGCATTCTTGAAAAGTGTAAACCGAGGAATGAAGGATGCCGAAAAAGACAATCGACAATCATCAATAACAAAGGAGGTATTTATCTTGATCGACATTGTTTATGCTATGGGCACGGGAGGGGGCACATCCGGAGAGGGTGGCGGATTCGGGGCTTTCGCCCCACTGATCCTGATGTTTGTCATATTCTATTTCCTTTTGATACGACCCCAGCAAAAGAAACAGAAACAGCATCGCCAGATGCTCGGCAGCATCAAAAAGGGCGATCGCGTGATCACAAGTGGCGGTCTATACGGACGGATCACGGGGCTCACCGACACGGTTGTGACGCTTGAGATTTCAGAAAAGGTGCGTGTAAAGGTAGGACGCAGCAACATCGCAGGGTTGGCGCAAAGCGAAAATCCAAACACGAAAAAGAGCTAGCAGCAACTTTCGTGTCTTCGTATTTTCGTGCTTTCGTGATGAATCTCTTTTTTTTTGGTTCCAGCTTGTCCAACTTTAGGCACTTTAGTTCACTTTAGGCACTTTCTTAGGAGTAACCAATTGAGGCAACTTAAGTGGAAGCTGTTTCTCGTTGTCGCGCTCGTGGTACTGGCATTGGTGTATGTTGTGCCGTCGGTCTGCTCCAGCCTCCCTAACTGGTGGAGGGCTCTGGGTATCCTTCCCACCGAAAAGATTCATCTGGGGCTCGATCTTCAGGGGGGCATGCACCTTGTACTGGAAGTTCAAACCCAAAAAGCAGTTGAAAACAGAATAGAGCGCACCGTTCAAGAGCTCCGGGATGCCATGAAAAAGGCCGGCGTTCGATATGGGGACCTTGACCGGGTAAAAGAGATTCAAATATCGGTCCGCATACTGAACGAGCAAAACATCGAGGCTTTTGACAAGATGCTTGACAAGGAATTCGCGTGGCTGCGGCTCGTATCCAGAACCCCTGAGGATGAAGGTGTTGTTGTCCGGCTCGATCTACCTGATCAGGAAGTCAAGTATATAAAAGAGATGGCCTCTAAACAGGCCATGGAAACCATCCGAAACCGCATTGACCAGTTTGGCGTCAGCGAACCCGACATACGTCGCCAGGGGGAAAACCGCATCCTGGTCCAGCTCCCGGGCATCAAGGACCCTCAAAGGGCCATCAACCTGATCGGACAGACAGCCCTTCTGGAATTCAAGCTGGTGGATGAGGACCATGATGTTCAGGAGGCTCTGAAAGGGAAGATCCCGCCAGGCGATGAGATCCTTTATCAAATCAGCGAAGACAAGGTCACAAGGCGTACCACAGAGACCCCGTTTTTGATCCAAAAACGAACCTGTCTCACCGGCGAGTACTTGACGGATGCCAGGGTTCAAATCGACTCCCAATTTGGTGAACCCTATGTTTCCATGGACTTTGACAAAAAGGGGGCCCGGCTCTTTGAACGGATTACTGAAGCTAACGTGAAAAAACGCCTTGCCATCGTGCTGGACGGCCGCATCTACTCAGCCCCTGTCATCCAGGAAAAGATCAGCGGAGGCGAAGCGCGCATTACTGGCAATTTCACCACCGAGGAGGCCAGGGACCTGGCCATCGTGCTGCGGGCCGGTGCCCTGCCTGCCCCGGTCGAGATCCTTGAAGAACGCACTGTTGGGCCTTCCCTGGGCCGGGATTCGATCGAAAAAGGGCTCCTTTCCATGTGGGTCGGCGGCATCCTTGTGGTTCTGTTCATAGTAATCTATTATAAAGGGGCCGGTATCATCGCAGATACAGCCCTTTTTCTGAACATCATTTTGATTGCAGCCGGTCTGGCTTTCTTTCAGGCAACGTTCACGCTGCCGGGCATGGCGGGAGTTATCCTCACCATCGGTATGGCTGTGGATGCCAATGTCATCATCTTTGAACGTATTCGGGAGGAGGTTCGCCTGGGCAAGACCCCCAGAGCTGCCGTGGATGCCGGCTACGCCAGAGCTACAATGACTATCCTGGACGCCAATGTAACCACCCTCATTGCAGCCCTGGTCCTCTTTCAATTTGGAACAGGACCAATAAAGGGCTTTGCCGTCACCCTCAGTATTGGCATCCTGGCCAGCCTCTTTACGGCTATTGTGGTTACAAGATTGATCTTTGACTATCTGGTTTTTCAGCGACGCGTAAGATGTTTAAGCATTTAGGCGCTTGGTTGTGGTTCGTGTTTTTTCTGGGAGAAAATTTCGTGCTATGTTCAACAACAAGTGAACTAAAGTGCCTAAAGTGAGCTAAAGTGCCTAAAGTTGAGGAATGCGCTTTCAGCGCAACCTGTTTTTAAGAATGACCACGCCGCAGGCGTACACATTAACTTTAGCTCACTTTAGCTCACTTTAGACACTTTAGACACTTTAGACTTTAGGCACTTTTTGGTTCCGGCTTGTCCGAATTAGGGTCAGGAAGAATCATCTTACAGACTTAGGGAAGGAATTCTTGATCTTCATATGCAATTCATCAAACCTGACATAGACATTGATTTTATAGGAAAAAGAAAAATCGCCTTTGTAGGATCCCTGATCCTGATCGCCACCAGCATTATCTCGCTGACAATAAAAGGGGGGCCCAGATACGGGATCGATTTCGCTGGCGGGACCTTGGTTCAGGTCAAGTTCTCAGAAGAAATTGAGCCCCAGGCCGTCAGGAACGCTCTCGGATCTATGGATCTCGGTATCACTTCGATTCAGGGGTTTGGAAAAAAGAAAGAGCATGAATTCTTGATCAGGGCAGCTAAATCGACCGAGGCACTGGAGAGTCTTGCCTCTGGGGTCAAACAGACGCTTGAGACTGCATATCCCCAAAACAAGGCGGAAGTGCGTCGTGTGGAGATGGTGGGCCCTCAGGTGGGAAAAGACCTTAGGGAAAAAGCCCTTTTAGCCATGTTTTCTGCTCTTCTCTTTATTGTGGTTTACATCTCAGGTCGGTTTGGACTCAAATGGATGGTGAGCATCATCATGGCTTCGTGCCTGTTTCTAGCCCTTTTCGTAGTTACCAGATTTGGTGTGAGCATCCCGTTTCTGATTCTGATCGCGGTACTGGTCACCCTAACACTCAGTTTCTATTTGAAGCTGAGATTCGCTATGGGGGCTATTGTGGCCTTGATACACGATGTCGTTATTACTGTCGGGGTCTTCTCCCTGACGAACAAAGAATTTACACTTCCGATTATTGCGGCCCTTTTAACCATCATAGGCTATTCCCTGAATGACACGATCATTGTGTTTGACCGTATCCGAGAAAACTCCCGCAAATATCACCGGCAACCTTATGAACTGATCATAAACCGGAGCATCAACGAAACCTTGAGCCGCACCCTGCTCACAACCTTGACCACCTTGGTAGTGGTCGTAGCTCTATTTGTACTCGGAGGAGGCATCATCCACGATTTCGCCTTTGCCCTGATTATTGGCGTTATCGTAGGGACCTATTCGTCGGTTTACGTTGCAAGCCCTGTTCTGATTATCTGGCAGCAAGCCATGAAAAAACCCATAGGCAAGAAAAGGCCAAGACGGCGATGACCAAAGAAGTGCCTAAAATTCGAAGTGCCTAAAATGCCTAAAGTTGCCGACTTCGCCATAACAGCCCTGGCTACGACGGCTGAACATGTGTGCGGCATTGTAGCTACCTGGCAAGCCAGGCGTTGGCAGGCGGGGGCGTGCACATTAACTTTAGCTCACTTTAGGCACTTTAGCTCACTTTAGTTCACTTTCATTTTTCATGACTAAGCAACTAATTCCTAAATCCGCATTCCGCATTCCGCATTCCGCATTCCTATGTCTTTCTATCGCCATGCTTCTTCTGGTCGGATTATCGGCCTGTGCTTCAGTCATAAGGCCCGAAGAAGACCCCCAGATCGTGGTACTCCAACAGGAATTGAACAGGATTGAAAAATTGGATTCTGCCACCAGAAAAAAGGTAGAAGATATCCATGACCTTGTCTTGGCGATCCAGGCCAAAGTCGATACCCTTCAAGAAAACCTTGACGAGTTGATTGGCCGACCCCTGCCCCAATCTCCGGTCACCGTGCTCCCCCCAAAGACTCCAGAGGCTCCAATACCCAAGGGAGACGTCGAGATTCCAGAGACCAAGGTCGAAGTTGGGCCAGTGCCTGAGAAGGGGATCCCCGGAGCGAAGCTAAAAAAAGCCAGCGTATCTCCAAAGCTATCCCCTGAACGTCAATATGAGAAGGCATATGAAGCCTATGCAAAACACCATTTTGATGAAGCTATGGCCCTGTTTAAGAAGTTCTTGCAGCGCTATCCCAAACATGATCTTGCTGACAACGCCCAGTACTGGATTGGGGAAGCCTATTATGACATGGAGGACTACCCCAATGCGATACTTGCCTTCAAGGAGGTTGTGACACTTTATGCAGAGCGAAGCAAGGCTCCTGATGCCCTGCTCAAAATCGGCTATTCTTATGTGGCCCTTGACGATCCAGCAAACGCTCGCATCTACTTTAAGAGAGTCATAAAGAACTACCCCTTTAGCCAAGCAGAAGCCAAGGCACGGGCCAAGCTCAAAGAACTCGAAAACCTTCCCTACTTCCCTTCCACTGAAAACCCTTGACACAGCCATCCGCTTATTCGTATAGGGGCCATGCTTTGTTTGGTTCGTTGGGTTCATTGAGTTTATCGGGTTTATTGGGTTTATTGGGTAAACTCAATAGACACAACAAACACAACAAACACAACAAACACAACAAACACAACAAACACAACAAACACAACAAACACAAACATGGAACCACTGATCTACTGGCTCGGCCTAAAGACCGTTCCAGGCGTGGGTAACCGCCTGTTTCTGCACCTTATTCAGCACTTCGGGGGTCCCGAAAAGGTTTTCTCGGCCTCAAAACGAGAACTCTTGCACGTAGAAGGGGTTAATGATCGTCTGGCATCGGTCATTCAAGGCTACAAGATTCCCAAAGAGGTTCAAGAGGACCAGGCCCTTGCCAAGAAGAATGGAGTCAGGATCATCACCTTTTCAGATCCTAACTACCCTACCCTCCTGCGCCACGTACACGATCCCCCTCCTGTGCTTTATGTGTGCGGCAGACTAAACCCAGACAGCCTGAACATTGCGATTGTGGGGTCGCGAAATGCCACATCTTACGGTCACACCGTAACCGAACGTCTGAGTGGTGGTCTGGCCCGACGCGGCTTTACCGTGGTGAGTGGAATGGCACGCGGCATTGACGCTGCTGCCCACATAGGGGCACTAACTGCCGGGGGCAAAACAATCGCTGTGCTGGGATGCGGCCTGGGTACTGTATACCCGGCTGAAAACAAGAGCCTGTTTCACCGAATTGCCGAAAGCGGGGCAGTCATCTCAGAATTTCCGTTTCTGACCCCGCCCGAAGCTCACAACTTCCCGGTACGAAACCGGATCATCAGTGGTCTGGCCGTTGGCACGGTCATTGTAGAAGCCACCCACAGAAGTGGCAGTCTCATCACAGCGCGTCTTGCGGCCGAGCAGGGACGTGAGGTATTTGCCGTGCCAGGCAGTATTACCTCCTTTAAGAGTATGGGCACCCATGGGTTGATCAAGCAGGGTGCAAAGCTCGTGGAGCATGTGGATGATATCGTTCAGGAGTTAAACATCGCCCAGCCATTGCCGTCTATGGATACCAGGGAAAAGCCGACCATGTCACTGACACCGGAAGAGAAAAAAATCATAGATGAACTGAGTCCTTATCCGGTGCATATTGACAAGTTGGTTCGACACCTGTCACTTTCAGCAGCACAGGTCTCAAGCCTCCTTTTACAGTTGGAGTTAAAGGGCCTGGTGACGCAAAGCCCTGGCAAGCTTTTTGCCAGGTGTGAACCCTGACCCGGATAAACCGGAACCAAAAAGAAGTGCCTAAAGTGAACTAAAGTGCCTAAAGTGAGCTAAAGTTAATGTGCACGCCTTCGGCGTGGTCATTCTTAAAAACACGTTGCGCTGAAAGCGCATTCCTCAACTTTAGGCACTTTAGGCACTTTAGCTCACTTATTGTTGAACAGGGCAACATATTTTCTGCCAGAAAAAACACGAATTTTACTAAGGAACTAATCCGAACCGTAGAAAGGATACCCCTTTGAGCAAATCCCTTGTTGTTGTTGAGTCGCCCACTAAGATCAGAACCCTGAAGAAGTATCTTGGCCATAATTTTGATGTAGCCGCAACCGTAGGCCACATCAAGGATCTGCCGGTGAGGGAGCTTGGCGTTTCCATAGAACACGGATTCAGGCCCCAGTACACAACCGTCCAGGGCAAAGAAAAGGTGATTCGTGCCCTGAAAAAGGCAGCCGGCAACCTGAACGATATCTACCTGGCACCAGACCCGGACCGGGAAGGTGAGGCCATAGCATGGCACACGGCAGAGGTCCTCAAGAAAAAAGGGCGCAGGTTTCACCGTGTCCTATTTCATGAGCTGACGCAAAACGCCATACGTGCTGCAATGGCCTCCCCTCAGCAGTTAGACAAGCACAGGTTTGAGTCGCAGCAGGCGAGGAGGATCCTGGATCGACTGGTGGGCTATCAGATTTCCCCTATTCTGTGGCAAAAGGTTCTACGGGGCTTAAGTGCGGGCCGTGTTCAGTCGGTAGCAGTTTGCATGATCTGTGTACGTGAAAGGGAAATCCATGCCTTTCAACCCGAAGAGTATTGGAGCATCACCGGACAGCTTGAAGGCGAGTCCCCCCCGCCTTTTCTCGCCAAGCTCATCAAGAAGCATAACAAGAAGCTTCGCATTCCGGACGAAAAAGCATCTCAGGCCATCCTCAAAGATCTTGCAAAGGCCTGTTTCAAGGTGGAAAAGGTCGCCCGGAAGACCCAGAAGAGAAATCCTCTCCCCCCTTTTACTACCAGCAAACTCCAGCAGGAGGCGATTCGAAGGCTGGGATTTTCTGCCAGAAAGACCATGACGGTCGCCCAGCAGCTTTACGAGGGCCTCGAACTCCGTTCCCGAGAGCCAGTAGGTCTCATTACTTATATGCGAACCGACTCTACCCGTATCGCCCAGGAAGCGATTGATGAAGCCCGACAGCTGATCGAAAAACAATTCGGCCAAGCATACCTGCCAGACAAACCCCGCGTGTTCAAGAACAAAAAAAAGGTGCAAGACGCCCATGAGGCCATACGCCCCACCTCGGTGTTTCGCAAGCCAAAAGATGTCGCCCAGTTCCTTTCCAGGGACCAGTTGGCCCTCTACGAATTGATCTGGCAGCGTTTTGTGGCCTGCCAGATGAAATCGGCCCTTTTTGATCGGACTTCGGTGACTATTTCGGCCGGGCCATACATTTTTCAGGCCTCCGGTTCGGTGGTGCGTTTCCCCGGCTTTATTGCCCTGTATACCTCGTCAAATGGGAGCCAGAGTCCATCAGAGAATAAGGAAACCCTGCCACCTTTGTCTGACGGGATGGTCTTGAAATGCCATCGACTCGAACCAAAGCAGCATTTTACTCAACCGCCCCCGCGGTTTTCCGAAGCATCCCTTGTCAAAGAGCTTGAAGAAAACGGTATCGGAAGACCGAGCACCTATGCAACGATCCTGACCACCATCAGGCAAAAGGGATACGTAGACTTGGTCAAGGGTTTTTTCAGGCCAAGCGAACTCGGTTTTATCGTTAATGATCTCTTGATGGAGAGTTTTCCGGACATCTTAAATGTCGATTTTACCGCGCGCATGGAGGACAATCTGGACAAAATCGAGGAAGGCGAGATCGATGCAATTGCTGTGCTGGAAGGTTTTTATGACTCATTCAAGAAGGACCTGGAGCGGGCAGCAAAGGAAATGCGCGGTGTCAAAGGCAATGGTTTGGCCGTTGATCTAGACTGCCCGGCATGTGGTCAACCACTCAGGATCAAAGTTGGAAAGAATGGACCATTCCTCGCCTGTTCAGGCTACCCGAATTGCAAGTTTACAGGCAATTACACCCGCAATGAAAAGGGGCAGATTGAGATCGAACAACCAGCCGCGGAACAGCCTACGAATGAAATATGCGAAAAATGCGGAAACCCAATGATACAGAAACAGGGGCGTTTTGGCCCGTTCCTGGCGTGCTCGGCTTACCCGGCCTGCAAGAACACCCGCTCCCTGAACGCAAAAGCCACGTCGAAACCCGAACCTACTGGTGTCAAGTGCCCCGAGACAGGATGCGATGGCGAGCTTGTTGTGAGAAGATCAAAGCGAGGTAAGCTTTTTTATGGTTGCACCCGTTATCCGAGCTGCACCTTTGCCATCTGGGACAAACCTGTACCCGTCATCTGTCCCAAATGTAATGCGCCTTTTCTGGTGGAACGATCTACCAAGAAGGAGGGGCCACATCTCAGGTGTCTCAATAAGGAATGCTCTTACAAAGAATCTCTGTAACCGTTCACGGAAAAACCGAAAAGCTCCAATGCTCCATCACTCCAATACTCCATTTTCGGCATCCTTCATTCTTGATGGTCTCGTAAAAAGTCCAAATTAGACGGCAAAGTAAAAAGCTCCAAATTCAAGGCGCGCAAATCCTGAGGAATGAGGCGTACTTATGGTACGCCGCAGTGACGAGGGATAATGCGGGCGCCAAGAAATAAATTCTTTTGTTCGTGCTTTTTGGTGTCAGGTGTACTTTTTGGTGTCGGGTGTCAGGTTTCAGGTGTCAGGTGCAAGAAACACTGAAACCTGAACACTGAAACCTGAAACCCCAAACCTGAAACCTGAAACCCCAAACCAGGAGTGCTGAAAAAAAAGTGTAAACTACTTTCTGGCGAAAATGAAGGATGTCCCACTTTCCTATTGAAGATGAAATGTCCTTCTCCGATCCACACCGCTTCTCTGTTCCAGACCACTTCTCCGGTCCAAGCCGCTTCTCCGGTCCGCGCTGGTTCGTCTTTCCGGTATGTACCTACTATAGGAAAACTCTCTTCGATCAATCCCTGAACGTCTTCCTCCGTTGTCCAGTGGTCTATGCTCCATATTGATCCCTCCCAGATGTGCTTTTGCATAATTTGTATAAATAGATAGTATAGAAATTTCCTTTTGCTGCCTTGCAGGTATTCGTCAAAGGGTTGCCCTGGCGCGAAAGATCGTAGGGGCGGGTTTATCCCGCCCGAATGACAGGCGGCGTAAAGCCGACCCTACCTGCCCGCCACCTGCCCGCCATTGCCACGTATGCCGGCGTTTGGGCTGTATGCTGTGCCTGGCGATGGCAGGCGGGTCGCGAGCGCTCAGGCGAGGCGGGCGGGCGTAGGGGCGGCCCGCCCTGCCTGCCCTGGCGCGACAGGAAAAGAGGGACCGCAGTCTTTCAACATCCCGGTCTGGGCCAGGGGCGCGACAGAAGCTGGACAATGCCCCGGAGAGAAAAACCCGGTCTGGGCCAGGGGTTTATCCCGCCCGGCTGGCACTGGCGGGCAGGTAGACCGTAGACGTTAACCTGTGTTTGCTTAGATCATGACATGAAAACATCGTGCCAAGTTAAGGGGTTCGCACAGTTTCTCTTATATTCTAGATAGTTACATAAAATCGCACAAGGAACAATATACAAAAATTTGGGTAATAAAAGTCGCACATTGAGAAAAGAAATGCCACTTTTTTGGAAAAAAATACCACCTGAAGAAAAAACCTGTGTTAGAAATAGGTTGACGAGGGGCATCTATGTGGTATAATTTTATATATTTTACTAACATGTTAGGAATTTCTGGACTCATTTATGCCCACTTTGGTGCGCTTACCTTCAACAACGCAGGGGACCCATGGAGCAAGGTAGAGAGACGCCACGAAAAATTTTGGTTGTGGATAACGACGAGAAATTGCTGTCGATTATCCTTGAGTACCTGCAACTTTGTCATTATCAGGTCACAACGGCAGCCACAGGCCTTGATGCCCTCCGACTTTTGCGCTCAGAAAACTACCATGTCCTTCTGACAGATATCGTCATGCCTGACATCAGCGGCCTTGGCCTTATAGAAATTAGCCGGAAGGAGTTCCCCGGGTTACCTGTTATTGCCATGACGGGTTATGGCAAACAGGTAAGAGATCTTACCACCGAAAGGTCTCCTGATTATTATTTGGAAAAACCTTTTAATTTGAATGAGTTGTCAAGAGTTATAGAATCTGTCTTGCAGATAAAATAGCTTCGCGATTTTATATAACGCGGCGCCGACTTCGCCATAGTAGCCCTTTCAGCCGTCGTAGCCAAGGCTACTATGGCGAAGTCGGCGGCTACGACGGCTGAATGCGCCGCTCAAAAAAAGGAAATTCCGTCTGAGTAGTTACCAAACAAATTCATTTTAAATTTTAGGCACTTTAGCTCACTTGCACCTTGGCTGATATTGATATGGATGTATGTGATCGAATTATTGTTGGAAACAGCCCTCCTATCCTACGAGTTAAGGAACTGATCCGTCAGGTTGCCAATAGCGATTTGAACGTCGTCCTGTGCGGTGAAAGTGGTGTTGGCAAAGAACTGGTAGCCCAGGCGCTCCACCTTTCCTCTAATCGCAAGGACAAGCCTTTTGTCAAAGTCAACTGTGCCGCCATTCCCAATGAGCTTCTTGAAAGTGAGCTGTTTGGCTATGAAAGGGGGGCTTTTACTGGCGCGGACCAGACAAAGCTCGGTAAGTTCGAGCTGGCCCACAACGGTACTATTCTGTTGGACGAAATTGGTGATATGCCCCTTGTACTACAATCGAAAATGCTTCAGGTCTTGCAGGATCTTCAGTTTTCGCGCCTGGGCGCAAAAAGCGATGTGAAGGTCAACTGCTGGGTCCTGGCTGCCACCAACCACGACCTTGAACAGGACGTCAGAAACCGCCTGTTTCGAGAAGACCTTTACTACCGGCTGAACATTATCAGCATGTTCATCCCCCCTCTCAGGGAAAGGCCAGAAGACATCGACCTGTTCATTGATTACTTTGCCGGGCAGTTTGCCCAAAAGATCGAAAGTCCGGTCTTTGAATTCAGCGTGGATGTGCGGAATTTCTTTCGCCAGTATTCCTGGCCCGGCAACGTCCGAGAGCTGAAGAACCTGGTGGAACGCTTAATGCTGTTAGGAGATTGGCAAACTGTAGAGGAAGAGCTGCTGGCCAGGGAAACAAGACGGATCAATGGTCATGAACTGACTACCCACCCTTCGCCCCCCACGCCTGACAATCTCAATAGCGAGAAGCGGGCGAAAAAGAAATTCCCCTGCTTGAAAGAGGTCAAGAAGAAAGCCGTCCTCAAAGCCGAAGGTAAGCTGATCAGCGAAGTTCTCAGAGAAACAGGCTGGAATCGAAAGCGGGCAGCTGAAATTCTGCAAATCAGCTATAAAGCGCTCCTTTATAAGATCAAGGAGCTTAACCTCCGTCGCGAGGAATAGAAGATTAATTGTATAGCCCTATTTCCCTCTCTCACAGAGGCCACAGAGGCGCAGGGTTTTTGATCTGAATTCCTGACAGGGGAATTCAGATCGAACTGCCTCTCGCTAACAGGTCAAATATAAATAGTTTTGTCGAAGATGACATTTCTAAATTTATGCCTGACTGGCTGCCCCGCCTTTGGCGGCGGATTTCTTGGCCTGATTTTTCCCTCCCTGCCCTGTTAAATGTAGTATCCTATTTAACCGGGGTCAAAAAATCAGGCCAAAGAATTGTCATCTCAGAGATCTCTGAGGGCTCTAGCGACCGAAGGGAGCGGGCGAGAGAATCCCATGATCGGTGACATTGTATTTGGCTTGTGACCAAAAGTGGCATTTGATTTCCCATGAATGAGAAATTTATTTCCCAAAACAGGGAATTATTTTACCCTTTTTTGGAGAATTTTTATCTCAGATAAATCAATACTTCTCCATCCTGTTGCCCATTTTACTTCCTGGATCTGCTTGCTTCCCGTCAACGACCCTCTCCGTCCCTTGATGGGGCAGAGTGCAAGGCGCCACCCCTTTACTTGGCATCAAGTTTGCTTGGGGAAAGGAGCTAACTCTCACAAAAAATCAATGGAGCGATTTTATTACTTGTGGAAGAATTTCGGAATCCGGATTACAAAGAACTGAACAATACCATTGTTGGGCAGGCCCCGACCATGATACAGATTAAGAGGAATATTGTTCGGCTGAGCAAATCCGATGTAACCATTCTTATCAGCGGTGAAAGCGGCACAGGCAAAGAACTGGTGGCGCGCACCATCCACAAGCTTTCGCCCCGGACCGACCAACCCTTCATCAAGATCAACAGTGCGGCTCTGCCGACCAACCTCCTTGAGAGCGAGCTGTTCGGTTTTGAAAAGGGGGCCTTCACAGGTGCTTTTCAAAAGAAGCCCGGAAAGTTCGAACTTGCTGACTCAGGCACCATCCTTTTAGACGAAATCAGCGAAATTCCCCTGCCTATGCAGGCCAAACTCCTTCAAGTCCTGCAGGATAACGAATTTTCGTCATTGGGCAGTATTACGGACACAAAAATCGATACCCGGGTACTTGCAGCCACCAATGCCAATCTAAGTGAAATGGTTTGTGAGGGCCGGTTCAGGTCTGACCTCTATTACCGCCTCAACGTGGTGTCCATTCACATACCACCTCTCAGAGCGCGCAAGGAAGACATCGGTCTCCTGTGCCAGCACTTTCTGAAAATATACGCAGCCCGCCACGGTAGAGACCACACACTTATAAATAAACGGACCATGGAGCAGTTCTACCAATATTCCTGGCCCGGAAACGTGCGTGAGCTGCAGAACTTCATTCAGGGCATCACTGTACTCGGGGATAGAGAGGGCTTATATGAAAAGATGGGCAATAACGGTCCTGTAAGCGTTTTTCTGAATGGTCAGAGGGCAGCGCGGCCCGGTAGCACCGTTGCCTCCGGGTCTGTAACCAGGCGCTCGCTAAAAAAGGTGTGCAAAGAAGCAACCCGTAAGGCCGAAACTGAGGCCATTGTGAATGCCCTCTTTCATACCCGCTGGAATCGCAGAAAAGCAGCGGCTCTGCTGAAAGTTAGCTATAAGGCCGTGCTCAACAAAATCAAAGAATACGGCATTGAGGCCCGGTACGGGGAATTACTGAAGAAAGAATAACGGGGTACTTTTGGCTCTCACAGAGCTCACAGGGGCACAGAGTTTTTTTAGCTGATTTGCTGAGGTGGCAAATCAGCTAAAACTGCCATCCCGCTTCAGCGGGACATGTTCAATGTAGCAGATGCGCATGTCACGGCTCGATATTGGTATTAACCCGGCAACAAACTTTCCGCCGCAGGCGGATGAGTGGTTTTCATTTGCCGGCGTCTCAGCGGCAAATGGAACTAATTGATTCCTCTGTGATCTCTGCGGGCTCTGTGAGAGACAAAAAATCACCAGCGAGCTCGAGCGACCAAAGGAAGCGGGCGAGAGAATTCAGCCCTATAGGCAATTGACATGATTCTACGTATATTCAAAAAAGATCTGCCACTGCGAAACCTTCTCTTTGTAATCGGTGAAGGGGCGCTGATCTATGCCGCGGTTCTGATGGCCGCCTTCCTCCGCCTTGGCAGTTCCCACGCCTCTTTCTTGTCTGGTGAGGTTCTTGGCAAGGCGCTGCTGATCATGGTCGTCTGCCAGGGCTGCCTCTACTATAATGACTTGTACAACCTCAAGGTTACAGACACTTACCTGGAGCTGGGTCTGAGGCTGACCAAAGCCATGGGCATTGCCTCCATCGTCCTGGCCCTTGTTTATTATTGTATCCCTTCACTCCTTATGGGGCGCGGCATTTTTTTTATTACTCTTGCGTTTCTCGTCCTTCTTGTTGTCTCGTGGCGTTATGCGTACAACTGGGTTTTGAAGAAAAAGATGTTCACGGAAAGCGTCATAATCCTGGGTGCCGACCGCCTTTGCCTGGAAATCATCAATGAGATCAAAGGCCGCCCGGATTCCGGCTACATGGTGGCCGGCATTGTTTCCGCGAATTCGACTTCTGCTTCGCCCTTCTCGCAAGATATCCCCCTTTTCAGCATAAATGGAACACTGTGCGAGCTGGCCGAGTCCCTTGGTAGCAAAAGAATCGTCGTGGCTATGGATGAAAGGCGTGGCAAGCTCCCTATCGAAGATCTGCTTCGCTGCAAAATGAAAGGAATTGAGATCTCCGAGGGCGCAGCCCTCTACGAGGAATTAACCGGAAAGATTTTTGTAGAAAAACTCAACCCGAGCTGGCTCATCTTCTCGGACGGTTTCCGCAAGTCGCAGATGGCTCGCCTTACAAAGCGCGCTGTCGGCCTCATCGTGTCAAGCACGGGCCTGTTGGTCGCATCACCTCTGATCGTCCTCATAGCCCTTGCTATCAAGCTCGACTCCAAAGGCCCGGTTATTTTCAAGCAAGACAGATGCGGACAGGACGGCCGAGTCTTCAAGCTGCGCAAATACCGTTCCATGATTGACAATGCTGAAGCCGCCACCGGCCCCCGTTGGGCCAAGGACGATGACTCGCGCGTAACGCGTGTTGGCAAGATATTGCGCAAATACCGTCTGGATGAAATCCCCCAGATGTGGAACGTCCTTAAAGGCGACATGAACTTTGTAGGACCCCGCCCGGAGCGCCCCGAGTTTGTGAAAAAACTGACTGAGATGATTCCCTACTATCCAGAGCGTCATACCGTCAAACCAGGCATTACAGGCTGGGCTCAGGTTTCGTACGGTTATGGCGCCTCGGTCAAAGACGCCCAGGAAAAACTGAAGTATGACCTGTTCTATGTCAAAAACATGTCTTTGGTCATGGACATCATAATCATATTCAAAACGGCCAAGATTGTGCTGCTCAAGAGTGGCGCGAGGTAGTAAGATGTTCTAAATGTTCAAGACGTTCAAACTAAAATCGCTTTTTTTATCTCTCACAAAGCTCGCCCTATTTATCTCTGAGACCTCCGTGAGCTCGAGCGACCAGAGGAAGCGGGCGAGAGAACCGACCCGTTGAAGGCTTTGAACAAGCGAAGCGATCGAACATAATGAACTACCCCGCCGCAAGCGGCGGGGTATCAAAATGAGTGTGTTATCTTTTCTATCGCAGCAAGCTGCGGGGAATTAAACCCTACAGATTTCGTCGCCCTTCAAGTGATTAGAGTAATCCGTGTAATCTGCGAAATCTGTGGATTAAACAACCAACTTTGTTGGAATAAAAGGGCAATAGATTCATATACTTATCGCAGGTATCCCCTGGGAACTGAAGGGGGCGGAGCCTGTCCCGAATTTATAAATATGTTCGACTTGTTCAAATCGTTCGATCGTTTGCGTGCCGCAAGCTTGTTCAAATCGTATCAGAGAAATGTTCAAGCTGTTCAAGTCGTTCAATCATTCGGCTTCGCCGGATTCGTTCGAATCGCGTTAGGGGTATAATGAACTACCCCGCCGCAAGCTGCGGGGAATTAAACCCTACAGATTTCGCATCGCCCTTCAAGTGATTAGAGTAATCCGTGTAATCTGCGAAATCTGTGGATTAAAATGCTCTAGATTCAGTAACTTAGTTCTCTCCTTAGTCCTTTGGTACGCTCCTTGCTATAAATGCCCCTCAAAGCGAGCATATTCCACAGGCTAACACCTTTTTGAGTCCGCCAGGGGGCCCCTTCCACAAGATCAAAGAATACGGCATTGAGGCCCGGTACGAGAAATTACTGAAGAAAGGATAACGGATCCGATGATTAAAAAAACAATTCTGGCTGCACTGCTCACCGCATTTCAGCTACTCACTTCATGTGCAAGTGATCTCCCCTCTGTAAAAACACTGAGCAAATACTATCAAGATGAAACACCAGCGCAGCAATCCACTGAATCATACCTCATAGGTTCAGGGGATGTTTTGGCAATCGACGTGTGGCGAGAAGAGGCGTTATCCAAACAGGTCAGTGTCCGCCTGGACGGCAAAATCTCCCTGCCACTGATAGACGACATCCAAACAGTCGGACTCACCTGCGGAAAACTGGAAAATCTTATTGAGGAGAAATACACGGATTTCGTGGAAGTCCCGGAGGTTTCCGTAACCCTGTTGCAAAGTGGCAGCGGCAAAATCTATATGCTGGGCAAAATCCAGAGTCCGGGGGAACATCCCCTGACAAAGAAAATGACAGTCCTCCAGGCGATTTCCCGTGCAGGCGGCCTGGGCCCCTGGGCAGACACCTCGGATATCAGGCTTATCAGAAAAATTGGTGGTGTTGAGAGACACTTCAGGATTGATTACGAGGCCATCATCTCCGGCGAGGATATGAGCCACAATATTTTACTCGAACCTGGCGATACTATTTTTGTACCCTAGTGCTCCCTTTTGCAAATACCGTGACGTGTTTTGATATATACATCTCTGTATCCAACAGGAAGGAGTTAGCGACGAGTAATCTGACAACGATGATACTTTTGACTACGAGGGAATCAGCCCAAATTCATCTAAAAAAAGGTTAAAGAAAATGATACCCAAAAAATTTGATCTGGACTATTGCAAGGACGCCCTGCTCAGAAGAAAGTGGTACCTCATTATTCCCTTTGTCCTGCTTTTTAGCTCAGGCATCATATACGCAGTGACCACACCCAAAATATACAAAGCCGACACTGTGATTTTGGTACAACGGCAGCAGGTGCCTTCGAGTTATGTTAGATCAAACATTACCACCAGCCTCCGGGACCGCATCAACACTATCCAACAGCAGGTCACCAGCCGGACGAACCTGGAAGGCTTAATCAAAAGGTTGGGACTTTATGCCAGCAAGGATCCCTCCGAGCAAGAGGCGACCATGCAGGACAAAGTCGAACGTATGCGGCGCGATATTGAAATCCATCTCCACAGGAGTGCCGCGTTCAGTATCTCATTCACCGGTACAGACCCCCGGAAGGTCGCCGAAATCGCCAATGCGCTGGCTTCAAACTTTATCGACGAACATCTAAAGGTACGAGAGGAGCAGTCAATCGGCACCACGCGGTTCTTGGAAAGTGAATTGGCACGCGTCGAGACAACCCTTAGTGAAAAAGAAGCGGCGCTCACAGCGTACAAGAAGCAGCATATGGGCGGATTGCCGGAGGATTTAGATACCAATCTTCGCATTATGGAACAACTTAACCAGAAAGTCTCGAGTCTCGAGCAAAGGCTGGACGAGGCCCGTACCCAAAAGATCATGCTCGAGCAGCAAATCGTTAATCTGAAGGACTCGGCTGCTTTTGTATCTGTGGATGAGCAGGATATCTTTGCATCCGAAGATGTCACAGACGGCTCTGGCCAGCTTTATAAGCTAAGAGAGCAGCTCAAGGCTCTCCGCCTTAGCTATACTGACAACTATCCTGACGTAGTCAAAGTGAAAAAGATCATCAAGCAGATTGAAGAGAACCAGGAGCAAGAGGAGGCCCAGGGTCCTCTCGAAACACCTTCCTCCGAGGGAGGGGACAGCATTATGACTGCCCAACAGGAAGTCTTCGAATTTCAACTGGCTTCCCTCCGAAAAACGATTAGAGACTTACAGAGTGAAAAGGCCAGGATAGAAAAACAAATTGGCAGCCTAAAAGAGCGCATCAACGATACACCCAATAGGAAGTTGACGCTCATCTCACTCCAGCGTGACTACAATACGATCAAAGGGCAATATGACTCTCTGCTCGGTAAGAAGCTGCAATCCGAGTTGGCCGAAAACCTGGAAAAACGGCAGAAAGGTGAGCAGTTTATCATACTCGACCCGGCAAGGGCCCCGGAAAAGCCGTTCAGCCCCAACATCCCCAGGATCATCTTGATGACTCTGCTAGGGGCGCTCGCCGCAAGTTTTGGTTTGGCTTTTACTGTCGAATATCTTGATGAATCCTTCAGGGATTTCAGCGACCTTGCTGAGTTTTTGCAAATTCCGGTGCTGGCCCTCATCCCTTGGCTCCAGACCACCACTGAAGTCAGGAGGCGACACCGTCTTAAGGTGTTCGCCTATTGCTTGAGCGGCTGTTTGCTGGTGGCCGTCTGCATTGGCGTCTTCCTCTGGCTGAACGGAGATCTGCAAGGATTGGTGCAGAGGATTCGCTCCCTTGTCTGAGACCTCAATTGAGCGAAAACACTCAATTGAAAGTGGCCAGTGGTCAGTGGTCAGAAAATATCTTTATGCAGTTTTTAGTAAATCTACCATAGATGAAATATATCCTGTTGAAGTCAGTTCTTGTACTAACCACTGGACACTGCCCTCTGAACACTACTTAGTGGTGTTTTGACACAATTGAGTTAGCAATAACATGTGGGCCTTCAGCTATGAGCTATCAGCTACACTGAAAGGAATTATATATGGGAAAGATATTTGACGCACTTCAGAAATCAGCTTCGGCTGCTGACAAAAGCGCTGGTTCCACGGCGAAGGCGCAGGCACGAGCCCCGGTGCAGGAGGCTCCCTCTATAAGCCAGGAAGCGCTTGACTCGCTTCGCCTGAAGCCAGCAGTGAATGGTCCGGCCGTCACCAAACGCAGCTTCCAGTTGCTGCCCATAAGCGAGCTTCTGGTAACCTGCCGCCAGGATGGCAACCGGGAGGCCAATTTCGCTGCAGAGCAGTATAAGATGCTGCGCAGCCAGTTGTTGTTCCCAGCAGGCGGATCTGTGCCTAAGACCATATTGGTGACCAGTGCCATTCCCGGTGAGGGCAAGTCTATTGTTTCCGGCAACCTTGCTATCAGCATTGCGCTCGGCAAGCAGGAGCACGTCCTCTTGATTGAGGGTGATCTCCGCAGACCCTCCTTGGCCACACTGTTCGGGCTTAAAAATTCGAGAGGTCTTTCAGACTATCTTTTGGAAGAGGATGAGCTGAGCAACCTCCTCTGCAAGACAGCAGTAGATAAGCTGACTCTCTTGCCCGGAGGCCGGCTCACAAAGAATCCTTATGAATTACTCTCTTCCCAGAGGATGATAGACCTGTTGGAAGAGGTCAGGGATCGATATCAAGACAGGTACATCATTCTCGACAGTACTCCAGCCCAGGTTGCAGCAGAAACGAACGTATTGAGCAAATTTATTGACGGAATCATTCTCGTGGTCCGCTATGGCAAATCTTCCAGAAAAGTGATCCGGGAGACAGTGGAAAAAATCGGAAAAGAGAAGTTCATCGGTGTCGTCTTCAACGGATTGGAAGGAAAATACCCGAATAGGTATTACTACAAGTACTACGGTGATACCCGAAGAAAAACCTTCAGATTCTTCCGACGAAAGTGAACCGGACCGTCACTGACAAGGGTACCGACAAATGCCGAAAATACTGAACAAATATTGTCCGCCAACAAAGCTATTCTTCGTGTTTGGAAAAGCGGCCCTCTCCCAGAGCGTCCCCGAATATGTCTTTGGTCATGGATCTGATAATCATATTCAAAACAGCCAGGATCGTGCTGCTCAAGACTGGCGCCAGGTAAAGAAAGCCTGTGGGATGATACGATTTTTTTCGCCTTTCATATTCTCTCTGGCCGTGCTTCTCTACCTGGCTGTGGTGGGCAGCAATGCATATGCCGGGCCCAAACGGTTTCAATGGAGCACAAGAATATCTGTTTCTGAAACGTACGATGACAACATCAACCTGGAGAAAGATAACAAGGAGGATGATTGGATTACCTCGATCACCCCTGGATTGACATTAACTGTAATGACCGAAGAAACCGAAGTAAACCTGGACTATGACCTCAGCTTTGTTTTGTACGCCAGAAACAAGGACAACAATACCGTCCGCCACAGTCTGACCCTGAGTGGCCTCAAGGGAATTCCCATCGCCGAGCATCTAACCCTGGACCTGGATGAATCGTTCCAGGTCTCGGAAGATCCCATAGAGATAAGTGACTACGTCACCAGCGAGCGGCGCTCTCGCGAACGCTATTACCGAAATACAGCCGGGGGAAGAATCAACTACCATTTTGGTGAGGGAGATTTTTTCTATGCCGGCTTCCACCACATCCTCCTCGAAAATGATGACCCCTCTCTGGAGGACAGCCAGCACTACCGGCCCATGGCCGGGTTCACGTACTGGTTCGACATCCGAAACGGCGTCAGCCTCGATTACTCGTATACCCGGGGAGAATTCGATGTTTCCGAAGACTTTGACCAGCACCGCTCAAGCGCCACCTATACGCACAGATTCAGCCCCAGGACCCAAACCAACCTCTCATACAGCTACGACTCTTTCGACTACGAGGAAATAAGAGAGGACTACGTGGGCATCAGAGAGGACTACGTGGTCCATAGCAGCAGCCTCGGGCTCAGTCACCAGCTCACCGAGCAAGTTTCGGGGTCGATCTCTGGCGGCTACTATGTTCAGGACCGGGAACAAAGTGACGATACTTCCGGGTTCATTGGCAACGCATCCCTTGACGGAACGTTCAGGTTCGAAAAGGGTGCATTCACCTTGAACGGCTCTTCGGGCTACCGGCAACAGTTTTTCGAGGCGGAAAATCTCGGCTTTTCTAAATACTACGAGGCTTCGGCGAACTTCAGCTATCAGCTCCTGGAAAGGCTTTCCACAACCCTCTCAGGATTTTACACGAGAGATGACTACAAGGAGGCAGTCCCCGACCGCGAGGACGATACGTGGGGAGGCAGCGCTGCCTTGAATTGTTTGCTATTTCACTGGCTTTCAGGGTCTTTGAGTTATCAGTACCGCCAAATGGATTCCAGCATTGGCGCTAATGATTACATCGACAACCGTGTCACTCTGACCCTCACGGCCTCTTATTTGGGCAAACCCAGATTCTTTTAAGAGCAGTAACGGGTGACAGTCAACGACGCCAAATGAACTACCCCGCGGCAAGCCGCGGGGTATCAAAATAAGTGTTTTATCTTTTCTATCGCAGCAAGCTGCGGGGAATTAAACCCTACATATTTCGCATCGCCCTTCAAGTGATTAGAGTAATCCGTGTAATCTGCGAAATCTGTGGATTAAAATAATTTTAATGAGCTATATCCGTTTCATGAATCTAAAACACAAGGCTCCTAATCAATTTGGTCCTATCGGCACAGCCCCTTTTCCTCCTGGCCAAGCTGCGACCTGCGTCCGTCACTATCAAGATAACGCTAAATGAATTCTTATGGCTTTTTCAATCTCGTCCATCTCTTGTTTTTCTATCTTTCCCATAAGTCTCACGATCCTGCTTTTGTCAAGGGTTCGAATTTGGTCCGCTTTCACCTTCGAGGTCTTCGGAAGTTTTCCAGCTCCTTTGGGCAAAAGCACTTCAAAAGGGTAGATCCTCCGGAGGTTCTTGGAGGTTATGGGCAAGGTGCTGACTGTTCCCGAGAATTCATTGTTTTTATCGTTGGAGACAATGACAACTGGGCGGGTCTTTGAAATCTCTTTTCCTACAACCGGATCGAGGACGGCAAGATATATTTTGCCCCTTTTAATATTCATCCCATCCCTCCAGATCGATAGGCTCAAACTCTTTTGTTATGGCAAGGCTCTCTGCTTTCCTGGCTTTGTAGCCTTCCTCCAGCAGTCTCTGCATTTGTTCGTTTTGAATTCTTTCAATCCGTTGTCTCAAGGTTTCAGTAATGAAACGACTCTTTTTTCTGGGTCCCACTAACGTGTCTAACTGGTGGGCCAAGTCTTCTGGAAGGGTAATATTTAATCGAATCGTATTCATAATACACCTCCGTAAAAGTATTATATTGTGTATTTATAATACATATTATAGGCGCTGTCAAGGGAAAACACAGGGGAGGCTATGCAGCTCCTTCTTTGTTATCCAGTATCCAGCATCAAAAGACGAGCTATCAGCTATGAGCTATGAACTATGAACTATGAACTATGAACTATGACCTGTGAGCTGTGAGCTGTGAGCTAATAATATACTCTTTGCGCCATACCCCATGGGTTATTTAGTATTTTTCTCAGTCCTGATTTTGTTGCCCGCATGCGATCACAACCCGCATACCTGTCCTGCTTTAACCGTCCTGACCTGCAACATAGGTATAGAAGAATGTGGATGATCTGGAGTTCAACCCTTACAATACTGGGGATGCGGCTTTGAGCGCCGTGGCCGAGGTTTCCGGAAGACAGAAAGACACTGACAAGTTTTTTCCGGTTGGGCGGTTTAGTCCAACGGGAAAAGTCTGTGTAGGTCCGTGTGGGTCTGTGGCCAAAAATAGTGGTTTCTTCTGTGGCTAAGAAAATGAAAGAATAAATCCAGAAAATCCCGTTGATCCTGTCTAATACCAAATGCCAAATACCTATCACATTCTCCTAACCATCGACGTCGAAGACTGGTTCCAGGTGGAAAACTTCAAGCAATGCATCCCCTTTTCCTCCTGGCCAAGCTGCGAGCTGCGTGTTGAAAAAAACACCCACCGCCTCCTCGACCTTCTCGACGGTCAGCTGTCAGCTGTCAGCAGTCAACGGTCCATTTCAACAAACCCAACCAACCCGAGTGACTCCCTCCGCCGAGGGCGGATTGACCATTGTCAGTTTCATCAGGAAACTGACAAAACAATAAAATCCAATCGATCCCGTAAATCCTGTCTGACAAAAAACTCGCCGTCGGCGACATTTTTCATTCTCGGCTGGATCGCAGAGCGCCTCCCCCACCTGGTCCGCGAAATCCACACCCGCGGTCACGAAGTTGCATCCCACGGCTATTACCATAACCTGTGCAATCAGCAATCACCTGATGCACTGAAAAAAGATCTGGCTGACAGCAAGAAACTCCTGGAGGATATCATTGGCGCACCGGTTTACGGTTACCGCGCCCCGAGTTTTGCCATAAACGAGGATATTCTCAAAGTAATCGAAGACTGCGGCTACCTATACGATTCAAGTTACAATTCCTTTGGCATGCACGGCCGATACGGGCAGCTAGACCTATCCCGAAATGGGGCAAGAGGCATCGCGCTCCAAATCTCCGACAATCGATCCCAAACTAATTTAACCGACTCAACTTCCCTCCGCCAAAGGCGGATTGACTTTTCTGCCTTTCATCTGGAAAGGCAGAAACCTAAAGACACAAAATCCGAAAAATCCTGTCAATCCTGTCTAACAAGAGGTCACCATAAGCAATCATCAATCGTCAATCTTCAATCTTCAATCTTCTTTGAGCTTCCCATCAGCAATCTAAAACTAGGCAACCGTATCTTCCCTTGGGGAGGAGGCGGCTACTTCCGCTTGATGCCCTACCCTCTTTTTAGAATGGGTGTTAGATCGATTTTAAGAAAGCAAAAAGCCTATCTTTTCTACATGCATCCATGGGAAGTGGATCCGGAACAGCCAAAAGTGAATGAAGCTCCTGCATTTTATAAATTCAGACATTACACCAATTTGGACAAGACTGCATATAAATTATCATCGTTTATTGAGGCCTTTAAAGCGTATCCGTTCATCACCTGCCACCAGTATCTTGAAGTATCAGGTGCAGATTGATTAAGAACTGGCCTCAAGCGAAGCGGTCCTTGAGCGCAGCGGTCCTTTAACCTTTGCCAACTACCCAGCATCCAGTATCCAGTATCCAGCACCGAGTAACCAGCAATGCTCATCCACCTCATTGCAGCCGCCAGACCTAACTTCATGAAAATCGCCCCTCTTTACCATGCCTTGAAAAAGGAGGAATGGGCGACTCCCGTTATCGTTCATACTGGCCAGCACTATGACTTGAATATGTCCGATGCCTTTTTCAACGATCTTGGCCTACCTGAACCTGACCTTCATCTTGGTGTCGGAAGTGGCACCCATGCGGAGCAGACCGGGCAAGTGATGATAACATATGAAAAGGCACTCATGCAAAGCCGGCCCGACCTGGTCGTTGTAGTAGGAGATGTCAACTCCACCATGGCTGCAACTCTGGCGGCTGTTAAGCTAGGAATAGAGGTTGCCCACTTGGAGGCAGGTCTCCGTTGTTTTGATCGAACAATGCCGGAGGAGATAAACCGATTAGTGACAGATGCTTTAGCCGATATCCTTTGGACTCCATCTCCGGATGCAGACGAAAATCTAATGCGAGAGGGCATATCTTCGGACAAGATCCATCGTGTTGGCAATATCATGATCGACTCTCTGGAAATGCTGCGTGAAAAAATCGAGAAGCAACGTGCTTATAAAGAGTTTGGTTTAAACCCGGATGACTATGGTCTCGTCACCCTGCACCGTCCTTCTAATGTGGATAACGAGGACGTTTTAAAATCAATCTGCGAAATTCTGGCGCGTATCGCCCAGAAGATCCCTCTCGTATTTCCGGTTCACCCGCGAACCCGAAAGAACCTTGAAAAGAACGGGCTGATGTCTTTGATGAATGAAACCCCCGGAATGTACAACGTTGAACCATTGAGCTATACTCGCTTCATGAATCTGGTATTTAATTGTTGTTTTGCTATTACCGATTCTGGAGGCATCCAGGAGGAGACAACGTATCTGGAGATTCCTTGTTTGACAATGCGACCGAACACTGAGCGTCCTATCACAATTCACCAGGGAACAAATCAACTATGCAAACTGGAAAATCTCGAGAATCGGATAGAGAACGTTCTCTCTGGAGAAGTCGGCCAGACAGGGGCCATTGAATTCTGGGATGGTAAGACCGCAAGCAGAGTGGTCAAATCCATCAGGAACCAATTGCTTGGATGATCACCGAACAAACCAGGTGCCTGTGAGCAGAGTCTGAAATCCTACATCCCCCCTTCCGCGCGAGCGGATTGCATTTCATCACTTTCATCTCCTGTACATCCTGTCTAAAAAAAACCAAACAGAGATCCTGTCTAACGACAGGTCACCATGAGCTATATTTGCAACCGGCAACTCGCAACATGTAACACGCTACCAGCATCCAATATCCAGCATCCAGAAACCAGTATCCAGTATCCAGAAAATGCTATCCAACACCCGTGTCGCCATAATCTCCGTGGTTTTAATTGGGGCTATCATCTTTTTGAGTTTTCTTGATAAAGGCATGAGTGTGCCTATAAAAAGACCTCTCAAAACCTTTCCCAGACAAATCGGAGAATGGTCTTTTGTACATAGCAGATCTCTGTCTCAACAAGTCGAAGAAAAGTTGGGAGTAGACGCTTATCTGGAATATGACTACGTTTCACCAGCCCGGGAAATCGTAAATCTGTATGTGAGTTATTTCAGCAGTATGGAAGGCAAGGGATTTCACTCACCTCGAAATTGCATGCCAGGTGCTGGCTGGGATGTGGCCTCCCTGAAACCACTGGTTCTTCAAGTTAACTATTCAGAATCGACGCCCGTTGAAATCAATAACATGATTCTTCAAAAAGGCGCGGACAGACAGGTGGTTTTATACTGGTACCAGTGCCGCGGCCGGTTTATCCGATCCGAATATTGGGAGAAAATTTATCAGGTCCTCGATTCGATCTTTAAGCGCCGAACCGACGGCTCCTTCATACGAATAATGGCCCCTGCAAAGGACGGCAACACGGAACAGACAACCCAACACCTTGCAGACTTCACCAAAGAGGTCATACCAATCCTCGACGACTTCCTCCCAGGTAGTTGAAAGAGGAAAAGCTTGTTCATCTCTCACAGAGCTCGCAGAGCCACAGAGTTTTTGAGCTGAATCCTTGACCCCGGAGGAATAGGCTGCCGCATTCCACAGGGCAGGGAGGGGAATTCAGCCCAAATGTGCATGCCGCTATAACCGGAAATTCTTGCGGATGATCTCTTGGCGTGATTTTTCCCTCTCAAAAAATCAGGGCAAAAAGTAGTCTCTGTGAGCTCTGTGAGCTCTAGCGACCGGAGAGAGCGGGCGAGAGATAAACATCAAAAATGACTAAATCGACCAAGATACTCTACTTCCAGATCCCTCTTCTAAGCCTCCTGTTCATTGCGCTCTATTTTCCCTTCATCTGCACCATGGTCCATGACTGGAGCATAGACGACAACTATTCCCACGGCTATCTCATACCTTTCATCTCGGCTTATATGATCTGGTCTGTGAGAAAGGAATTGCAAAGGGTAGATATCTTACCAAGCAATTGGGGTCTGGCTTTGATAGTTCTGGGTCTTGTACAGCTCACTGTTGCCATAATAGGCTCCGAACTTTTTCTCCAGAGAACCTCCATGGTCGTCCTCTTGTTTGGATTCTCACTTTTTCTTCTCGGAAAGGCCTTTACCAAAAAGATAAGTATTCCCATCCTGTATTTGATCTTCATGGTCCCCATTCCGGCCATTGTATGGAACAAGATAGCTTTTCCCATGAAGCTTTTTGCTTCATACATCGCTGCTAACGTGATCGATTGGATCGGGATAAGTATATTGAGAGAGGGAAATATCCTCAACCTCGCCAGCACCACGTTGGAAGTGGCAGATGCCTGCTCAGGCCTCAGGTCCCTCACATCATTATTAGCCCTCAGCGCAGCCTTTGCTTATATCTTTCCCTTGAAAGTCATCAATAAATGGGTTCTGTTCTTTTCGGCTATTCCTATTGCGATAGCCGTAAACATTTTTCGGTTAACATCAACGGCAGTCTTGGCCCAAAGGTTCGGAGCTAAGGTAGCTCAAGGTTTTTTGCACGAAATCTCAGGCATACTAGTTTTCATCATAGCTTTCATTCTTCTTTTTGTCGTCTACACAATCCTGTCAAAACTTGAAGCTTCCGCGCACTCGCGTTAAGAAGACATAGTGCGGCATAGAGCATGGAGCATAGGGCTTTAACCTTGGCTCGGCAAGAAGGATTTATGAGTTATGGTTAAATTTAGATTTCAGGATTTACGCATTTGGCAATTAGCGATTGAGATTGCCGATCAACTTTTTGATATCGCTGATGAGCTTGAACAGAGAAGATTATATCGGTTTGCTGAGCAACTCAGAGGGGCAGGCATGTCTATGCCCAACAACATCTCAGAGGGATCAGGATCTTCATCAAAAAAAGAGTTTATACAATTCTTGAACATAGCCAGACGATCTACCTTTGAAAATGCCAACATTCTCATTCTATTGGAAAGGAGAAAACTCCTGAGCAAAGAAGTCACGAATAAACTCTTGGAGCAGCTTGACAGCTTATGTCGCCAAATCACAAGTTTTCAAAAATCTCTAAAATGAGAGTACTCTAAGCGCTCTGCCGCCTTAACCCTATGCCCTATGCCCTATGCGCCATGCACCACTGGGGTTAATCCTGTCTAAACAAACTGAATGCAAATAGAACTCTACAAACGCTCCGACCGTGCTGCATGGGACGATTACGTCAGCCGCCACCCCAAAGGTACCTTTTTTCACCTCAGCGGCTGGAAAGAAGTAGTGGAAGAATCCTTTGGCCATAAGTCTTACTACCTCCTTGCTGTCTCATCTCCAGTACATACAGATCCCAGAACCCTGAGCCCTGAGCCCCAAATCGTCGGAGTATTTCCGCTATTTTCTATAAAGAGCCGGCTTTTTGGTCGGTCCATGGTCTCTTTGCCCTTCGCCACGTATGGAGGTATCCTCGCAGATAACGATCAGGTTGAAAACGCTCTTTACAACAAAGCTGTATCGTTGATCAAGACAAACGCTCTCGATTATCTGGAGATTAGAAGCGAAGAAACCCGCTTAGGCGATTTGCCGGTAAAGGACCTCTACTACGTTTTTAAGAGAGAGATTTCTGGTGACAAGGACGAAAACCTTAAGGCCATACCCAGAAAAACCAGGCGCATGGTTCGCAAGGCAATGAAGAATGAGCTTTATGCGGCTTTTGGCGGACTGGAGCTTCTTGACCAATTCTATAAGCTTTTTGCATTCAGCTATCATGGCTTTGGCACGCCGGTCTTTTCAAAAAAGTATCTCAAAAACCTGCTTGACACATTCAAAAGCAATTCATCTATCTTGATCATTTCCAAAAATGGAAGCCCCCTTTCAGGCGTGCTCAGCTTTTACTTCAAAGATCAAGTGATCCCCTACTATTCAGGAGCATACCCGGATTCAAGGGAACACGCAGCAAACGACTATCTATATTGGGCCTTGATGAGCGATGCAGCAGATAAAGGATACAGAGTATTTGATTTTGGCAGAAGTAAAAAAGATACCGGCCCTTTTCATTTTAAGAGACACTGGGGTTTTGAACCACGCCGCCTGCCCTACCAGTACTACTTGAATAGAATCGAAGAACTTCCCAATATAAGTCCCACAAATCCTAAGTACAAAAGGCGCATTGAACTGTGGAAAAAACTACCGCTCTGGGCCACCAAGATTATCGGCCCAAGAATCGTCAAGTACATACCTTAGGCATGGAAAGATCTGACCACAGACGCAAAAGACACTGAGATGAGACAGGATTTACAGGATAACCAGGATATTTTTTGCCTTTCCGGAAGGGAAGTAACAAAAGAATCCAGTCAATCCTGTCGAATCATGGTGTCACTCTGCGCTCTGCGTCGAACGAGCGTAGCGAGTGGGCGGTGATACATGAAGATAGCCATTCTCATCACCTACATGCTCCTAATATTAGCAACATCCCTGATCCCCATGGACCGAGAGATCAAGGGCCTCCAGTTTGTTATAGGATTGAAGCCTACTATCCAGAACCTGTTGCATATTCCGGCATACGCTATTCTCTCGATTCTTTGCCTCGGCCTGTTGAAAAGCTGTAAGATAAGGCGCTCAACAAGAATATGGCTTGTTGTTGTATCTGTTGTTGGTTTTGGAATCTTAAACGAATTCATCCAAATGGTAATACCCGGACGCTATGCAGGCGTCATGGACATGGGCCTCAACACCGTCGGCTCAATCCTCGGCATCATACTTTACTACAAATTGGAAAAGGCTGGCGACAGTCTTATCAATGAGACAGGATTTACAGGATCAACTCGATAGTTTATCTTCTGCCTTTCCAGATGAAAAGCAGAAGGCCTAACTCGCCTTACGGCGGAACACAAAAATAAACCCATCGCATGAGTTGCCCGGCAAACATTATTACAAAGCGCACCTCAAGGCTGCCTAATTACACAAAACCTCCGCGTCAGCGGATTGAATTTCATCACTTTCGTCTGGAAAGTGATGAACAAGATAATCCAGTTAATCCTGTCAATCCTGTCTAATAAAACGGTTATGAAAATACTATACCTTGCACATCGCATCCCCTACCCGCCCAATAAAGGGGACAAGATTCGCTCATTCAATGAGATCAAATACCTTTCATCCTCCCATGAGATCCACCTGGCGTGCCTGGCTGATAATCCTGCTGATCTTAAGCATGCGAACGATCTGAACCAGTATTGTAAGAAGGTGTATGTGGCGCCACTTAATAAAACCATTGCTAAAGCAAAAAGTCTCACTTCTCTATTTCATGACAGGCCTTTGTCGGTTGCCTATTTCTATTCAAATTCACTCCAGACTGTGATCAACCAGTGGCTTTCTGGCAATTCATATGACGCCATCATCTGCTTCTCCTCACCAATGGCCGAATATCTTCTCCGCTCCCCAACACTAAGATATCGATTTAGCTTACGCCATGTCCCATACCCCATGCGCCATGCGCCTCGCTTAATCATGGATTTCTGCGATCTGGACTCTGACAAATGGCTGCAATATTCCCAGCGCAGTCGGTTTCCTCTCAATTTGGTTTACAGGGTCGAACACAAGCGCCTGTTCAAATACGAAAAGCGCATCAATCAGTTATTCAATCATTCTGTTTTTGTTTCCCGCAATGAAGCCGACCTATTCTCAAGGCTATCCCCTGAAGCCAAAAACATCTCCGTCATCCCCAACGGTGTCGACTACAACCACTTTTCTCCTCAAGCCTCGGGCCTTGAGCCTTTAGCCTTGAGCCGCAAAACGCCTGTTTTGCTCTTCACCGGCGCCATGGACTACCATGCCAATATTGAAGGAGTAACATGGTTTTCGGACTCCATCTTTCCCAGGGTCAAAAAAGAGGTCCGGGCCGCACAATTCTATATTGTCGGCAGTAACCCACATCCCAGGGTAAAGAGTTTGGATAATGGAGCCGGCATCATGGTAACCGGGTTCGTCCAAGACACACGACCCTATTACCAGGCAGCAGGTGTTTGTGTCATCCCTCTTCGCCTGGCACGGGGAGTGCAAAACAAGGTTTTAGAGGCCATGGCCATGGGAAAAGCAGTGGTAACCACCTCCAAAGCCATTGAAGGAATCCAGGCGCTGCGCGAAGAACACGTCCTCGTGGCAAATAACCCGGAGGATTTCTCCGGGGCGGTTTTGATGTTGTTAAACCATGAGGCGCGAAGAAATCGGCTTGGCGCCATGGCACGTGAGTTCGTCATGAAAAATCACCACTGGCCCACCAACATGAAAAAACTTGAGGCTCTTTTGCAAGCATGATAAATGTGTTATTCAAACTCCAATCCTGCAAATTAAAACTGAGACGCCCCAGCATAAAATGAAATACTATCTATCGGCCGAACAGAAGACCCTTATTTCAAAAAAGATTTCATCCTATTTGAATGACCAATATCACAATATTACGTTCGCTTATCTGTTTGGTTCTTTTGTCACTGAGGAAAGGTTCAATGATATCGACGTTGCCGTGTTCATAGAGAACAGTGATGTGAAGATCCTGGAATTTGAACTAGATCTTGAAAACGAACTTGAGAAGGTGGTTAGAGTTCGGATTGACGTGCGAGTTATCAATGGTGCCCCTTTAGCGTTTTGTCAAAATGTCATCCGAAGTGGCTAGGTCATAGTAGACAGGGAACCAAACTTGCGGGCCGACTTTGAAGGGAGGACTCTGAAACAATACTTCGACTTTTCACCCTTTCGGCGTCGCTATCTTGCAGAGGTTGAAAATGCCCCTTTTTGATCACGAAAAGATGACCACGCTGGTTTCTGAGCTAAGAAATAGCGTAAGCCGTCTCCGACTGCTCAGCAAATTACCAGAAGATGAATTTCTTAGGGCTTGGTCAAAAATAACTTGGCAGAATTGGCGCTCAGATTTGGGTTAAATTTGGCCGATCCGATTGAGCAAAGCCGCAGTAATAGCAGGCTATTTCGAGGATTTTGCGAATGAGGATCGGTCAAAGATGGCCTGAAGCTGAGATGCCAAAATGGCAAGTTATTTTTGACCAAGCCCTTAACGACCCAGACAAGATCGGAAGCGCAAAATATCATTTTATCGTTGCCATCGAATCAGCCATTGATATGTGCAATGAAGTGACAGCGACGTGCCTCAGATGAAAACTAAAACAAAGTCTATTTACCTTGATGTATGTGCATTGAGCCGACCATTTGACGATCAGGCATTCTTGAGAATAAGACTCGAAACAGAAGCGGTAAACCTCATATTATCAACTATAAAGGCGGGACAATATAGGTTAGTAGTGTCGCCGGTTCACAGGGAAGAAATCAAGGCGATTTCTGAGGCTTTTGAGCGAATAGAGCTGGAAGCGCGACTTGCAACGCTGGGACAATCAATCAAGGCAGACATACCTGCTGTAAGGAGACGAGCCGAAAAGCTGATTGACCTGAACTTCGGAGTGGCTGACGCTGCACACGTTGCCTTTGCAGAACAATGTGGAGCAGAATTTGTAAGTTGCGACGACGCACTCGCTAGAAAATGCTCGAAGCACAAAATAGACATATGGTGTGGCAATCCTGTTGCCTTTTGTGAAAAGGAGGGACTACGGTGAGAACCGTAAAATACATGGACGAAGAGATAATGGTAAAAAAGGGCATCAAAGCGCTTATTAAGGAATTGGGGCCTATGGAAGCCATTCGGTTCATAAACATGCCGAGAAGGAAGAGATTAGAAAGCGTCAGAAGGCATAGAGAATGGCAAAAACACCTGGACAAAGAAAGATTCCTGGATCAGGTATTCGGTGGAGGCCAGCGTACCTAGTTTCGATAACTCCGCTAGCCTGAAATCCACGGTTTGGATTTTGGCGCGTTCCCTTTCAACAAGTGAAGCCCCGCTTTGCCGATCCCTGAAACCTGATCCCCGATGTTGCAACATCTCGAACGACCTTCAGCTTTGAGCTCTCAGCTTTGAGCTCTCTATGCTCACTGCCATTTGCGCTCTGCTCTTTGCTCCATGCACTTTACACGGGGAAGGTCGGGTGGTTCGATTCCCCCTCCGTCTACCAAAAGAAGTGACCAGACAGGATTCACGGGATAGTCTCATCACTTTCATCCGGAAAGTGATGAAGTAAAGAATAATCCGTCAAATCCTGTAAATCCTGTCGTACTCTAACAATGAAAATTCTTCACATCCTCGACCACAGCCTCCCGCTCCATAGCGGCTACACCTTCCGCAGCCAGAACATTTTTCGCGAGCAGCGAAAAAGAGGCTGGCAGCCGATAGTTGTCACCTCGCCCAAACATGAAGAAAGCTGGAAAAGCCCGTGGCAAAAAGAAGAACAGATCGAAGGATTCCGTTACTACCGGACAGGACCGGTGTCTCACAACGGCCTTCCCTTTGAAGCAGAAATCCGGCTCATGGCTGCTCTTGGTAGACAAGTTATGGAGGTAGCAAAACTCGAAAAGCCAGACATTTTGCATGCTCACTCCCCTGTTCTGAACGCAGTTCCCGCCATTTGGGTGGGGCGCAAGCTCAAAATCCCCGTGGTTTACGAAATCCGGGCCTTCTGGGAAGATGCCGGAGTGGATCATGGCACTTACACTCAAGACTCTCCAAAATACCGACTTGTCAGGTCGATTGAAACCTGGGTTTGCCGCCAAGCCGATCATGTGACCGTCCTGTGCGACGGGCTAAAGCAAGACCTTACTAAGAGAGGTATTCCCGCCAACAAGATATCGATAGTACATAACGGCGTTAGCCCGGATGATTTCGCGCACAGTCAGCCTGATGCCGAGCTTGCAAAGGCCTGGAACCTTGACGGCAAAAAAGTAATTGGCTTTATCGGCTCCTTCTACCGGTACGAAGGCCTGGACCTCCTAATTGAAGCATTTGCGCGTCTCGCAGCAAAAAGGTCCGACATAGCCCTTTTGCTTGTGGGCGGAGGCGAAATGGAAGAGGAGCTGAGGAACCAAATTAAACGCTTGGGTCTATCTGTAGATTCCCGGATAGATAATCTTAGTGCGATGTGCAACCAAAATCCAAAATCCAAAATCCAAAATCCAAAATACTATAATCGTGTCCTCATGCCCGGCCGCATCCCACATGATCGTATTCCCAGAGTATATGCCTTAATCGACATTCTCGCCTACCCTAGATATTCCATACGCCTGACCGAGCTGGTAACACCCCTAAAGCCCCTTGAAGCCATGGCCATGGGCAAAGCCTTGGTTGCAAGCGACGTGGGCGGTCATCAGGAATTGATCCAGCATGGCGAAACGGGGCTCCTGTTTCCGGCAGGCGATTCGGAAGCTCTTGCTATAGCGCTTGAGGAGTTGCTGACTGACGATGACTTGCGCCATCGGCTGCAATCCGAAAGCGCCGCTTGGGTGCAAAAGCACCACACGTGGGAAAAAACCACTTCGGTTTACCACGAAATGTACGCCAAAGCGCTCGCACTCTATGGTGCATAGACAGGATTTACAGGATCTACACGATCTTTTCTCAGTTTCCGCTGAAGGCGGATTGCATTTCATCACTTTCATCTGGAAAGTGATGAAGGAATAATCCAATAAGTCCTGTTAATCCTGTCTAAAAATAGGTTACAAATAAAGGACGACCCGGATGAAAAACATAGCAAAGAAAAACAACGTCACGTGGTTCAATGGATATGTCTCTCGCAAAAACCGCGAAAACTTGCATGGTCACAAAGGAGCGGTCATTTGGTTCACGGGCCTATCGGCTTCTGGAAAATCAACCATAGCTCACCTTGTCGAAAAAGAACTGCATCGGCAGGGCTGTTCTACCTATGCTTTTGACGGAGATAATCCCTAACGTTGCAAAAGTCGAGGATGCTGCAGATGCAAGGCGTCAAGGGTGAGGCTGTAGTAATTTACGCCGAACCCTTGACAACGCAGCAGATGCGG
>JAFDKF010000095.1 GCA_019307135.1 Deltaproteobacteria bacterium
AAAATTAACCCCCTCCAGACAATCATATACTTGATAAAGCCAAAAATTCTTGATATCATTTATTAACAATAACAAAGCGTTGGCGCAATCCAACTGTCATTTGCGTTTATAGGTTTATTCTTTACAATTCGCTTTTGATCGCCTCAATGCGGTCTCTGATCTGTTTGATTCGAGTGTTCAGTTGAACCTGCGTGCCCAGGTTCTTCTCTTTCTTAAGTTTGCCCTGAATTTCCGATTTTTTCTGCTGGAGTTTTTCAACCTGCTTCAGCTTATTCACTCGATCATCAACCGAGAGACCATTCGGAATTTCCAATGAATAATGGCCACTGTGCTCGGCGCACGCCAAAGCGATTACCCGGTCCATGGCAGCTCTGTAAAACGCAAAGAAATGCGTATGGGGCCATGTCGATATGTCCAGGCTTGCCAGGAAAGCGGCTTGGTTTTCCGTCGGATTCGACAAATCCAGCCAGCCCGTCGCCTGAAAACCTTCAGCGACAATAGCTGCCTTCTCTGCCTGGGAGAATCGCTTGTACGCAAGGCTGATAAGGCATTTTTGATTTTTGATTGTTGATTGATAATTTGAAATGTGGAAGACCAGAATCAACGGGTACGGGATCGCGCGATGAATAATTTCACAAAGACGGTTGACTCGTTTGTCGTATGTCAAATTCACCTGAAGAAGCGCCACCTCGTGATACTCACCCTGGTCGTCCTCGTAGGGCTGAATCGGGATCGTGGTCGGCTTGAAGGTGTACTGCCAGAGAATGGTATCCACGTGATCGCGCAACGCCTTCTTGTCGGTTGCACTCAGTTTGGCGTTCTCATGGAAAAGTTTTTTGTAAACCCGTTTGTCAAGCCGACAGGATTGGGGAATCATCATTTTCTCGTACAAAGCCTCAATCATGTCTCGGTCGCCTCCCCCAGAATGATGAGATAGGAAACCACTTCAAAGTCGTCCATGCCCTGGAACGAATCCTTGCTCAGCGCTGTTCCGCCGCGATGGAAGAGGCTTTCAACACCTTTCTCTTCGGCCTTGCCGGTGATGGCTGCGACAGCCTTGGACAGCAGCGCCTGGTACTTGCTCATGTCCGTAGCGTCATGGGTGGCCCAGTTGAATCGGGCCACAGCACCCTCATCAGGCTGGGATCGGCCGAGAGACAGTTTCTTGAGCAAGTCCAGAATCTTCTTGGCCCGGGTAAAATTCATCTGTACCTCGCCGGATTCGGAAACCCAGACCAGGTAGTGGGGTGCAAGCGCGTAGGTGCTGTCCGTTGTCACCTTGGCCGACTCGCTACGGAGACAGAATATAACGCCGGGCTCCAGGCCTTCCTCTTCGATCAGGTCGTCGACGCGGGTGACGGCGAAAGCCCCGGGCGGCATGTGCTCAAGGCGGTCCGCATGCTCTTTCAGGTACTCGGCAAGGTCCATCCGAAAGTCATTGAGCGTCATATCCGTAATGGAGATACCTCCCCCGAGGTCCTCCAAGTCCACCACCTCATTCTGGAGTTGTTCGAGCTGACGGCGGCGATACTCCAGATCGTTCATCTTCCCGGCGTCGGGGAACTCGATGATGTTCTCCTCGCCTGTGGCGGAGATATCGAGTAGGACCATCCGCCCTGATACCCGGGCCTCCAGGTTGATGTATTCGTCCAGTTCCATGTTGGGCCAGAAATTGACGAGCTGGATAACCTGGTTTTGCGAGCCAAGGCGGTCGATGCGGCCAAAACGCTGGATAATCCGAACCGGATTCCAATGAATATCGTAGTTCACGACACAGTCACAATCCTGAAGGTTCTGGCCCTCAGAAAGGCAGTCGGTGGAAATTAGAATGTCAATCTCCTCTGTAAGAGACTCATCGATCTTGGCGCGCTCTTTTGAAAGTGGAGAAAACGAGGTGATGATGGTGGCGATATCCTTGCGAAGTTTCGGCATCGTGGTCTTGTTGCCGCCATTGCCACCGGTTACCAAAGCGGAATGGATGCCGAGTGCGTCATGTGCCCATTCGGCGATGTTCTCATAGAGGTACTGGGCCGTGTCCGCAAAGGCTGTAAAAATGAGGACCTTCTTGTTGTCAGAATTGATAGGGCTCCCGCATTTGGCGACGATGAGCTCCTTAAAACGGCGGAGTTTCTCATCTCGCGAAGCGTCAATCTCCCGGGCCTCCCGCAGCAACTTGACCAAAAGCACTTCGTCTTCCTCAAGCTCCTGCCTCCACCGCACACGGTCAACGTCCTGAAGGAGCACCTTGATCTTGCTGCCAATTAAATATGGTGCGAAATCGTCATCTTCGATTTCGATCTCCTCGATGCTCAGCTCTTCAATTTCAGATTCGTCATGTGAGTCGATCCGGCTGATGATGTCACGGACCTTTTCGAGGAGCCTTGCCAGCGTAAGCGCAAAGGAATTGATCGAGCTCTCCATTCGCTTGAGAAGGTTCACTCGCATCAGGTGGATCAGGCTCTCCTCGCGGTCGATCTGCTTGAATACCGATCCGCCAGATACCTCCATGTCATATTTGCGGCTGTATTCCTCAAGTTTGTTAGGGAGGACATATTTCAATGGGGCATATGAACTGAGATTGAGACGGCGTATATCTCTGTTGATCTCCCTGAGTTCGAGGAACAAATCCTTGGTGTCGATATCAGACTTGATGTTTATCGGTCTGGCCCGCTCTGGAAACTCACCGACTTCATCAAAATCGTAGTATTTCTCAATATGTTTTCTGGAACGGGCGATGGTGAGCAGATCAAGCAGTTTGAAGTAGTCAAAGTTCAGCGCTTCTAGGAGATCCTCGGTCGTCCGTTCGGCGGCATCAAGCCGGAGCCACTGGTTGAAACGTGTCTGTGCCTTGCGAAGTGTTTGTTCAATACTGGCAATGCCGCAGTTATAAAGAGCGTCGTCCGTGCCTTCCGTGATAAATGCCACCTGATTCTTCAGATCGTTCATACGGCTATTGACCGGCGTGGCCGAGAGCATGAGGACCTTGGTCTTCACGCCCGACTTGATGATTTCGCGCATAAGCCGCGAGTACCTAGTCAGCCCGTCCTTACGCGGTGGGTTGTTTCGGAAATTGTGCGACTCATCGATCACAACGAGGTCGTAGTTGCCCCAATTCAAAGTTTCGAGATTGATCTCACCTGATTTCCCGCCAACTCGAGTCAGGTCGGTGTGATTAAGGACATCAAAATTGAATCGGTCGGCAGCAAAGAGGTTGCGGCGATCGTTTACCGTGTAAAGCGTCCAGTTCTCGCGGAGCTTCTTCGGGCACAGAACCAGGACGCGGTCATTGCGGAGCTCGTAGTACTTGATGATCGCCAGGGCCTCGAAGGTTTTGCCAAGGCCGACACTGTCAGCGATGATACAGCCGTTGTACTTCTCAATTTTGTCAATTGCGCCAAGCACTCCGTCTCGCTGAAAACGGTATAGCTTGCCCCAAACGAGCGTGTCCTTGATGCCGGTTCTTGTCTTGATGATCTTGTCTTCTTCTAGCTTGCCAAGGTAGTCTCGGAATACGTTGTATAGAGTCAAGAAGTAGACAAGCTGCGGGGACTTGCTGGCGAAGATGGTTTCAAGCTGAGCAACTACGTGTGATTTCACGTCTCGTGTTGCTTCGGGGTTCTGCCATATTGAGTCGAACCATTTCAGAAGGCTCTGCGTTTCCGCCGGTGTCGTAAAGCAGGTATTCATCTCATATCCATCCGATGGCACAGTGCCGAGCCCCGCAGATGTGAACGGCGAACTTCCGTGAATGGCTATGGCGCTACCATCAGGATTTTCGATATGGAATAGATTCTGAAGAACAGGCAGCGAGACCGCTCTGATTTCGGCTTTCTGCTGGAGCCACTGTGCACACTCGCGGGCCATTTCCGGCAGGTTCAGGGCGTTGCGGAAACGCCTGTCCGCCTCGCTTCCAGATAAACCAGCCACCCGAAACGGCTGTTCGGTTCCGGACCCGACGGAGGCGTTGTTCGAGGATATCAGGAGACGTAGAACCCCTATTCGCGCGAGTTGCTTCTTTAGGGCAGAGTAGCCGTAGATGGAGAAGAGACTGGACAGGACGGAAAGGTGAGCATTTGCCTGAATACCCTCCGCCAGAGCATCGCCAACTTTTCCTTGGCCTTTGTTATCCAGTAATACGGTCATTTTTTATATAGTTTGGGGACGCCCCTTTACATTTCCATATTTAGAATTTTAGGCTTAAGGATCGATGAGATTGTAGCCCTTTTGTTGTACTATTGTCTCTCCTCGCTTTACCGACTGACTCACCCCTGCCAATGAGAGATTCAATCGCCTTGCTATTTGAGCCATACCAATACCAAGGTCTCTTACCGCCCAATAGCACAACAGACTTTTTGCCTTAACGTGCACAAGAATCATAATTTCAAATCTGTAAATGTAAAGGGCGTCCCCAAAGTCCAAAGTCCCACAATACTTCCCCGACAGGTCAGACTGGATCTGATTCTGCCTGATCAGCCGAACCGCCGTATACGGACTCGTATGTACGGTGGTGTGGGAGGGGGGAGCTGCGAGGCTCCTCCCTATCCCGATAAGTGATATTCTATTTCTACAAGATTGCAAATTGAGTAACAATCATGAATTATGACGGATTTTCTAAACACACCTTCAAAGCTTGTGGTCCTCGATAATTAAATGCCATATTGAAAACAACCCTTCTACCTGTCGATAGGTTTTTCCATTCATCGTAATTATTTTGTGAAATATGAGTAAAAAGCCGATCTTGCGTTTGATCCCTAACGATAAATGCATAAGACGCTTCTAATCGAGATATTGTACCTGAGAATTGTTTTATTTCTCCGTTTTCTTTTATGATCCCTCGTGCTTTCTGTTTAATCCTGTTATCAATATTTTGATTCTTTAAATTGTTAAAGATTTTTAAAGCCTCATTTATATCCCCTTCAAGGTATAGACATCTAGCGTACCAAAATTGAGAAGCGTAATTATCATCGCCCACAGTATAAGATCTCCGCAGGTGATATTTAATTTCTCCAGCAGTTCCTTTTCCGTATTTCGCAAGCATGTATGCTATTTTGAAATTAATAATCTTTTCACCAGGATTTCTATCCAAACAGGTTTTTAAAATTTGGATTGATTTTTCAATTTCATTCTGATCCTCGTACATCCTTGACAGTCTAACTGCCAGATATGTACTTCTCTTGTTTAATTCAAAAGCTTTTTTTAATGCCTCAACAGCGAGGGGATGGCGATTCAAACTTTCCGAAAAAGTAGCTTCTGAGTCTAAAATAAAGCTACTATCAGGAAAACGCTGTAAAGCTTTTTCGAGAATTTTCTGAATCTGTTTTACCTTTCTTTCAATTAATGTTTGATCGTTAGCTTGGAGAATATCTTTAAGTTCTTCTATCTCTGCCTTTAAAATAGTATGTGTTGGCCTCTCTTTTTCATAGGCTCTGGTAGAAAGGGAAATGGCCAGTGAACGTGCCTCATCAAGGAATTTTTGCTTTTCTAACTTGTTTTGGGATCGTTCTGCTTTTTTTAGTGATAGTTCTGATAAAGAATGAGAGAATCTTCTATCATTTGGGGCAATCTGGCTTGCTTTTTGTAGTAGTGTTGTTGCTTTGTCTAAACTCCCCCCAGAAGAGTTCATTTCGAATATGGCCTCTTGTTGCAGTATAAACGGGTTCTCATGGTCACGATTTTTTGCTGCATCGTATATCTGACGAATCATTTGAGGATCTGCGAAGTTATCAATAAGTTTTCTGGCTTTTATTATGTCGAAAAAAGCGTCATGATCAGAATTAAATGAGATATCCAAGGCATTTAGCAGGCGAATGTATTCATCGAACCTGTCTTGAGGGTCACTTAATGCTCGTTCAAAGACCATTTCTGCTATTTGTTGGTGTCTTGTTTGGTACTGATAGTCACCTATTATGCGATTTTCTCTTGCAAATACTATAAACTCTAATGGTGCGAACAGATTGTCCTTGAACAAAGTGAAAGGTATTCCGTGTACTCTTGAAATTAATCCAGCCCGCACTGCTATACCAATCCTGTGCATTATACAAACAGTCAAATACAAAGACTTCGCTTCATGCGATGCTATAGAATTATATTCATCGAATACTATGTCAGAAAAAGGTTTTCCTAAAGTGGCTTCGTGAAGAGCAACGAGGATCTGTCTCCCAGCCTTTTCCGATAGCATCTCTTTTTGGGTATCTTTATCTAAACCTTCCATATGCCCCAAAGATTTGTGTCTTTCTAACAATTCAATAAGGCTATCCATCTCTTTGTCATTGAGATAACGAACTTGATAGGTATCAGTTAAAATACTATATAAACTCTCGCACTCTGAATTCCAAACATTATTCCTCTCAGCACCAACTATAGTAAGAGGCAGTTTGTCTCTTCTTGCCTCCCGGACAAAATGGTTAATTGTGTCTAAGTATTTGGAAACTGGATCAATGAAAAGAAAAAGTCTTTTTTGGCATAAACTATACATCTCAACAAGTGGTTCATAACTTGGGTATCCAGAGGGGTTTAGCTTTATACAAATTTTATCAAAGTCGATAGCTGCTTCATATGATAATCTATTTAATAAAACGCTTTTTCCCGAACCGGCGTGCCCTTTAATTAAATAGAACTCCACTATTTCTGAACGATCTTCTTCGTTGTTCAAGAAGACTTCTGATAGGATAGAATCATTTAATGACCGTTTTACATCTAGGTTCTCAATGATTGGTGACCAGTCAATAAAATATCCTTTATAGAAAGCCTTGGCATCTGCTTTAGGTGCGGTTAAACCTTTATAAATATACTCCGTGTCCCTATGTAGAAATGTCTTTAAGCTTTCACTTGGTTTTTTCCCATCAATTGAACAAAATGTGTCTAAAAATGGGTGGCCTTCATCCTCTTTTGTTAGTTTAGATAATTCCCTGAACTCATTTTTTATATGTTTATCGAGTTCATTAATAAAATGTTCAAATGATGATTTAATACAACTATATCTTTTAGATTGCCAAAATCGGTTTTCAGCAGATCTAAGATCTGGGGAAACAATATACGAACGCGGTTTCCCTTCGCCAAGATCACTTAGATTCAATAGTATTGCTCTTATGTCATAGTCGCTTAAGCTATGTCCGATAAAAACAAATGGGTACTCATAGGCTAAGCTTTCAATTCGTTCAAATAATCTACTCCTACCTTGCTTTGCTACTAAATACTGGTCTGGAGTTAGAATTAAGGGGGTATCACCATCGTTAATGTTTGTGATACACCCATGCAATTTGAAATAACAGATACTATTTGGTTGCTTTAGCTTTTCCTCAACCCTATCAGTATTTTTTAAAAAGACTACTGGTTCCTGGAGCCTCTGAGGTACACTATCATAAGCCCTTTCAACAATCAGGTCATAATTTGTGGTTGCTATTGCTTTCCATACGAAACGAGGGATCAATTTATGGAATTGTGCCGGACGGAAGCCCATGAAAATATCTGAAATATAACTTTGAACTGAAAAAAGATCACTTTCATTTATCGCGAGTTCAGCTACTTGCTGCAATGTATAGCCTAAAAAGTCATCTCCAAGGAATTTTGTTGCTAATAAATCCGATAAGCTTTGCCCAAGGGGAGGTTTTCTACCTTCAGGATGTTTAGCTCCGAATGAGGCTCCAGAGCCTAAGAATAAAACTACTTGGCCGTCGCGTACATGGTCTATCAAAATTTTAGGAATGTCCATTTTTCCAGTCCACTTTCTATTATTTTTAGTTTAAGCAGGAAATATTAAAGGTCATTCATTGTTACCATTCACTTAACTATAGGGTTTGTGTGGGGGACGGGTATTGATGTATTGATACCCTGTCTTTTATCAATATATCAATACCCGTCCCCTAGTCCCCTGTTGCTGCGACAGAAAAGATAAAACACTTATTTTGATACCCCGCGGCTTGCCGCGGGGTAGTTCATTGTCCTGCAAATATTCCTGAATTCTGGTGATTGCATCTAAGATGTGCTGAATGTATACAGATTCATCAAGCTTCATAGATCACCGCCAATTCCTGCTTGATTCTGTCTCGCAGGTAGGGACTGATTGCCGCCTCCGTCAATAATTCGACCTTTCTTCCCAGTGCGGATGACAGTTCTCGCTCCAGCCTCACTAAAGCAAGGAGGCTTTTGCGCTTGGAAAACCGAAGCAATAAGTCGATATCGCTTTCCGGGGTAGCTTCTCCTCGCGCCATCGAGCCAAAAACCCCAATCATAGCTGCGTCATTTTTGCGGCATATCTCTATGAGTTTCGTCGTGTCGAAAGCCAATGCATTCATACCGTTCTCCCATTGCGAAAAGCAGGGGGTCACATTTTAATTATTAAGTATTCGCTTCTTGATCCTTTTCAATTGACGATTTAGCTTTTTATCCCCCTGCATCTCGGTGTCCACATGGTTATATCTCACTGTAATTGCAGTGCCTGATATACTACAAGAAATTGCCAACTTCTTTGCAGCCACCGCTTCCCAGTGCCTGTGCGTGTATTTTAAAGGTCAATAATTAATAATTAAGATGTGACCCTCTTCTCTTCCGACTCTTATGAATTCAGAGCAAGAGTCAAGAGCAGACTTGACCCCAAGCCTTTTGTTCGCCATTGACACTAATGGAAAGGATTTCTCCGTTATCTTCCTTGAATTCGACCATCATCACCTATGTTTAGTGAGGCATAAGCAGAACTCACCGGCACCGAGGGCCGCCAGGCCCTTGGTGCCAGGTGAAGTGACAGGTTGTGTGCCGGGCATGGCCCGGCTGCTAAATGGTGATGTCCGATATTATGACACACGTATCGGGCAAAGTCCAGACCCAGCCCGACGGAGGCGACTCGAAGCGAAGCGCAGAGGCGAGCCGCCAGGTGAGAGAGACCAAAGGGAGCGGCAACGGTAGCCGAAGGCAAGGGTGTAGCAGCGATGCGCGCCTGAAGGAAGCTGGAGGCAAAAGCGTGGGTTGACGTACAGGTATGCCCCGTATCCGAGAGGGTAGAGGGCAGGCAGATTTGAGGCGGGGCACAGCCGGGACGAGTCTGCAACACAAGACGAAGTCCTATATCCGTCATATGGCCAAGTCACGTATATCTGACGATCGTGCGCTGAAAGTAGTCCCGCTTCAGCGGGAGAGACCTGCATGATGTCGCCCCAAAGGTATGGCCGAAATATTGTGGCACCGCCGGGAAACCAGGCGGCAAACAGAGAAAACAAACCTTGGCCTGGAGCCGCGGGGACGACTGAGTTCACTTCACTCCGTCTTTTGTTCCCCTGGATCTGATTCTGCCTGATCAGCCGAATCGCGCAGTACGGACCCGTATGCTGCGTGGTGTGGGAGGAGGGAGCTGCGAGGCTCCTCCCTATCCCGATGTGTGCCGGGCACGGCACGTGTTCTTAAGGGTGAGCTCACCATAGCATGTAAATGCGAAGGTGGGCAAGTCCCAGACCCAGCCAGGTAGTAGCGAAGGGTGTAGCGGTATCGCACCCGGGTATCCGGCGACGGTGCCCGGGAAAGCAGTGGCTCTGCTACGGCAGGGTACCGCGAACGCATGGGGCGACGTACAGGAATCGAGTTAGGTGGGCCTTGGTGGGACGAATCCGCAACACAGGACAAAGTCCTCTAACTACCTTAAGCCAGGTACGTATACTCGGCGCTCGTGTGCGGAAAGACATGTGTTTACCCCGGGAGGCCCGTTGCGTGTCCTTAGAGGACTGAGCGAACCGCAAGGGGAGCAGATCGCGTAACGGGAGTCAGCAGAGGGCATACGAGGCGTGGAAGTTCTCTCAGAACGCGTGCAGAGGGGATTGGAAACGAGCCGCACCCAAGTATGAACGCCTGGGATCAAGTCTGCTCTTGACTCTTATGAATTCAGAGCAAGAGTCAAGAGCGGACTTGACCCCAAGCCCTTTCACAACGGCGGAACTCATGCAGAGGCAAAAAATCCATCAATTGTGAAAAGACTGTTTTTCCTGTGTACATGGGCCATTCCTTCCGAAATTTTTCGGAATTATGGCCCAGAATCTCATTTCAAGTCGATAACGCTTTCTAACCCTGAAAATAACTATAATTATAGATAGTTATGCCGTATTTTGAAAAATCATTCCGGACAGCAGTGAGCCAGCGTGTTGTTTTTCAGTCGTCTTTTGAGCTTCTCAGTAAACGGTCCAATTCAAAAACAAGAAACGAATATTTAATAATTAAGATGCGACCCTCTGCTTCCCAGGGTGCAGTGCTGGAAGGTTATTGGAGGATAGGGGAAAACAGGTTCGGCGGCCATGGTATGCCGCTGAACCTTGTTACTGCTTACTGCCTACTGCTTGTTTTCTTCCTATGATCCGCTTGTATCCTTTTCAGTGTGGCATACGAAGCACCCGCTGGTATTCTCGCCGCCGCCTGCATTCATGGTTGAATAATCCCATCTGAGCAAATCCGGATAATCGCTGGCGTGGGCAACGTGACAAGAAAGGCATGTGACAACATCGGTGCCAGGCGTAACGGTATTGCCCATTGCATCCGGTACGGTCGTCCTGCCCACAGGGGCTTCTACACTGTAAGTTGTATAGGAGGCATACTCGCCGCTGCTTGGCAACACCTTATCACTTGGATGTCTTATCCAGTCTCCCCCGCTGCTTATCGCGCTGTCCATGTGAAAGTTTGGATGGCAGCTGGCACAAAACGCGCTTATGGTCTGACCTGGGCCTTGTATGCCATAGTTATAATCGCCTCCTGTATGACAATATGTACAGTTGGCGGAGACGTCGTAGTCACCGGCAGTGGTATTACCATAGTACTCATTGTGATTAGCAGCGTCCTTGTTCTGATATTTATATTGTCTTGTCCGGCGCTATTTTCTCAATAGAATCCGAGGCTATGTTTCCGGTGAACAGGGCGGGATTAGGCATTTATTTGAGTCCCATGTAAAGGCCAATAAGCGTCGCACGATT
>JAFDKF010000012.1:0-46832 GCA_019307135.1 Deltaproteobacteria bacterium
ACGCAGCAGGAGCAGGTTTCGGACATGCAGCAGAATGCCAGGGTTGCCATGGACATCATATCAAGGCATATCCGGATGGCAGGGTTTGGCAAACCAGGCTGGACAACGATCAACGGCACCGCAGGCATTAATTACGAAATATTGGTTACAGATGGAGGCACAAACCCGGATACCCTTGAGATCGTCGGGTGCATTGATGCCCCGCCGGGCACACTTTCATCTGCGGCCTCTTCAGGCGATACGACCATTACCCTCCAATCAGGTGAGGGGAGTAAGTTTAATACGACTACCAGGAGCGACATCTTTATAGGTGAACTTGAAAATGCCAAGGTGACTAATGTTTCAGGGGCTGTTTTGACCATTGATACGGACCCGGGCTTGAGTGGACAGGGGCTTGGAAATGCATATCCGGCAGGCACCAACGTCTACCCATGGTAACTGTTTCCATAACTGCAAGAACCCAGGGCCGGGCCTCTTATTACACCGGTGACGGCTATCGGCGAATGACTCTCACTTCCGATATCATAGCTAGAAATCTGGTAAGTTCTCAATAAGTTCGGGACCGCTTCAATGTAAGCGCTATGGATTTCAATGCGATGCCCCTGCCCAAACCCGCATATTCTTAACGTAGGGGCGGGTTTATCCCGCCTGTGTTCATTGCCGCACGAAGCTCTTACGGGCGGGATAAACCCGCCCCTACGAGAAATGGTCTTACCCGAAGTTTTTAAGAAATTACGAAATATGGAGTAAGGATGAAGACGATCTCTGCAATAAACAACGAAAGGGGAATGGTGCTGATTGTAGCCCTTATGTTTTTGACGCTTCTATCTGTCCTTGGGGCCGCGGGAATCATGACATCCACTATGGATATGAAGATAGCATGTGCCAATCGTTCCGCTGCAAAGGCCCTTCATATTGCCGAGGCCGGGTTGACAAGGGCCGAGGCCGAGTTGATCAATGACCTGGATACCGATCAGGATATCGCCAACGCCACTTTTAATGCAACATCGGGCGCTATAGACTTGACAGGTCTACTTAGTTCCACTTCCTTTTATACTGTTTTCAACGCCATTTCATTCGGTGAAGGTTCCTATACCATAGAGTTTAAAAACTATGAACCTGACCCCATTACTCAACCTGGTGTTTACGACCCGACAACCGTCTGGGCCAGGTCTATTGGAACAGGCCCGAATTCATCTACTGTAACACTTGAAAGATACCTTTCGGCAGAGAACCTCTCGCCGTGGAACAATGCAATATTTGCCGGAGGAGGAGGAGCCGGCCAACCGCTTAACGGAAACATTGACATAGCGGGTTCTATTCACGTACTGGGTAACGGTCATATTCCCACGGACATTGTTGTCGATAGCCAAACCGGTCAGTTCTATAACAGAAACAACCTCATGGACGCAACACTCGCCAACACAATTGCTGGAGGTACCACGACTGATCTGAATGCAAAATTCAGAATCAAGACCGGCAGGATGCAGTTTGGTGCAGCATCCGGGTTTATAGGAGAAGCCGCTTGTCCGTTCAAGGGGATCTACGTGCAGGACGGAACAGATGTTGCCCCTGCTGATGGTACAAATGACGATATTATCAACGGGAGCGGGAAGCTTCATGCAGACGAGGGTGCCACTTCCGCAGAAGCCTATGACCTGGGTGATCTATCCATACCAATGCCGACCATCGATACCGTATATTTGAATGCCAACTCGCTGGACTTGACGGGGACAACGGACGTTACAGGCGGCCCTCCTAATAACGACCCCAATTCGGCGACAGCAGATGGAAAACCAGAAAAAGGCCTCATAGCCGGTGCGTTGGAATTGACAGTAGAATACAAGCCTGGTGGTGCGACCTGGTACTATCCCGATATAGAGCAATATGATGGAGCTAGTTGGGCGGTCTCCACTAATGGCATCCGTTTCGACTCGAATACAAACGTGCTTGAGATAAAGGGGATCGTAAAGGTAACTACGTTAAATATAAGCGACGACATAAAAATCGACGGAAAAGGCACCATATACACAACAGGGACGACTAATATTGATGGTGATATCCTGCCCAATGGAAATGGAACCTACCCAACCACTAATTGTCTTGGTGTGGTTAGTACATTGGACATGACGTTGCCCTCCAGCTCTCAGAAACTCTTAACCGGTGCATACTTTACTGCAGGCCAAGCTGTCAGCAGCAAACAGAACGAGCTGGCCGGGACAATTGTCTGTCAGGGCTTTAACATAACGAACCAGGTCCCCAAGATATGGCAGGTCCCGTCACTGGCAAACAATCTCCCCCCGGGAATGCCCGGTGCCGCTGCCATCTGGGTTTTCACTGACAGGACGTGGCGAGAGATAACTCAGGAATAGTGAATTTATCTGGCTCATCGTGGATTAGTATGAAAATCCTCGGCCTTGATTGTGCTTTTGTTTACTTCAATCTCTTAATCCCTACCATCTAACTTCGATTGATCGAATCTCTCTTTTGCCTCCCTATTTGAATTGCCGTAGCTAGTGGTTGACCGAAGACCCTGTTTTTTCGGTCAAAAACTCGAAATTCGAATATCGAAATTCGAAACAATCACCAAAATACAAATGCTCCAATGACAAAAACATTGCATTTCTAATGTGTTAGTTTGGGTCATTCTGTCATTCGGTATTCGAATTTGTTTCGGATTTCGGATTTCGATATTCGGATTTTGCCTGAACATGACTTTTCGTTCAGGCACTAGCTATGTTCTTCCGCCATCTTGGTGATGAAGTGTCCGGTGAACGCTTATCAAAAGGATTACTATCACTGTCAAAAAGCATGATGGAAAAGCCACCGAGATCACATAGCAATTTCATAAATCCAAACCAGGGAAGCCCTACAACTATAACCTAGGTTGAGCGGTTCAACGTTCACGGTTCCCGGTTGAAGAGCCCCTGGCCCAGACCCTGGCCCAGACCGGGATTATGAGCTTAGTAGATTAATTTAAGCACGTCGCGCCAGGGCGGAGCTTTAGCTACGACGGCTGAAAAGGATGACGCGTCAATAAAGAAAGTTCACCGTTCAAAGTTCATAGGTTCAAAGGTTTTTAACCCTGAACCCTGAACCGTGAACCGTGAACCGTGAACCTGGAACCGATCACTTTAGGTATAAAACTATTTAATACCCTTAAAACAATTAAGAGATGCTCGTTACTGATGAGGGCTCTGGTTGGTTTTTCAGATACCTGTAACACGTTAATATTATGGGGATAGACGAGTTTCAACTCAAATTGGATATTGTGGCATAAACTTTGCTTAATATTCTGACGACGGCTGGTGCACGGTCACGAAATGCTTACGAATTGCCATCTAAACGGAGCAAGCTTCGGGGAATTTAACCCAATAACTCACGAAAATCTGTGTAATCTGCGTAATCTGTGGATTAAAGATTAATGATGAACAGGAATTTAAAATAAAAATAATCTTGTTCATCCTGTCTATCCTGTCTAATTTTTTTTGTCCTGTACTTAGAAACCAATGTTAGGAATTTGAGACAATGCGCAAAGATTCGGGATTTTCACTTATGGAGCTGATGACAGCGATAGCAATCCTGGCCATCCTGGCCGCTATTGCCATACCTGGTTATATCGGCTGGCTGCCCAATTACAGATTGAGGAGTGCGGCGAGGGATTTGCAGTCTACGATGCAGCTTGCAAGGTTAAGGGCGGTTAGGGAGAATGCCGATGTTGTTGTATCGTTTGACACTGTAAATGACGACTATGAAGCATTTGTGGATAATGGGGAAGGGGCGGGCGGAATTGCAGGAAATGGATCTCGGGATGGGACTGAAAGGATCGTTCAAAACGGGGAAATGCCGGCGGGTGTGGACTTGTTGAACACTACATTTGGGGCGGCACCAGCATTTAATAGTAGAGGATTACCTAATGGATCAGGAGATGTCTACACGAAAAACAGCCAAAATAGATTTATGGGAATCAGGCTAAGTATTGCAGGTAATTCAAGAATTATAGAGAGCGCAGATGGAGTAACCTGGAATTGATAAGTAACATCGATTCGGAGTGAGGGAGATATCATAATTCGCCGGCTTTTTTGAACGTTAGATAATCAAGAGGCAATAGTATGATAGCAGTGCCGAATAACAACAAAGGATTTACCTTGATTGAGCTTCTGATTGCCATGGCTGTATCGAGCATTGTCATGGCACTGATCATTTCTGCTTTTGGCTCACAGCAAAAAGCGCACGTGACCCAGCAACAGGTTGTTGATATGCAGCAAAATATACGGGCTGCCATGTACCTTATGGAAAGTGAAATAAGGATGGCGGGTTGTGATCCCACGGGTAATGCCGGGGCCGGGATACAAACCGCTGGTCCCAATTCTATTGGGTTTACAATGGATATTGATGGTAACGCAGATACAACTGGTGCCAATGAAAACATAACCTTTGGCTTTTCTGCTGCAAATGATGCCGATGGTGATGGCACAGCGGATGCCGGTGTCGGGGGTGCTGCTCCGCTGGGCAGGGATACTGCTGATGGAAGCGGGTTTATGCGCATGGCCGAGGACATACATGCAATCGGCTTCGCCTATGCCTATGACGATGACAACGACGACCAACTGGACTTCGTTGATGCGAATGGCAATGGTCAACATGACGCCGGTGAACCTGTGATCTGGGCAATCGATTCTGATAATAATGGAACACTGGATAAGAGCCTTGATACAAATAGTGATGGGGTCATAGACACTAGCGACACTGCCGGCGGGGTAGCCTTGGCGGCCACGGTAAATATTAACAACATAAGGGCAGTAAGAATATGGCTTCTGGCCAGAACGGGAGCACCGATCAGGGGTTATTCCGACACAGGGACATATGTCGTGGGAGATAGAAGAATAACGCCGGGAGACAGGTTCCAACGCCGTCTCCTTACAGCTTCGATCAAATGCAGGAATATGGGGCTGTAGTGTTTGGCATTGCATCGTCCTGCTTAGGAGAAGATATGCTGGTAGAGCCCGGTAAATCAAATAAAGAAAAAGGTTTCACCCTCCTGGAAGTGCTTATTGCCATCTCCATCTTTGCGATTGGTATTCTTGGCATTGCTTCCATGCAGATTACTGCCATTGGTGGCAACACCTCTGCCAGAACCCACACAGAGGCTGCTACGTGGGCTGCGGATCGGCTGGAAAGACTGATGGCTCTGCCGTATAATCACCCTGACTTAGATGCAGCAAATAATCCTCATCCAGCGACTGAAGGTGTTTATAACATATCCTGGACTGTCACAGATGATACTCCAATAACTAATACCAAAACAATAACGATCATCGTGACCTGGAATGCTCGTGGAGCCAACAGGAGTGTTTCAATGCAGCACGTAATACCAGAGATCCTTTAAGCAGGGAGACAGTATGAAATCATTTGCCAGGCAGTTGAGAAATGAAGAGGGATCCGTGATTGTTGTTGCTCTCATGATCCTGGTCCTTCTTACCATAATTGGCATATCGGCGACAGACACCACCACAGTTGAGCTGCAGATAGCGACAAACGATAAATTCCATAAGATCGCCTTTTATAATGCTGATGCCGGCGTTTACGCAATTGCTAAAGTTGCTTCCCAAGCAGTTAATGAGAAGTCCTCTCCAACTCTTACTCCGCCTTTGTACTATATTGAAGTTGACATTAATGGAGATTATCAAGAAAGCTCAACGAGCAATACATTTTACAGAGAACTCGCTGGGCATGACCCCAATGATTCTGATCGAGATATAAGATTAACCCTTGCTACCTATAACATTGATGTGGATGTTACGCGATTCAAAGCGGTAACTTTAGTCGGCGGCGGAGCCGAATTCGCCTCTGGAGCCGAGGGAGCTGGCGTTAGCTCAAAAGGTATTTATTACGACCTTGATTCTTTTGGTTCTGGGCCCAGGAATTCACTATCTAACGTAGGGGCACGTTATCTAAAGGTAGTAGGTGCCGCAGGAGGTTTATAACCATGAAAAAAACAATAATAATTTTCATCGTAACTACAATAGCCTTTTTTGTTAGTGGTAATCAGCCAAATTATGCAGCAGAGCCCCAAATGGTATACTATGAGAGCTACCCTTTATTCATGGTTGATTCTGTCGAGCCTAATATCTTGATAATGCTCGATAATTCCGGGAGCATGAACTTTAACGCTTACGGAACCTATCCTGGTGATGGTGGGACTGTTACTGCTCCCTTTTCAGGGGAGCCTTATTCCGGTAGACTGGATATCAGGGTTTGTCAATCTTCCGATGATGCGGAAGAAAGGCATACTATTGTCGATAATAGTTGGAACAATAGTACTGATCTGGATCTTGGGGGATTTGGTGACGCCACTAACGACGCGTTACTGGCCATACGTTTTCAGAATTTGGGCATCCCCAAGGGAGCGACTATTAACAGTGCCTATATAAAATTTGAAGCCTATGCAGATAGTTCAACACTTCCTGCGAATACTTCTTTCACGATCGTCGGGGAGGCCAGTGACAATGCAGATCAATTTTCAAACGGGCAAGATGAAATATCCAACAGGCCAGATACCACCGCTCCCGTTGCCGTTGCATGGAATAACGTGGATGCATGGACGGCGGATGACACATACGAGACCCCAGACCTGTCTGCGATTGTCCAGGAAATCGTTAACAGGCCTGGATGGTCAAGTGGAAACGCCATGGTCTTCAAGATCAGCGGTACGGGAAAAAGGGATGCAAAGGCCTATGATGATGAAGGTTATCACCATGGCCCCCTCCTTCATGTAGAGTATTCCCCGGCCGAGAGTGTCACATACTACGGCTATTTCAATCCTGACTATTTTTACTATTGGAATGTCAACAAGTTTGATCATAAATACAAAAAGGTGCAATATGTGGGCGATCCTTCTTCCGGACATTGGAGTGTCGAGGATCTAAGTGGAAACCCTCATAATTTGTTGGATTCGGAGATTGCTACAGGTGATCCTAATACAGGGCTATGGGATGGCAACTGGCTTAACTGGCTTTGTATGAGAAGAATAGATGTGCTGAGAAAAGTATTAATGGGAGGCCTTGCAACCTCCCGTACCGGTGGAGGTAATCAGGTTAATTATGGTGAGACCCCTGCTCAATCTTCTCGTACCTTTATAAGAAGGTTTAACACCTCGACTGCTTCAGCGGTTTCACCATATGACGGAGACTACTACTATGGCATGAAAGGCGGCTATATCTATGTGGATAATGATAGCAGCCCTTTCTCAAGTGAGATTGACAAATTTGATATCAAGGTGCAGAAAAACGTGAATTACGAACCCGAGGATTTTTATCACTATGATAATGGCGATAACCTGGCAGGTGTTCTTCAGAAGGTAGGCGATGATGCAAGGTGGGGGAATGAGTTTTTCTATGAAGGGACTGGTAACAATAGAGAAGGAGGGTATATTGACCACCCCATTGGTAGTAATATGACATCACTTGTCACCGACCTTCAAAACACGGGTTGTGATACCTGGACGCCCCTGGCAGAGTCCTATTATGTGGCTATGCAGTATTTTAAACAGGAAGACCCTGACACAGGCCTTGGTTATTCCAACAATGCTATTGGTGCCACAAATAATGTAAACGACCCGTACCACAATGGTACTGAATTCGTCTATTGTGCCAAAAGCTTTGTTATTTTACTTACGGACGGGGCCTCTACAAAGGACGAGAAGATACCTGCTTATCTCAAAGATTATGACGGCGATGGTAATGATCCAGGTACTTATGATTCAGACGGTACCGATTATTTAGACGATATTGCCCTTTATGCCCGCACCACCGACCTGCGGAGCTCCACTGTTGGAAAGAGCGAGCTTGATGGTGATCAGAACCTGATCTTATATACGATCTACGCCTTTGGAGATGATGATAACGCGAGACAATTATTGAAAGATGCAGCAAGGAACGGTGGTTTTATTGACAGAGACGGAGATAACAGGCCAGACGGAGATTATGATGATCCACCTGAGGATCGATTAGAATGGGACGAGGATGGAGACGGAAATCCGGATACATATTTTGAAGCTACAGACGGTGCAAAATTGGAAGAAGAGCTTTTAAAGGCAATAACAGATATCCTCAGAAGGGCAGCATCAGGTACGGCAGTTTCTGTTCTATCCACATCCAGCGAAGGTGAAGGTAACCTGGTTCAGGCCTATTTCAAGCCCGTAGTTTCAACAGGCACAGAAGAAGCAAAATGGGTGGGATACTTCCAGTCCCTCTGGCTGGATGAAAAGGGGAATTTGAGAGAGGACACAAATCCTCGAGATCAGGCACTGGATATAAACCATGATCGGATAATAAGATATGTTAACGTATCCGGAGAAACCAAAATTGAACTGTATGATGTAAGTGCCGATCCTTACCCTGACCTTGAGACAACATCCCCTGTTGGCACGGTAGCCATGGAGCAAATCTCTCCACTCTGGGAGGCAGGCAAGCTTTTGGCACAGAGGGACTCTAATGAGAGGAAAATATTTACTTTTATAGACACTCAGGATGGTATCGTGGATGCATTAGCAGATGGTGATCCGTCAACAGATGATGATCCCTTTGATAGTAGCGGTGAATTGGTGAAGTTTGATACTGGCGCAGCTTCTGCCATAAAACCATACTTGGGTGTTGGAGATGACACCGAATGGGCATATCTGGGAGACACCCATGATAACAGGGTGACAAACCTGATTCATTTCATACGCGGGAATGATTCCGGTTTTTCAGGGGATACTACTAATCTCAGTATAAGAACTCGAAACGTTGACAACAGTGTGTGGAAGCTTGGTGATATTGTCCATTCCACCCCCATGGCGGTTTGTGAACCGCTTGACAACTACGATATACTCTATGCCGACGAGTCATACCAGACTTATTTCGATGCAGTGAAAAACAGGGAAAAGGTAATATATGTGGGCGCCAATGACGGAATGCTGCACGCCTTCACCTCGTGGGAATATGACAAGACCAATAAAAAATATGTGAAACCCGCTGGGACCACAGAAGATATTGGTGACGAAATATGGGCATACATTCCTCAATGTTTATTGCCCCATCTGAAATGGCTCCCTTCAAACGGTTATACCCATGTGTACTATGTGGATTTCAAACCCAAGATTTTTGATGCCAAGATACTTCCTGATGGTGCTCATTACACAGACACCGATGGGGAGGCCAACTGGGGTACATTCCTGTTGGTCGGCATGAATAATGGTGGCAAGCATATCTGGGCAGAAGGGGACTATAACGACGGTTTGGGAATCAGAACGAGACACTTTTATCCTACCTATGTATGTATGGACATTACGGAGCCAAGGAACCCAAGGCTATTGTGGGAAAGGACCTATTCAGTGCCTGCAGCTCCTGCTGAGAACGCTAGCAATGATACGGACCAGGGACTGACCACATTCACTCCTGCAATTGTCAAGGTGAAAGAAAAATGGTTTGCGGTCTTTGGTTCAGGTCCAATCGACTTTGATGGAAACAGTGACAGAAATGGGCATATCTTTGTTGTGGATCTGAGGACCGGAGAGCCCTATCGCAATGGCACAGATGACTGGCTTTTTGAAACCCCAGATCCCAGGGCCTTTATGGCTTCCCCGGTATCCATGGATAAGAACATGAATTACAATGTGGATGCCATTTACATAGGAGAGACCTATGATGATGACAATGGGGTCGGCTTTGACTGGAAGGGTGCCATGTACAAGGTGACCGTACCGTGGGATTTCTCGCAACTCAGCACATATAAGGATAATCCCGATCAATGGACCTTGTCCAAGCTTTTTGATTCCCCTGCTCCTATCACCGCACCGGCAGCCTTGAGTGTGGACAGTTTAGATAACGCATGGATATACTTTGGTACAGGCCGTTATTTGAGTGAGGATGATAAATCGAATACAGATCAGCAGTACTTTTTCGGCATCAAAGATCCGTTTTTTAACAAAGAACACACTATTGGCGGTTCTTTCAATGATACTTATTACCACAAGAATGGTTTACTTTTGGATATTAGTCACTTGTTTGAAGCAGATCTTTATACTGTAGTTGAAGGCGGGGCGGTTTACACAGGTGGGAGCTTCTATGGAAATTTTAACTATTTAAAATCACAAGCAAGGCTGAAAGATGGGTGGTATAGGACCCTGAGTCAAGAAACAAAGGAGCGTTGCATAGTCAAACCTGCAATAGTTGGAGGTACTGTTCTGGCACCGACCTTTGCACCAAATGATGACATATGCGAATTCGGAGGGAATAGTTATCTATACGGTTTGTATTATGAAACTGGTACGGCGTATGCAAGAGCTGTGTTTACCGGTGGTACAGATACTGTACAGACTGATGATGGCCCAAAGGAAAAGGTATTGGATGTGATTGATCTAGGTGAAGGTATGGCATCTAGCTCTGGTATACACATTGGAAGGCAGGAAGGAGGAAAGGCTGGGGCATTTATTCAGATAAGTACCGGTGAAGTCGTAGGATTAGAAATTGATCCTGCATTGAAACCAAGAAGTGGCCTAAAATTCTGGATAGAAAAATAGAAAGGAGCAAATATGTTTGAGAACGCTAAAGGAGGAATAATAAGGATTATCCTTTTTGTCCTGATGATTCACTTGGTGGTAATGAGTATTGAAGCGCTTTGGGCTAAAGGGGATGTTGTAACTGGCACAAAAGAAAGAATTTTGACGGTAATCAAGGCCAAAGACAGAGGATTCATTAATACGGATAAGTATCGTTTTTTGCTCATGGAATCGACAAAGATTTCCGATATAGAAGGTAACACTATTCCATTTTATAAGGTCCCTGTGCCTGTTGAGGCAATAATTGTCTTTGAGCGTGTGCAGGGTAGTGATCCGCATGTATTGGAAATAGTAATTCAGAAAGAAATCATATCCCGATCTCAACCGGAATAGAACTTAAGCCAAAGGGAACCGGCCACTACACAGCCGAAGATGACGAGGAAAATCCTGGCCAACGGGCCGAAATGGCGGTCAAATCGCACTTCCTCAACAACTTTGTCCTCTTGTTCCCATGCTCCGCGCGGGAATTCGCCCCCTTTTTCTCTTCCCTCGTGGGAAAGCTTGTGCTAAGCAGTGTCATCCATGTTGCACCTTTCTGACAAGAACATACTGGAAATCCTCACTGCCGGGGGGGTGCTCACCACTGACCAGACCAAGTCCATCATATCAAAGGCTCCTGAACAGAGGCGCAGGCTCACACAGCTTAAGAGAGTCAAGGCCAGCGGCCTGCCGGGGCAGGATATCGAACACCCGGTGACCATGATTGACGTGGTTGCCTCTTTGCAAATTCCCTTATCAGGAAAAAAAACAGGGGTTCTTGACGAAGAGCAGATTGTCAGGGCCGTTGCCAGGCACCTGAAGGTCCCGTATAAGAAGATAGACCCCCTTCAACTTGATCTCGATGTGGTCACCAAGACCATTCCCCGCCTCTTTGCGCTAAAGCACCTATTGGTGCCACTCTCTATCAACAATGGCAAACTCCAAGTGGTAATGTATGACCCCACTGATGCGGATCTGCTGGAAGACATACGGCGTGTCACAACTCTTGAAGTGACTCCAGCCATGGGAACCAAAGGCGATATCCTGAAGATCATCGGCGAGTTTTTCGGATTCAAGTCCTCCATTGTAGCCGCAGAGACCCAACTCGCCCAGCCATCCGTGGACCTGGGAAACCTGGAACAGTATACGCATCTGAAATCAATAAGTGAAATCGAGTCCACCGATACCCATATCAAGAATGCGGTTGACTATCTTTTTCACTATGCCTTTGACCAGCGTGCAAGCGACATACATATTGAGCCAAAGCGGGACCATGTTCTGATACGCTTCAGGATCGACGGCGTGCTTCACATCATTCACAAGCTTCCCAAAGTGGTTCACCCTGCCATTATTTCCCGCATCAAGACCTTATCAAGGCTTGACATTGCCGAAAAACGCCGGCCCCAGGACGGTAGAATCAAGTTGTCCCATCAAGACCAGGATGCAGAGATACGGGTTTCAACAGTGCCCGTGGCCTTTGGCGAGAAAGTGGTGATGAGGATCCTGGACCCGACCGTTTTGCTTCAGGATCTTGAGGATCTCGGTTTTTCCTCAAGGGACCTGATTGTGTATCGCCAGTTTTTGAAAGAGCCGAACGGCATCATCCTGGTCACAGGCCCTACAGGAAGTGGCAAGTCCACTACACTCTATTCCTCACTGTCACACCTGGCCAACTCCGAGAAGAATATTACAACAGTGGAAGACCCTATTGAGATGATCCGGGAAGACTTCAATCAGATCGCGGTCCAGCCGGCCATTGGCATCGCCTTTGCCTCGATCTTAAGAAATATCCTGAGACAGGATCCGGATATCATCATGATCGGTGAAATCCGGGACCAGGAAACCGCGGAAAACGCAGTCCAGTCCGCACTCACCGGCCATCTGGTCTTCAGCACACTTCATACCAATGATGCTCCGTCTACCGTCACCCGTCTCATGGACCTGGGAATCAAGCCCTTTTTGATTGCGGAGTCCCTGATCGGGGTAGTGGCCCAGCGGTTGTTGCGCAAGATTTGCCCTTATTGTGCCAGTACCCTGGAGGTGGATGCCCCGGTGCTCAAGTCCCTTGGCGCTGATGTGGAGGGTGAAGAATCGGTCCGGCTCAAGCAGGGAAAGGGTTGCCTCAAGTGCAGGGGAACCGGATACCTCGGCCGAACGGCTGTCTTTGAAATGATGGCAATAGATGAAGGTATGAAGGGGATCATAACGGAGTCTGAGGAATTGGACATTCTCACCGTGAAGAAAAAGGCCCTGGACTCGGGCATGATCCCCCTTCGAACAAATGCCATTGACAAGATGCTCAAAGGCATAACCACCTTCCACGAGGTGGCCCGGGTCACCGAGAGACTATAACCTGGGTTGAGCGGTTCAACGTTCAGAGGTTAAAACCCTGAACCCTGAACCCTGAACCTTTTTCCCTTCTCCCAAAGACCACCTTGTGCTAAGAATTAAATATGATGGTAAGCGTTCCTGATAAGCAACATGTGCCCCGCAGAGGGGGCACGCTACGGTAGCGTGGGGGCTCTGTCCCCCACTTCGCTCCTTGCGTAGGAAGGCCTGCTGACCGGCGAGCAGTGCAAATCCGTTCTCTCAAAGGTACCCGGACGGGCAGAAGCTCAAATAGCTCAACAGATTCAAGGAGATGTGGTGAAGAAAGAAACTTATAAGGAGCTGGGAAAGGCTTTTAATAATTTTGGAACCATAACTTTTGGTATTGCTGTGTTACAGCCAGTTGTTCAGGGTAAGGTCAATATACCTTTACTTTTGCTATTTTTGATGGGTGTTATTGGCTTTCTCGTTGGCGGAACTATATTGATTGAAAAAGGAGCAAACAATGATTGAACTTGGAATTATTGTTGCGTTGGTTGGGTTGGCAGCCCTCTTAGTAGCAATATACCTTACGAAGAGGGGTAAAACGGAGATGCAAAAATAACGATATTTATTTCGTCTTGGAAAACCACGTCCTCCGGGCGGGGCAGAGTCAATAGATAAGATCATCTTTCTCATCGTCGTGCTGTTTATTCTGGTTCCGATGCTCTGCGTCGGAACCCAATCCGATAGACGCTCTGCGTCTGTTCTCAGGCGCAGAGCGCCAAGCGGAGTACGTTCCCACGCAGAGCGTGGGAACGAGGCATAATACCGTATTGTGAATACGTGTGGTGCCATGGACAAACTTGTTTGTCCGTGTGAAAGGTGTCGATATGAAGTAACAAAGAAGAAAAACGGTTTAGTACTTCTATGATTCCGGTCATGTCCATTTTTCAAGTTGTTCTGATACCTGGAGGTCCCATTATCGAGTCGAAAACGGGCACGGACAAACAAGTTTGTCCATGGCACCCATCCTGAGTCATAACAAAGTCGATTGCAGAATCTGTAACCTGTTATCTCTTCGGACTGTAGGCACCTAAACCAGGGTACCTTTCAGGACCAACAAAACAAGCCACCGCCTCTGGCGGTGGTAATTTGACTTAAGACATTTATTTATGAAGTGTTCAGCAAAAAAAATTATCCTCGTCCTCGTCCTGCTGTTGTGGTCTATCGGGCCTGTGTGGGGGGCAGAGCCATATAAAATTTATACGATAAAAAGGTACGGCAACACAGATATTGTGTGCGACTCATACACCGTTCAAAAAGGTGACCACATCTGGAAGTTACTCCGTCGGAAGGGAGCTATTGCAGAAGATGACTTTCCGAGATTTGTTTCCATCCTGAAACGTTTCAATCCCCACATAAGGAATGTTAACAGGATCTATCCCGGCCAGGAAATCTTGATCCCATTAAAACAGACGGAGGTCAAAGAACGCCGGCCTGATGCAGGTCCCCGCTACTTAACCATTCCGATCATACCGGATGTACTTTATATTACCTGTAAAGTCCGTCCTGGCGAGTGCCTGTCGAAAATCGTCACCGCCCGTCTTGGGCTCCAATGGGATCAACTTCCCGAAGACTATGTTCAAACTTTGAAGCGACTCAACCCAACTATCAAAAACATGGACCTGATTCATCCCGGCCAGGCCATACGCATCCCTGAGGTGCCTGCCAAATCGCCTACTCGCACGGCGGCCACACCCGCAGCCGTGCCGGGGGATCTTGTTAGGGAGCGTACAGTTTCATCGGCAACAAAGGACTTACCACTCGGGGGCCTTCCGTGGTGGCAGCAAGTGGTCTCAAAAACCATAGCCGGATTAGGCGGCAAGTTGTTGGCTTCGGGTCAATGTTATTTTCCGGGAAAGGACCAGGAGGACCTTGCTCTGGATCTTACGGCCTTTCCGGTCATAGAGATGGAAGACGGACGACATCTGATTCTGAAGTGGCGGAAGGGTTTTCCTGAGAACCTGGAAGAGGCGATGCGCTCTTTCTGGGACCCCCTTGTCATTATGGGGATAGATCCGGGGGAGCCGGGAGCAACCGCGCTGGACAAGGTCTTTCGTGCCATATCAGGCGGAAAAGTTCAAAAGATCCTTGATTTTCCTGAGCTGGATGATGGAATTCGGGTCAGCCTCCGTGGCGACTGGATTCTCTCGCAAGACGATAATGAGGGGGTTTTGCCTGCATATCACTGTATTACATTGATAGAAAGTCCCGAAGAGCGTACGTCAGCTCCGGTTGTAGAATATCTGGCCAGGGAGAATATCCGGGTTCTCGACATACTGGCCGAGGGTGGGAAGGAAAACAAAGGGGGGTCGGGGGGGATTTTAAGAGAAGATTTGACGAAAAAGTACCCGATGTTGACCATAGACGCATCAGATCAGGAGGCCTTTGTGTCCGGATTTGTCACAGCAATGGGGTATTCGTATGAGCCTCGCGTTCCCTTTTCCTTTGATTACGCCGGATTTCAGGTTGAAACAACCACCAATATCATCCACGGCGAAAACACTTTGGATGTGGTGGTCGATTTTGGCACCTTCTACGGTGATGCAAAATCGGCCATTGAGGCAGGAGGGCTGGAAGTAGTGTCAATCAGCCCTGAGGATGAAGCCCTGACGATTGTCAGGAATATTTTGAGGGCAATCGGAATTCCATTTACTGAGAACCCGGTCTTTTTTGGCGCAAACCGAAATGTGTTCAGGACCACTTCTCTCACCATTCCAGGACTCATGACTTTAAGGCCCAGGGAGAAGATGGCCATATTGATGCAGAGGCCCCTTGACCCGAAATTACTTGATTTCTTGAGGGAAAAACAGATCAAGGTTCTGGAGATCGGATTTGATTAGTTTCCATCCATAAATTGAGTTATGAATTTTCATTGAAACCTTCATTTTGACTTATTAAATTCGAAATTCGAATATCGAAATACGAAACAAATCCGAATTTCAAATACCAAATGTTCAAAACGTTATTTATGATTCCTCAATTCCTTTGTTTTGAATTTCTGTCATTCGATATTGTTTCGGATTTGCGGCTTACGCCTTGAAAACAGCACGTGTTTCGGATTTCGGATTTCAGATCACCTGTTTCAGATTCACACATCCTTTTAATGAACCAAAAAGAGGAGTCTGTTATGCTGAAACGATCGTCCTGGTTATTGCTCTTCTTATGCCTCTCCTTATGCTTGGTTTCCTGCGCAGCCGACCTGGCCCAGCGCAAAAGCCAGGCAAAGGCATCCAGGCATCTTGGTGAAGCGTACCTGGCAGAGAGGAATTTCACGGGCGCACTCAAGGAATTTCTGACAGCAGAAAAGCTCTACGAGAAAGACGCCTTTCTCCAGAATGATCTCGGATTGGCCTATTTTGCAAAAGAGGAATTTGATCTTGCGATTGCGCATTTCAAGAAGGCACTCAAGCTTATACCCGATTATTCAGAGGCCCGGAACAACCTGGGAACGCTCTATTTGAGATTAGAGCAGTGGGATAACGCAATAGAGGCTTTCAACCGTGCATGTGCCAATCTGGTGTATGCCACTCCTCATTTTGCCCTGAGCAACCTTGGTGAGGCGTACCGCGGGAAAAAGGATTATGAACTGTCGATCGCTTTTTTCAAGAAAGCCATCAAGGCAGATCCCCGCTTTGCCACAGCCTATCGAGGATTGGGTCTTACCTATATGGCCATGGACGATTATGAGGCGGCGATCTCTTCCCTGGAAAAGGCGGTTCAGTATGCACCACGGTTTGCCGCTGCCTATTTTGATCTGGGACGCGCCTACACCGGGCAATCCGCAACGGGAAATGCCATTTCTGCCTTCAAAAAGGTCGTAGAGCTTGCGCCTGATACCCCTCTTGCGGATTCGGCTCTGGCTGAGATCGGGAAATTGCAAAGGAATTGAGATCCGCAGATTACGCAGATTACGCAGATTAAAGATGATAGGGTGTGAATCACAGCTGTTGGCAATGAGAAAATCCATGTCCGTCTGCTACGTATTTAGCTTTGGGGAAAGGTTTCAGGTTTCGGGTTTCAGGTGTCAGGATCGAGAAACTTGAAGAGCTGAAACCTGAAACCTGAACACTGACACCTCACAATTGAACTCAATAACCAACAATCTTGATTTACACCCAAGATGATATAGTGAAGCTTGCGTATAGTTATTGATCTGCGAAATCTGCGAAATCTGTGGATGGGATTGAGGGATTTGTATTGGCCTGTTTGGACTATCGCTGGTTACCACTGACCAACTGACTATGGCGTATGGATTGTTGCCCCTGGTCGGACGGCCTTCTCGGCCTTGGTAATCAACGCCGTGGCGGTCGTATCCTCGGTTCGCAGGATGATGATTTTGCCGTATTCTACAGGTGGCAGCACGATATCCTCTTCTGCCTTCGGATCGATACGCACCTTTTCCTGGTAGTAGATACTGTACAATTGGCCTGCCTTGACGCCGTCTTTGTGTCCCTTGTCGATAAAGACAACCGTATCGGCGAACATGCCCTGATGGTCTTCGGCAGCAATGATCTTGCCTTTGAGCCCCTCTTTGCTCTCAACGAGCGTGATCTTCGGTGACAGTGGTTCATACGGGATCAGAAGGTCATTGAGTTCAATATGGCGGAATGATTGTAGAACCCTTCCGATAGAAAACCTCGGTTCCACCCCGCCAATCTCAACCACGCCCAATACGTAGTACTGAACCCCGATGAGCGCCTTGGTGTCCTTGTCCTTTAGAGGCTTTGATCTCATCCGGAGCACGGCAAAATGTTTTCCCCGTTCAAAGGTGTTCTTTCCGACGGGACGGATATAGACCATGTCCCCCTGGCTTATCATGACTTTCTTATCCTTGACCTTGAATAGGATGCCGGAGGGGTCAATAGGGTCTTTCCTTATGAACCCCACCTTGTTAATGGCAGGATAAGAATAGTACGGAGGCTCTTCCGGCTGCACGGCCTCTTCGGGCTCGGGCTCCGGCTCAGGCTGGATCATTGCTTCGAGTTCTTCTCGGCTGTAAATACGGACTCGCTCGCCCGGATATATCCAGTGAGGATTGGCAATCTCCTGGTTTTTCTCCCAGAGATCCGGCCAAATCCACGGGGAATCATAGAAATGCTCAGAGATGTCCCACAGGGTATCGCCCTTCTGGATGGTATAATAGAGCCCTGACTCAAGTTCGAGGGTCTTTTCCGTACCCTCCTCTGCATGAGAACTTTTCAGGAAAAGGGAACCAACTCCTATGCAGATACAGAAAAAGAAGATTATTTTGCGAGACATCCGAGTTCCTTTAGTTCCTTAGTTCTAAGATTCGTGTTTTTCTGGCAGAAAACAAATTCGAAATCCGAATATCGAAATCCGTACTGTTCTCAAGGCGTGAGCCGCAAACAAATTCTAAATCCTCAAAATTCAAATGACCAAAACTGAGTGCACGACCATATCTCAAACAGCTCAAATTCCATGTTTTGAACATTCGATCATTTGTATTTTCGGTTTGTTTCGAGTTTCGAATTTCGAGCTTCGGATTTCCGACTTGTCCGGGTTAGGGGTTTGATTCTTGCACTTTTTCCGTCAGGGTTGCCTCTTCAAGCTTTACTATGGTCGGCGTCACAAAAATCAAGAGTTCTCTCTTTTGCTCCATTTTGGATTGTGACCTGAAGAGCCATCCTAATACGGGGATCCTGGAGAGCCAGGGCACCCGCTGTTTTGACAACGATTCTTGCTTTGTAATGATCCCACCGATGACGATGGTATCTCCATCGTTTACCAGTAGTTCTGTGCCTGCCTCTTTTTTACTAATCGCCGGAGTGCCCAGGACTTCGTTGTCCCAGTCGGGAGCATCTTTCTTGGCAACGATCTTCATGGAAATACGACGGTCCGGCGTGATATGGGGCGTTACTTCCAATTTGAGGACCGCTTTTGCCCATTTGAGGCTATAGCTTCCCTCTTCAAGAACCTGGTAGGGTATCTCGAGGCCCTGTTCTATATAAGCCTCTTTGTTGTCCAAAGTAAGAATTCTTGGCGAAGATATGATCTTGCCCTTCCCTTCAGATTCCATGGCCTGAAGATTAGCATGGAGGGTTAAAGGATTAGTACCAGTTCTGGAAAAAGTAAATCCAATACCACTTGTGGGCCCGGCCGCAGGCAGGTTTACCGCCAAATTGTCGCCCAGCAGACCAAAGGGTCCATATGATCTCCTCTCGCCGGGTCTGAGGTCATATTCTTCCTCCTCCGGGTCATATGTTAGCCCCCGGTCATATCTTCCCCCCCACTGTATGCCGAGCTCACGAGAAAAATCGGTGTTGGCCTCCACAATCCGGGCCTCTATCATGACCTGAGGCGTCACGACATCGAGCTTATTGACAACCTCTCTGGCATCGTCAATAGCCATCTGGATGTCCTTCATGATGATCATATTGGTCCGTGTATCAATCATCACCTTTCCCTGGTCTGTCTTGATCTCGTCCAGGTGCGTCTTTATGGACGAGGCGTCTGCGTAGTTGATGGGAATGTACGCTGTGACCGAAGGCTCGAGCTCTTTTGCCGCCTGTTCGGCCTCTGCTTTTGCTCGGAATGCCTTGTTTTCTGCTTCCAGGGTCGAAAGCATTGCAATGCGAACAATATTTCCTTCTTCAACGCAGTCGAGCTTATTCATGTTAAGGATCAGATCCAGAACCTGATCCCAGGGGACATTGTCAAGTTTTAGCGTCACCCTGCCTTTAACATCATTGCCTATGACAAAGTTTTTTCCGCTTATTTCGTGCAGGATGCGAAAGACGTGACGGATATCCGCATCCTGGAAATCGAGCGATATCTTTTGCCCTGTATAAATCTTTCCCGTTTCAGTCAAAACGGGCTCCTCCGGCGGCACTTCCTCTTCCTTTACGATCTCCGCCTCGGCCTCTTTCATCACCTGTTGCCATTCTGGCACCTTCACATCCGGCAGGGGCCCGGGAGGTACGGTGGAAGGCTCAAGGTCAACAATTAATACATCTTCTTTCTGCTCCACTCTGTAGGGAACCGCCTCTCGCAATTGTATTGCTATGACGGCAGTATCTCCCATCCTGGCCGTTTGTATTGGAACGACCCGATCAACAGCACTCTTGAACCGTGTAGTAATAAGTGGGCGCTTTTGAAATTTCGGAATCTTGGTATTAAAAAGCTTCAACAAGAGCCTTTTGTCTGAAGGCTTCTCTGTTTCGTAGCGAATCTTGTTGGTGGTCCCGATGGTGACCCTTGATTTGCCGCTCTCCAGCATGACAAAGTCGATCCGGTTGACCCACGCCGGTTTTCCAACCTCCTCAGCTTCCGCAGGAACTGGGGCCGGGCTTTCAGGTTCCACCCCCTCTGCCACGGGCTCAGGTCTCTCTTCAACTTCAATGCCTTTTTCCGGCTCCGGGAGGGTTGGCGTCCGTTCTGCTATTGGCTTTCTGAAACAAACCAGAAGTTGATTCTTTTCCTGAGTTGCTCTGTAGGGAACATCATCTTTCAAGTTGATTTGAACCCTGGAGTAACCCCCTCTGCCTGTCGGTTCAGTGGTAACAATGCTCTTGATGAGAGTGCTCTCTGGTGTGTAGATCTCCTGAACCCCTTTCAAAGAGGTTTTCGGGAAATAGAGGACTACGCCAAGCGGTAAAAGGTGTTTGACTGACGTGTAGGCCAGGGGCTGGTTACCCTTGACGGTGACCAGGGTCTGGGTGGCTTCCTCGGCAAGCGTGATTTCGTGGATGACCTTTTCCTGGGAAGGGGCCTCCTGTTCAATGGCCCCTGGTTTCGTATGTGTTTTGGAAGCGCAGCCCCCCATCATACCTATGATGAGTGCAAGGGCCCACAACAGCCAAATGTCGTGCCAAATCCTTCTTGATGCATGATTCATGTTACACCTGTCCCGTTACACCTGTCCCGGCCTTTTCTGAAGTCTCAATTCTCTTGTTTGAGGTTTCATTTCACCCGAAGTAAAATCCTCAACTTCCTCTTCGACGATGACCCTGTCCTTAATTATTTGCTTGACCTGCCCAAAATTCGTGCCAACGTATGTCCCCTTAGTGATAACATATCCCTTCCCAGACGGGTCTGCCACCAGGGCCTTGTTTCCGGTAGGCAAGATGATAATGCCAACAAGATTCAGATGGGTCAGGTCAACCTTTTGAAGCGGTGTGAGAGGCAGCCTCTTTTTTTTCTTCCCCTTTTTCTTGGCAGGAGCCATACCCTCGCGCTCTGGTGCAAAAATTGGTCTGAAAGGATCGGGTTTTCCTTTAGGATCATACGAGTAGGTGAGTTTTTTCGTCGCTTCTTCACGAATTAGCTTGGGCGTTGTTCCAGCCTGCTGGACCATGGGCTTTTTTTCGGGTAACGGTGGTCCCACGTCGGCCTGTTGCAAAGGAGGCTTGCTTGCAGCTCTGGTCTCGAAAACTTTTTCCTTGATTTTTTCAACAGGGATTTTTGCCTCTTCTACAGTCTTTTCCGGAGGCTGGGCCATTTGAGGTTTAACGGCCGCACTTTCCTTAGGTTTCACGGCTTGAGAGGTCTGCTTCTCAGGCGTGGCGACCTTTTTTCGAACCGGTGCCGGTTGCGGGGGAGGCTCCGATTCCGTACTATTTCCGCACCCTGCTGCAGCGAGCACAATCAGAATCAACCCGAGGAGCAAATTGCGAGCGCTGGCTGCCATTGTCATATCAGCCCCTTTTTTCCCTCTTGCCTAGAGAAGCTCCGCCTCAATCCCTGGCCCAGACCTGGTTTTTCTCGTAGGGGCGGCTTTACGCCGCCTGTCATTGGGGCGGGATAAACCCGCCCCTACGATCTGTCGCGCCAGGGCGGGCTTGACACAGATTTTAAGATCTTGGCCTATGTAGACGGCTATTTACTCTTTTGTGCACCTTCGACAAATTGAAACGTGGTCGCCACGCACGATGCCTCCAGGTGTCTTTCGGCCTTTTTAGAATCCTTTGAACCCTTGATTTTGATGTTGGAGATATTGACGATTCTGGAAAGTCTCGCCACCTGGTCAAAAAACATCGCCAGGTTGTGATATCCGCCCCTTACCTGTATCTTTACGGGAATCTCAGCATAAAAGCCTTTTGAAACCCCTTTCTCCGGCTTGAATAACAGGAACTCCAGACCTGAACGTATACCTGATTGTGATATGCTCTCAAGGAGGCTCGGAATCTCCTTCTTGTCCGGCAAAACCTGAAGGGCAAGCCTGAAATTTGCCTGAGCCTCTTTGAACTGTTTCTCGTATTTGTCAAGATCTTTTGCGGCTGCCCTTGCTTTTGTCAGCTTGACCTGAAGGCCATCATAGTCTTTCTTTAACTCATCGATTCTGCCGGCTTTCGGCATATAGAAAAAATAAAAGAATGCACCCCCAAGCAGCAGGAACGTGCCTGCGCAGATCGCTATCCTGTGCACCCTGCTCAGTGCCGCAATCTTTTCAAAGGGGAGACCTGGTAGTGAAAGTTTTGCCATCTTGCCCTATAATGTTTTTTGGTAACCGTTCACTGGTTCAGAGGTTGTAACGCTGAACTTTGAACCTGTGAACGCCTACGTTTCTGGTTCTTTTTTCGGCCCTCTGCTTGATAGCTGACAGGTCATCGTAAATTGCTTGAACTTCTTGTCCTTCTGTAACTTGATTTGCTTGGAGGATATGAGGTCTACCACCTTGAAATAAGGCGAGTTCTCAAGGCGGGTCATGAAATCGGCAATGGTCTTGTTATCCATGGCTACGCCTGCAAGATTCATCTTCCCACCGGCTTCAGTCAGGCTCGTGAGCCACATCCTTTCTGCCACCACCAGGCTGGTAAGGGCATCCATGATCTGCACCGGTCCGGTACGGTTTTCTTCCAGCTTAGCAATAATATCGGTCTTTTCGCGCAGCTTCTGAAGCTCACTTTTTATTTCCTTAACACGGTTTGCAGCCGTTTGATATCTCTTCAGGTCTCTTTGGGCCGCTTCGATCTTGGCAGTCAGGTCGGATATTGTGCCGGTCATGGAAACCGCAAGATACGCCATGGCGCTGACGGTAAAAACAATACACAGGGCAAAGATCGACACCTGCCGTCGAATGTTTTCCTTTCTTCGTGCGGCTCGAACCGGCAATAGATTGACCCGGATCATTTGTCGTCCACCCTCCTTGATGCCAGGCCCATGCAGATCACAGCTTGAGGAGCAATCTTCTGAAGATAGTCCATGTCGTTCTGTTTTTCGTTAATATTCATGCTGGTGAAGGGATTACACATCTGTACATCGATGGAAGTCTCGCTTGAAAGAAGCTCGGAAAATCCCGCCGTCTGCGCGGCACCACCGCTCAGGATGATCCGCTTGATTTCCTCATCAGCATATGTAGAATAGTAAAAATCCATGGCCCGCCTGATCTCATTACACCAGCCGGAGGTGAAGGAAGCAATGATCTCCCGAACCTCTTCCTCAGGCACGTTGTCCTTTGTCTCGCCTATCTTGATAGCCTCGGCCTCCTCAAATGAACAATCAAACCGGGAGGCAATCTCCTGGACAATCTGCTCTCCCCCAACTGTCGCCTCTCGAGTGAAAGCAGACATATAGTCTTTTATGATGTTGATATTCATCTTGTTGGCCCCGATATCGATCAGGGCAATGCTTCCTTCTTCATTCGAGTAGTTATCTTCAAACACCCTTTCCAGAGCAAACACATCAATGTCGATCACACAGGGAGTCAGGTTTGCCATTTCCAGGACGTCTACATACTCATCAATGATCTCCTTCTTGGCTGCGACCAGCATTACATTCATTTGATTCGGATTTGATTCATGTTCTCCAATAACGTAAAAATCGATGTTAACATCCTGCACATCGAATGGGATATACTGTTCGGCCTCATACTCAATACTGTCCTGCAGCTCCTCCTCTGTCATTTTTCCTACAGTGATCCTCTTGATGATGATCGAATAACCGGCAACAGAGGTGGCCACATTACGTTCCTTGACGTTTAAGTCCTTTACGAGACCCTTGATGGCATCGGCCACCACCTCGGGCTCTTTGATACGACCTTCCTCTATAAGACCATGAGGCAGGTCAGCCATGCCAAACTTTTGTAAGATACAACCTTTTTTTGTCTGCACGACCTCACCCAGCTTAATCGTTCGTGAGCCAATGTCCAGGCCTATGAGGTGGTCCTTTTTGCCAAAAATCATGGCACTTCCTCAGCTAGTGAATACCTTATCTTTGTCCGAAAGTTTGTAACCAAGGGCCAAAAGGATCTTCCGCTTGGTCTCCATACGGCAATCCATGCCCTTTTCTATCCTGTCAATGGTGATAGGGGACACACCGGCTTTTCTTGCCAGTTCGGCCTTGCTCATCAAAAACGATTCGCGTATCTGTTTCAATGTATTCTTCCCCATGTGACATTGTCTCCTGGTAACCGGGTAGATGGTAAACCATCATACACAGCCCTTAAGATGATGTTTTGCCCTGCAATCTGTGTGCCATATAGGATTTTGGAGGATCACTATTTGTAGGCGTTCACAGGTTCAGAGTTCACCGTTCAGGGTTACCTTTTTTGATTGTCGATTTACGGTTGTCGATTGTCGATTGTTTTTTCAATCATCAATCGGGCGGTGATAAGGGGTCAGCTCTCAACATTTGTTCGGTGAACCCTGAACCTCTGAACCATGAACGGTTACAGATTTCTCCCTGGCCCAGACCGGGCTCGACTTGCAGGAACGTTCCCGGGCTCCTGTCGCGCCAGGGCGGGCCCTTCGGTCGAAATGACAGAAAAATCGTCGAAATGACAGAAAAAGCAATGGATATGAACAATTACAATTTATTATCCAGCAAGGCGTGAATTTGTCAAGCAATTTATATTAACTTGTATATAAATTGTTTTAAATTATCATATATTGTAGGTTTTTGAGGGCAGGATACCACATATGGAGTGTTGGGGTGATGGAGAGTCCTTAACTTTAGTTCACTTTAGACCTCATCGTTCGCTTAATAAATTCGTACTTGGATTAATTCTTATATGCACCTAAATCTTTATCCCGTTTTGGTTTCAGGTTTCAGGTGTCAGGGCACATGTAGGTTTGCGGCTTACGCCTTGAAAACAGCACAGGTGTCAGTGTTCAGGTGTCAGGAAAGAGAAACGCAAAAACTGAAACCTGACACCCGAAACCTGAAACCTGGTTTCTGACACCTGAAACCTGAAACCTGAGGAATATATCTTTTCATAAATTCTCAAAATTAACAAAGGTCTATCCCTATTAAACGAATGATAAGTTAAACACTTTACACACTTTACACACTTTTTAAACGACCGTATACCCGGGCCCGTCACCCGCTTCAGGGCAAATCCAGGTTATGTTCCCGTAGGGGTCCTTGATGTCGCAGGTTTTGCAATGAAGGCAATTTGAAGGGTTGAGCCTGAGTCTTTTTCCATGGGTCTTATCGTCGGTCTCCAATTCATAGACATTGCCAGGGCAAAACCTTGTACAGGGGCATCGATAGGTCTCAAAGCATTCATTCACACACAGACTCGGGTCGTGAACAATCAAATGACAGGGTTGATCTTCCCTGTGCTGAGTTTTTGACAAATAAACACCAGTGAGTTTGTCCACGAAGAGCACCCCGTCATATGCCTGCTTCTCATATGTCCTTGTACGGTGCGAATTAACATCTTCTTTAAAGGGTCTTAAGGTCCTGGAGTCCTCCTCAATGGGCATCTTATCAAATATACCCTTTCCGTCGGTAAGATATTGCACGCCTACATGGAAAAACTTGACCAGACCCTTCTTGGACACAGCCTGGGTAAAATTCCTCCCTGTGCAGAGCTCCTTTTTGAGCCAACTATCTTCAAACAGCTCATGGTAATAGCCCAGGGTCTCTTGCGTAAAGCTCCTCTTACTAAAGGCATCTACAATTGCCTCTGCCGCAAGCATACCCGACTTCATGGACGTATGGATGCCTTTCAGCGCTGGCGCATTTAGCATTGAGGCGCAAGCCCCCACAAAAAGACCGCCGCCAACGGCCAGCTTCGGCATCGTGTAATACCCCCCCGTGACGATCGTCCTGGCACCCTGCTCAATCACCCGGCCACCTTTTATAAGTTTACTGATGAACGGATGCCGCTTGAATCTTATGAATTCTTCGTACAGATCGAGCATGGTGTCCTGATAACTCAATCCCACGATAAGCCCAAGGGAGACTCTGTTGTCCTTCATCTCGTAAATAAAGCCACCGCCGTGGGTATTCAAACCCAGCGGGTAGCCGAACGTATGAATATCATTGCCCCGGCTATTCGAAAAATAGTTGGTTTCAGGCAGTTGGATCACCTCTTTGATACCGGTTTCAAACACCTGTGGCATCTTGCCCTCAAAAATGTGCAGCTTGCTGGAAATCGCCTGCAGCAGGCTTCCCCTGGGGCCTTCTCCAAACACAGTTACCTTTGCCAGTATGTCGATACCTGCTTCAAAGTTTGCCTTTGGGGCGTTATCCTTGCCAACCCCCTTGTCTCCTGTCCGAACTCCGATGACGGTCCTTTCGTCCTGGCCGTAAAGGACTTCTTTGCCCGCAAAGCCCGGAAAGACGTTAACCCCAAGACCTTCAGCAAACCTCCCCAGCCAAGAGACAAACCTGGACAGGCTTATGATATGGAACCCCTTATTGTGCATGTACTTTGGCACAAAAGGAACGCCATAGTGGCGTGTTCTGGTCAAAAAATGGAATTCATCCCCACGGACGTCTGTCTCAATGGGACAGCCTGTTTCCCTGTAGTTTGGAATAAGCTCCTTGAGGGCAATCGGGTTCAGAACCGCACCGCTCAACGCATGAGAACCTATGTCCGCCCCCTTTTCGATAAGAGCTACCTCAAGCTCAAGGCCCTTGCTCTTGGCCAGTTTCATCAGATGAATTGCACCAGCGAGGCTCGCAGGACCCCCTCCCACAAACAGTACATCAAATTCGATCTGCTCTCTGACGTTATCCATTGTCTCTCCACCTAACTTATCGTTCGCTTAATAAATTCGTACTTAGATTAATTCTTATATGGACCTAAATCTTTATCCCGTTTTGGTTTCAGGTTTCAGGTTTCAGGGCACATATAGGTTTCAGGTGTCAGTGTTCAGGTGTCAGGTGTAAAGAATCTGAAACCCGAAACCTGAAACCTGAAACCTGAGGAATATATGTATCTTTTTATAGATTCTCAAAATTAACAAAAGTCTATCCCTATTAAACGAATGATAAGATATCACAATCAAATTGCTTTTCAAATCCGATTTTCCGGATTTTTCTGTCTGGCAGCACCAACGCGAAAAATGTTTGACAATCCTTAAAAAAGAATATAGATTAATTTTTGAATTGTTTGGGAATTTCTATTTTAGAGCGGCGTAGCCCTCCGGGGCGTAGGCCATACGGGCCGGAGGCCGCGTTATATAAAATCGTGCAGCGATTTTATAAGCGGGCATAGCTCAGTTGGTAGAGTACAAGCTTCCCAAGCTTGGGGCCACGGGTTCGAGTCCCGTTGCCCGCTCCAGTTTTTGTCCCGTCTCCGGCGGGATTCGCCCTTTTCCCTTTTTGAGGCGATGCCGTCGAGACATTTGCAAAGCGTTCAATTTTGCTCAAGGTCAAGGACAATTCCGCAGGACAGCGGAATTGGACAGCCGTCAGGCTGCCCGTAAGGGCGAGGGGCATGGATGCCCCGAGTCAACGCGAGGATTTTAACCACAGGAATACTTTGAGTATTTTGAGGATTAAAATCTGAGCCTGACGCAGAGATTGGGCAAAAGAGGATGTTTTGCAAAGGTCTCGTTTGTGGCTCAGTCTACGACGGAGCCAAGCATCTGCTTCGATCAGTGGATTTTTCCGATAATCTTTGCCCTTGGTTTTTTTCTCAAAAAGTTCAGCAAGAAGATTATTGAGATAGACCGTGGCATGGGAAACGGGCAAAGGCCCGTTTTTTTTATGAATGAGTGGACCCAAAAATTTGTCACGGATGTGGAGATCCTGGCAGAACCGCTCCTGAAGTCAGAAGGGATGAGGTTGATCGACGTGGAATATCGCAGAGAACCCAATGGACGGGTCTTGCGAGTTTTTATCGACAAACAAGGGGGGGTCACCTTAGACGATTGTGCTACTATCAGCAATCAATTGGGAGACATCCTGGACGCAAAAATGGACTGTCACGAGCCTTATCACCTGGAGGTCTCCTCGCCAGGCATTGACCGTCCGTTAACGAAGCCAAAACATTTCGTCTATTTTGAAGGCAGGCCGGCGGTTATCAAGACTGATCGCCTCGTGCAAGGAAAGAAGTGCTTCAAAGGGGTGCTCGCTGGGTTTTCAGAAGGGATGGTCAGACTTCTAGTTGATGACCGGCCAGTCGCTATTCCCTATGAAACAATTGTGAAGGCAAATCTTTGGATTGAATATTGATGATTGACGATTGACAATTGAGTGTAAATCACGGCTGTTGGCAATGAGAAAATCCGTGTCCGTCTGCTGCGTATTTAGTTTTGGGGAAAAGGTGTCAGGTTTCGGGTGTCAGGATTGAGAAACTTAAAGAGCTGTACTGTTCTCAAGGCGTAAGCCGCAAACCTGAACACTGAAACCTGAACACTGAAACCCCAAACCTGGAGTGGTGAAAAAAAGTGTAAACTACTTTATGGCGAAAATGAAGGATGCCCAATCTTCAATAGTCAATTGAAAGGCAATCATCAATCGAAGAAGGTGTCTAAAATGCTAATATCGGAAGTAAGAAGAGTCATTGAACAGGTCAGTCGTGACCGGGGCATTGACAAGGAAGTTCTCATCAAGACGCTTGAGGAAGCGCTCAGGTCCGCTGCCAGGAAGAAATTCGGAATCGGGGTAGATATCGAAGTCCAGTATAATGAAGAACTTGGCGAAATTGAGGTCTTCCAGTTCAAAAACGTAGTTGAAAAGGTCACCGATCCGGGCCTGGAAATAGACTTGGAAGAGGGACGTAAGCTTGACCCAGGGTGTCAAGTGGGAGACAGTCTGGGGACAAAAATGGACGCGACAACCTTTGGAAGAATTGCTGCACAGTCGGCGAAGCAGGTTATCATACAGAAGATGAAGGATGCGGAACGTGACGTAGTCTACGAAAGCTTTATTAATAGAAAAGGTGAAATCATTAACGGGATTATTCAAAGGATAGACAAACGGAACGTTATCGTGAACCTGGGCCGGACCGAAGCGATTCTTCCTATAGGTGAGCAGGTTCCCAGGGAAACCTATCGTCGTGGGGAGAGAATTCGAGCCTATGTATTAGACGTACTCCACGAGTCCCGCGGTCCCCAGATAATACTGTCTCGAAGTCATCCCCGGTTCCTCGTAATCCTTTTCAATATCGAGGTACCAGAAATTAGCGAGGGAATCGTAAACATTATGGCTGCGGCCCGGGAACCAGGCGCTCGTGCAAAGATTGCCGTGACATCGAATGATTCGGATATTGATCCTGTGGGCGCGTGTGTCGGAATGAAAGGGACGCGGGTTCAAAGTGTGGTTCACGAATTAAAGGGAGAGAAGATCGATATCATTCCCTGGCACAGTGACCCCGCAAAGTTTGTGTGCAATGCCCTGTCACCAGCCGAGATCTCTCGGGTTGTGATTGACGAGGCGAACCGGTCTATGGAGGTAATTGTGCCGGATGAATATCTGTCAGTGGCCATTGGTAGACGGGGCCAAAACGTGCGCCTTGCTTCTAAGCTAACAGGCTGGAGCATCGATGTTAAGAGTGAAACCGACTACAGCGAGGCCATGCGGACCGGCTATGACTCCTTGATGGGGCTTCCAGGGGTAGGAGCCAGCACAGCCGATGTCCTTTACGAACAGGGCTTCTATTCAATTGAGGAACTTGCCAACGCGTCTATCGAGGAACTGATTCAGATTAAGGGGATCAGCGAGAAAAAGGCGGAAACCCTGTTGGAGTCGGCCAGACAGGCCCTTGAGGTAGTGAATGAAAACGACTATATGAGAAAGGACAAAGATATATCCGAAGCAATGTCTGCGCAGGACAGCCCTGAGGATGCTGCAGAGGATGCGGAAGATTCTGGTTGAGCCGGTTTGGCCGGTTGAGCCCGTTTAGCCGGTTTGTGAGTCCTCTAATTGGTTTTTTTACGGGCTAAACGGACTAGATACCAAAGCAGGGAGAAATGAATGGCAAAAATCCGAATTTATGAACTTGCCAAACAGCTTAATATGACCAACAAAGTGCTTCTCGAAAGGCTAATAGAGATGAATATCACTGTGAAAAGCCACATGAGTGTCATAGATGAAGAGACAGTTGCTGGCATCAAAGAAGCCCTTTTCCAGGGCAAGTCGGAAATTGTGACTGAGAAACGAATCAAAGGCGCGGTTATCAGAAGACGGAGAAAAGTAATCGAGAAGAAGCCGGAAGCAGAAGGAATCATCCCTGTAGCCAGGGCGGAAGGTGAAATCCGATTCAAGCCAAGAGAAAAGGAAGCGGTTGAGGTCAAACCGGACCAGATTATTGCTCCCGTGTCTGATGAAGCCTCCAGAGAAAAGGTAGCTAAGATTGTTGAACCTGACAAGCCTGCGGCCAGGACCGAGGTGGAAACGCCTGAGGAAGCTGCCCCTGGACCCGTGAAGGTAGAGGCTAAGCCTGAAAAGGCAAGACCGGCGAAAAAAGCCAGGGCAAAGAAGAAACCAAAGGCAAAAAAGGAACAAGCGGCCAAGATCATTAAGATGCCAGAAGCCAAACCGCCCGCCGATGTCACCCCCCAAAAGAAGCTAACTGCGCCGGTCAAAGGCAAGGCAAAACCTGCAACACACCTGAGACTTGTTCCCAAAGAAGAACGGCCGCCTGCGACCGTTAAAGGCAAAGTTAGGAAAAAGGACAAAAAGAGCCCCGTTAAATTGGAAGAACGTGAGGAGTTCTTCAAGAAAAAGATCACCTTTCGAAAAAAGGAGATCCTGGACAAATCGGACCTCTACGACGCAAGAGCTCTCAGGACCCGTAAGGGCCGAAAGCACGGTAAGGGAAAGGTGGCAATCAGGGGCGACAAAACCTTGATTACCACCCCCAAGGCCATCAAGCGTCGCGTCAAGATCGACAAAGCGATTGTGGTGTCAGATCTGGCCAGGCGAATGGGAGTAAAGGTGGCTGAAGTAATCAGGGAATTGATGGCTCTTGGCGTCATGGCCACCCTGAATCAGGCCATCGATTTTGAAACTGCTGCTGTGGTTGCAAGCGAATTCCAGTACGAAGCTGAAAAGGTCTCTTTCGAGGAAGAGACTCTCATTCATGCTGAAAAGGATGATCCAGAGAAATTGAAACCCAAACCACCCGTGGTGACTATTATGGGACATGTGGACCACGGCAAGACATCGCTGTTGGACGCTATACGGGAAACCAATGTCATCGATGGTGAAGCGGGTGGCATCACCCAGCATATCGGAGCCTATGATGTAACTCTAAAGAAAGGGCACATCGTATTCCTTGATACGCCTGGCCATGAGGCATTCACGGCCATGCGCGCCCGGGGGGCGGAAATAACCGATCTGGTTGTTTTGGTCGTAGCTGCTGACGATGGTGTAATGCCCCAAACCGTTGAAGCTATCAACCATGCCAGAGCAGCCGGTGTGCCTATCATGGTAGCCGTAAACAAGATTGACAAACCAGAGGCAGATCCTGAGCGCGTAAAACGCCAATTGGCAGAACACAACCTTACCCCTGAGGAATGGGGTGGTGATACCGTCTTTGTGAATGTGTCGGCCAAGCAGGGGAAAGGGATTGAGGAACTTCTGGAGATGGTCCTCCTCCAGGCAGACGTCCTGGAATTGAAGGCGAATCCTGACAGACTTGCACAAGGACATGTGATTGAGGCCAGACTTGATCCCAGCAGGGGTCCGGTAGCCACAGTACTGGTTCAAGTGGGGACCCTTCATGCCGGTGATGCGGTCATATGTGGGCTTTACCATGGAAAAGTTCGCGCAATGATTGACGATCGCGGCGAGCGCCTTGATAGCGCCGGGCCGTCCTTGCCAGTCGAGATTCAAGGTCTGTCCGGAGTTCCGCTGGCTGGCGACGACTTTATGGCCCTGACTGACGAGAAGGCGGCAAAGCAGGTAAGTCTCCATCGCGCCCAGAAGCAGCGGGGGCGTGAGCTGGCACAAAGCAGCAGATTAACCCTGGAAAAATACTATGAACAAATGAAAGGTGTTCCTGTCAAGGATCTGAACTTAATCATCCGGGCCGACGTACAGGGGTCTGTCGAGGCATTAACGGAAGCCATACAAAAGATTGTATCAAAAGAGGTAAAGGTCAACATGGTCCACTCTGCCACCGGGGCCATGACGGAGTCAGATATTATGCTGGCCACGGTCTCGAATGCTATTGTCATTGGTTTCAATGTGCGGCCCAATGCCAAGGTGCGTGACCTGGCGGCCGAACAGAATGTGGATATCCGATTCTACGACGTGATCTACAATGTTGTTAATGATATCAAGGGGGCCATGGCAGGCCTGATGGAACCCACGTATAAAGAGCATCTCATAGGAAGCGCAGAAGTCAGGGAGATATTTCATATCCCAAGGGTTGGAACCATTGCGGGTTGCTATGTGACCGAAGGAAAAATCGGACGTGGCCAGTCCGTCCGGCTCCTCCGTGAGGGGGTCGTGGTCTATAATGGAAAGATAGGGTCCTTGCGTCGGTTCAAAGATGACGTCAAAGAAGTACAAAGCGGATACGAATGTGGGCTCGGCATCGAAAACTACAATGACATAAAGGTCAATGACGTGATTGAATGTTACGAAATAGAAGAGGTCAAACCGGTCCTTGAATAGATTTCGGAATGCGGAATGCGGAATGCGGAATGAACCCCAAACCTAAGATCCCAAATCAACTTGTGATGATTATTGAAACTGGCACAATCGTCCTGAGATCAGCTATACCGATTGCGGATTGGAGCCTCCGGCCCGGAGGGGTCTACGCCCCGGGGGGGGATTGCCAAATAAATCCGCAATGCGCAATCGAATCGTGATGATTGTTGGAATTGGCACAATCGTTTTGAGGATTCCTGGAAACACCTCATTAAAAGGCAAACGCAGGATCGTAAAGGGTATAATCACCCGTCTTCAAAACACCTTCAATGCGTCAGTGGCGGAGGTTGGCGCCAATGACAGCCACCAGCGTGCAGAAATAGGCCTGGCTTTTGTGGGGAATGATCGCCGACGGATCAATTCCAAGTTAGACAAGGCTATAAACTTTGTTGAAGCCATGGAAGTGGCTGAAATCATCGATTCGGAAATGGAGATCATCAGCCTGTGATCCACTTCAAGCGAGCTGACAGAGTAGGGGGTCAGGTACAAAAGGAACTATCCGATCTCCTGCAGAAAGAGATCAGGGATCCCCGTTTGGATTTTGTCACCATCATGCGTGTGAGCATAACTGACGATCTCCGTTCGGCCCGGATCTATTTTACCGTTGCCGAAGGAGAGGAACGCAGGCTGAGCGCCCTGGCTGGCTTTAAAAGCGCTTCGGGGTATCTGAGGCGTCAGCTAAGCCGTCGCCTCGAACTCAGACGCATGCCGGAGCTCGAGTTCCTTTATGACGAATCTTGTGATCGGGCGACCAGGATAGATAAGGTCTTAAAGGCAATACGTAGTGAAATCCAATCAAACAACGGGTAATCTTCTGAAACATAGTTGCCAGTTTTCGGTTTTTTCGGTTTGTTGGGTTGCTTGAGTTTGGATAAACCCGACAAACACAATGAACACAATAAACACAATAAACGGGATCATCGTTGTAGACAAATCGCCAGATATGACATCTGCCCAGGTGGTCACACACGTAAAGAGGATCTTAAAAGTCAAGAAGGTGGGCCACACCGGCACTCTGGATCCCTTTGCCACCGGTGTGCTCGTCTGCTGTATAAATAAGGCTACGCGCCTTGCCCGGTTTCTTACGTATGGAAAAAAGCGATATGAAGGAGTCATGAGGCTCGGGATTCGAACCGACACTCAGGATCTCACGGGCAGGGTTGTTTCAACGGAACCCAACCTGGGAGTCACAGATCGGGACGTGCGCAAGGTTTTCCTTAGCTTCCTGGAAGTGAAACACCAGACCCCTCCTGCGTATTCTGCCCTCAAGCACCACGGGGTGCCGCTTTACAGGCTAGCCCGGCACGGGACCTTCGTACAAAAACCACCCCGACGTATTTCCATCTACGGGCTGGAAGTACTTGACATCAGCCTGCCCGATGTCCGCTTTGGTGTATGCTGCAGCGCTGGGACCTATGTTCGTACATTGTGCGCTGATATCGGAGACGCGCTGGGGTGTGGCGCGCATTTAACCGAGTTGTGTAGAACCGAAAGTGGCAGATTCGGCCTGGACGAAGCTGTATCTTTGAATACCCTGGATAGGCTTGCTGCAAGCGGCAAGATCTCAAACCACATAATACCAATGAGCGTTGCCTTAAGGGGAATGCCAGGCATCTCGGCGGGTGATCAGCTTTTAAAAAAGATACAACACGGCTATCCAGTGACCCAGGAAGAAGTTACAGCGGTCCGACTTCGGCGGACCTGTCCGTGGATAAAGGTAACCGATACCCAGGGCAACCTGGTTGCCGTCATAAGTTCAAGCAAGAAAAATGGTGTATATCCATATGCTTGTGTGTTTTTGGATTGATGATGGATGATGGATGATGGGTGTAAATGAAGATTGTTGGTTATTGAGTTCAATTGTGAGGTGTCAGTGTTCAGGTTTCAGGTTTCAGCTCTTCAAGTTTCTCGATCCTGACACCTGAAACCCGAAACCTGACACCTTTTCCCCAAAGCTAAATACGTAGCAGACGGACATGGATTTTCTCATCGAAAATCGAAAAGAGGAGGTTTTGAAAGTGGCTTTAGCAGTAGAGGAAAAAAAGACGTTGATTGATCGGTTCAAACTTCACGAAACAGATACGGGATCGCCAGAGATCCAGATCGCCCTTCTAACTCAGCGTATCAGCCAACTAAACGAGCATTTTAAGATCCACCGAAAAGATCATCATTCCAGAAGGGGCTTGCTAAAAGTGGTCGGCCAGCGGCGCAGGTTACTAAACTACCTGAAGAACAAGGACATTACACGTTACCGGGAGGTTATTAAGGCCCTGGGTCTTCGAAAATAATCTCGTGAATCGTGAATCGCAGAGCGCATAGAGCAGAGCGCATAGAGCAAGAAAACGCTATGCGCTGCGGCATCGAATAACAAATAACGAATAACGAGGAAAAAAGAATGGAAGTATCATTTAAGGCAAATGTGGGTGATTGCACCCTCAGCATAGAAACAGGAAAGATGGCACGGCAGGCCAGTGGCGCTGTCATGGTCCGGTATGGGGACACCATGGTTTTGGTGACCGTTGTTTCCACGGATGAAATCCGGGAAGGGATCGATTTTGTGCCGTTGACGGTTGAGTATCAGGAAAAAGGATATGCGGTCGGGATGATACCCGGCAACTACTTTCGTAGAGAGATTGGACGACCGAGCGAAAAGGAAACGCTCACTGCACGGATCATAGATCGGCCGATCAGGCCTCTTTTCCCCAAAGACTACAGGCATGAGACACAGGTCATCGCCACAGTGCTTTCCGTGGACAAGGAAAATGATCCTGATATGTTAGCTGTCACAGGTGCCTCGGCAGCCCTGGAGGTGTCTGACATTCCCTTTGCCGGACCGATCGCCTGCGTGCGTGTGGGTCGCGTAAATGGTCGTTTCAGAGTCAACCCCACCCGTGAAGAAGTGAAAAACAGCGATATCAATCTGATCGTCGCAGGGAGCAAAGATGCTGTGGTTATGGTGGAAGGAGGAGGTCTCTTTGTCAAAGAGGAGGATATACTGGAAGCGATCTTTTTTGGCCACAGAGCCTTACAACCAATTATTGACCTACAGGTCAAACTCAAGGAGGCCATGGGCCTGCCGAAGCGCCCTGCTCCTGTCAGTGAGATAGACGAAGCCCTGGCAAAAGAGGTGGAAGCCCTGGCTGCCGAGCGGATCAAGGAAGCCATGCAGGTCCCTGAAAAGCTTAAACGCCTTGACGTGCTGAAGGGTGTGAGAACCGATGTGCTGGCGGCCCTTGGAGATCGCTATGCCGATCAGGAACAACAGGTTAATGAGGCTTTTCACGCCCTTGAGCGCCGCATCATACGCAATCTCGCCGTCGTAGAAGGCCGTCGCATAGATGGCCGCAGGTTCGACGAGATTCGCCCCATCACGTGTGAAGTGGGGGTACTACCCCGGACCCATGGCTCAGCCCTTTTCAGGCGTGGCGAAACCCAGGCCCTTGCCGTTGTAACCCTTGGTTCCACTGGCGATGAACAGCGGGTTGAAACCCTGGATGGGAACGTCTTCATACCCTTCATGCTTCATTACAACTTCCTTCCCTTTTCAGTTGGAGAAGCAAGGCGATTCGGAAGCCCCGGCCGACGGGAAATCGGACACGGTGGGCTTTCCACTCGCGCTATGCAAAAGGTCTTGCCAGGCCGAGATGGTTTTGATTACACAATCCGCGTTGTATCGGAGATCCTGGAATCAAATGGCTCTTCTTCCATGGCCACCGTGTGTGCCACCAGCCTTGCCCTAATGGATGCCGGTGTTCCAATCAACAGCGCTGTAGCAGGCATCGCAATGGGGCTCGTAAAGGAAGGGGACAACGTCCTTATACTCTCTGACATCCTTGGCGATGAAGACCACATGGGGGACATGGACTTCAAAGTAGCTGGCACGCGCGAGGGGATCACCTCCCTTCAAATGGATATCAAGATTGAGGGCCTGTCCGAGTCAATCATGCAAAAGGCCCTCGACCAGGCACGCAAAGGCCGACTTTTTATCCTGGACAGGATGGAAGAAACCATCAAAGAGCCCAGGCCGGAGATTTCCCCCTATGCGCCCAAAATCCTGTCCTTACGGATCAATCCCGACAAGATACGGGATATCATCGGCCCTGGAGGCAAAGTAATCCGGGCAATCCAGATGGAAACCGACACCCGGATCGATATAGAGGATTCAGGCCTTGTAAAGATCCTTGGCGTTGATAACGAATCGAGCGAAAAGGCCCTCAAGATGATCAAGGATATTGTTCGCGAGGCTGAAGTTGGGGCCATCTATGAAGGGACTGTTCGCAAGATTATGGACTTTGGTGCCTTTGTAGAGATCTTTCCGGGAACTGACGGACTGGTGCATATCTCCCAACTCGATTCAAAGCGCGTCCATAAGGTAACCGATGTTCTGAAGGAGGGCGACAAAGTTATGGTCAAGGTTCTTGAAGTAGATCGTGACGGCAAGATTCGTCTTAGCCGAAAGGCCATTATGGAGAATCAGAAACATGCCACACGATCTTAACAAAACGGTCCTGAACAATGGCATTAGAATCGTTACCAAGCAGGTACCTCACGCTCGGTCGGTCGCAATGGGAGTCTGGGTCAATGTGGGCGCCCGCGATGAAAAGGCTGAAGAGGGAGGACTTTCCCACGTCATTGAGCACATGATCTTCAAAGGAACTGAAAGGCGAACCGCCCTTCAAATCGCCAAAGAGTTTGACGCCATCGGCGGTCAGTCTAACGCCTTCACCAGTCAAGAGAACACCTGCTATTATGCCAAGGTCATGGACACCCATGTGGATACGATGGTGGATCTCTTGTCTGACATTTTTTTGAACTCTGTTTTTGATCCCGGTGAGATAGAACGAGAACGCCAGGTGATTCTCCAGGAAATAAAAATGCTGGAGGACACACCGGACGAACACGTCCATGTCCTGTTGGCCCAGGCTCTTTGGGGAAGCCATCCCCTGGGGCGTTCTATACTCGGAACCCCTGAGACCGTGACAAGGTTCGATTCCAATAGCATAAAGGAATATTTCAGCCGGGCATACCAGCCTGAACGGATCGTAATTGCAGCAGCCGGAAACCTGGAGCATGTATCATTTGCAGAATTAATAGCTCAGGCATTTGAAGTGGTTCGAAAAGGGAATGACTTCCCGGAGCGCACCAAACCGGCCATGGATTGGGTGGCGACCGCTCATCCCAAGAATCTGGAGCAGGTCCATATTTGTCTGGGCACCAGGGGTATCTACACGACTGATCCTCGACGTCATGCGTGTGCCCTTCTGAATGTCGTCCTGGGCGGTAATATGAGTTCCCGGCTGTTTCAGGAAATCCGGGAACGCCGGGGTCTTGCCTATGCTATCTACTCCTTTGTATTGTCGTATTGTGACACCGGCCTCACAGGGGTTTACGTAGGCGTGGACAAGTCGAACACTCAAGAGGTTCTTCGCCTCATCGCCAGGGAGATGAAACGGCTCAAGGAAGAACCGGTAGACGATTCTGAACTCAAAAACGCTAAAGAACACCTTAAGGGAGGACTCTATCTTGCTGTTGAAAGCACTAGCAACCAGATGACTCGTCTTGCTCACAACGAGATAAATTTTGGCCATCATATTCCCCTGCAAGAGCTCGTGGATGAAATCGAAAAGGTCACGGCCGAAGATATATTGAATCTGGCACAGGACATCTTCCAAGACAGTGCTGTGTCTCTGGCCCTCCTTGGGCCGGTCGATGAAAAGGCGTCGTATAAGGATATTTTGAGCCTCTAAATCCAAGTGAGCTAAAGTGCCTAAAGTTAGTTGAGACAAGTGCCTAAAGTGTCTAAAGTGAGCTAAAGTGCCTAAAGTTAGGAACCAAAAAATATAAGTCAATTATGCTCCTTTCATACTCTTGGCTCTATTTACTCCATGAACTAAGGTGCTTAAATCAAAAGACGAAACAAGGATCACAAGTCGATCATGTCCATCCCTTAACTTTAGCTCACTTTAGGCACTTTAGTTCACTTTAGGCACTTTAGCTCACTTCATCAACTTTAGCTCACTTGCAGTGACAAATGACTTCCCCAATAATCAAGATCCTTCGCCTTCACCCAGAACACGATTCAGATATCCCTCTGCCCCGTTACATGACTCCGCAATCTTCCGGGATGGATCTCTGTGCAGCTATTAAAGATAATCAGGAGCTCCCTGTAGGTTCCATAACGGTGATTCCCACAGGGATCGCTATCGCTCTTCCTCCAGGCTTTGAGGCACAGATCCGTCCTCGAAGTGGCCTTGCCTTTAAGCACGGCATCGGTATCATCAATGCTCCAGGCACCATCGATGCTGATTACAGGGGTGAGATAAAGGTTGCGCTCATCAATTTGGGGGAAGGACCATATACCATACGCCGTGGTGACAGGATCGCCCAGATGGTCATTCAGAAGGTCTATCAAGTGCAATTGGAAGTTGCGGATGCTCTTGAAGAAACAGAGCGGAATGAGGGTGGCTTTGGGCATACAGGGGTTTAGTTAGTGGTCAGTGGTCAGTGGTCAGTGGTCAGTGGTCAGTGGTTAGTGGCTGTTAGCTAGTGCCCGAACGAAAAGTCATGTTCAGGCAAAATCCGAATATCGAAACTCGAAATTCGAAACAAATTCGAATACCAAATGACAAAATGACCAAAACGAACTTGTTGAAATTTGATTGTTTTTGTCATTGGAACATTTTTATTTCTGTCATTGTTTCGGATTTCGGATTTCGGATTTCGGATTTTTGACCGAAAACCTGGGGTTTTCGGTCAAGTACTAGCTAGGCATTTGGGGATGCGGATTGCCACGTCACCTGGAACGGCCAGGAAGATCACTGGAAGGAGCAGAGGAGCCATGCGGTATGATACGGCACTTAGAGGCTATACCTCAAAAAGAATTGAAGAAATAGAGAGCGCAGACATCCTTGTGGGAATCCCTTGTTATTACAACGAGAGGACCATCGAACACGTGATTCAGATGGTCACTCACGGCCTGGCCAGGCATTACAAGCACAAAAGATGTGTGATACTTGTTGCTGATGGAGGTTCCACCGACGACACCCGTGAGGTAGTCAAGGAATTCGAGATCAAGCCCTGGCAGGAGAAGATCGTCTCCATCTACCGAGGGGCTCCCGGCAAGGGCTCGGCCTTTCGATCCGCGTTCGAGGCGGCCAAGCGCCTCAAGGTCAAGGCCTGCATGCTGGTTGACTCGGACCTGCGCTCCATTACCAGCGATTGGGTCAAATATCTTCTGGAGCCGATTCTGGAAAAGAAGTACCAGTATGTCTCCCCTGTTTACACCCGCTACAAGTATGACGGCACCATAACCAACAACATTGTCTATAATCTCACCCGTGCCCTTTACGGTTTGCGCATCCGCCAGCCCATTGGCGGGGACTTTGCCTTTGCTGGCGAGCTGGCAGCATACTACATCGAGCAGGATGTCTGGGACACGGACGTGGCCCGCTATGGTATTGACATCTGGATGACGACTAATGCCATCACCAACAACTTCAAGATTTGTCAGTCCAACCTGGGGGTAAAGATCCATGACTCCAAAGATCCGTCCGAGTCCCTTGGGCCTATGTTCCGGCAGGTGATCCACACCCTCTTTGTTCTCATGGAGCAAAATGAAGCTGCGTGGAAGGCGATCAAAGGGAGTAGAACTGTTCCCCTCTTCGGGCTGCAGGAGACTATGGAGCCTGAGCCAATCCAGGTTGATCTGGGCAGGCTGGTCACAGAGTACAAGACAGGCTTTCGGCACTTTAAGGGTCTCTATCGGGATATATTTTGCCCGGAGTGTTTCGAAGAACTCAAGAGGTGCGCTGCCATGGCCAAGACCAAGTTTGCCATGCCTTTGAAGACCTGGGTCATGGTACTGTATGAGACCGCAGCCACTTTCCACCGTTGGACCCACAACCGGACCCAACTGGTCAACCTGGTAACCCCCCTTTACCTCGGCCGAGTTGCGTCCTTTATCAACCAGACCCGAAAGATGACCTCAAGCCAGGCCGAGGAAGTGGTTGAGGAGCAGGCCCGGGTTTTTGAAGACCAGAAGGATTACCTGATCCAGGCTTGGGACGCAAAGGATAAGTAAGCGGTTACCTTTTTGGGAATGCAGCTAGGAGGAGACTTTTGCCAGAGTCTCTTTAATCTTTGTTATGATTATTTTAGGATCAAACGGTTTGACCACGAAATTGTTGGCACCTGCTTTAATCGCGTCGACAATGCGGTTCTGTTCGCCCTCAGTTGTGCACATAATGATGGGAACCTTGTTTCCGCTTGCGCGAATTTTTTTCACAGCATCAATGCCAGTCATCTTGGGCATGACCCAGTCCATAAGCACCAGGTCCGGAGCTTCTTCTGCGACTTTTTGTACAGCCGCCTGACCGTCCCAAGCCTGCACAACACTTTCGACACCAGCCTCAGTGAGAATTTTGACAAGCACGTGACGCATTAACGCAGAATCGTCAGCCACTAAAATCTTCATAACTTGCCACCTTTCTCTGTACTTGCACTGTAGAAAACAAGTTTTGAACGCCTCCGATAGAGAGCGGCTATCTTTTCTTCCTTATCTTTATGGCCCAGGCGTGGGCTGAGAGACCCTCAATCTCTGCCAGTCGCACAATGTCGGCCCCGTCGCTTTTCAGGGCCTTTTCAGCGTAGTAAACAACACTGGTCTTCTTGATAAAGTGATCCACGGAAAGGGCTGAGGCAAACCGGGCGGTTCCTGCTGTGGGAAGGACATGGTTTGGTCCGGCTATGTAGTCCCCTACAGGTTCAGGAGTATATGGCCCGAGAAAGACTGCGCCTGCATTTTGAATACGGCCAAGGTATTGGAATGGCTCTTCAAGGTGAAGCTCTAAGTGCTCGGGGGCAATCTGATTGGCAAGGCCAAAGGCAGCGGGAAGATCAGGTAACACAACGATAGCCCCGTACGTTTTTATCGATGCCTCGGCAATGGCCCTTCGCGGAAGGTCTTTTAGTTGCTCCATGAGGGCATCAGACACTGCCCTGGCCAACCGGGAAGAAGTTGTCAGCAGAATCGCGGACGCAAGGGGGTCATGCTCGGCCTGAGATAGAAGGTCGGCCGCGATATAGTCCGGGTTTGCTTCTTGATCAGCGATGACCAGAATCTCACTGGGACCTGCAACCATGTCAATCCCCACCGCGCCGGAAACCATCTTCTTGGCAAGGGTCACATAGATGTTGCCCGGTCCTACAATGACGTCCACTTGCCGAACTGTCTCAGTACCATAGGCAAGGGCTGCGATCCCCCAGGCACTTCCGGCCTTATAGATAGTGTCCACTCCCACCTTATGTGCTGCTACAAGGAGATAGGGGTTTACCTCACCGGTTTTGGTCGGAGGAGTGGTAATACAAATATTTTTGACACCTGCGATCTTGGCAGGGATGCATCCCATCAGCACTGAAGAGACCAGAGGTGTCTGGCCTCCTCTCCCTCCAGGCACATACACACCCACAGCACTGACCGGCCGAACAAGCTGACCCAGCAGCGTTCCGTCAACATTGGTTGTAAACCAGGATTGCTCAACCTGATGCATGTGAAAGGCCTCGATTTGTGTTGCAGCCTTGTTAAGGCTCCTGAGAAACCCTTTGTCCACACGACGACGGGCCGTATTGATCTCGCTCTTTGTCACCTTCAGAGAGTCTGCGGTGAGCCTGGGGGCATCAAAGCGGTTAATATATTCGATCAAGGCCCTGTCTTTGTTTTTTCGAACATCTGCAAGTATCCTTTTAACAACCTGGACATCCCTGGCCTTGAAGGCAAGATGGCGGTTCACGATTGCATCCAGCCTTTTCCGGGCAGCCGCTGAGGGGAATCTGAATATTTTCATTTTGACAGCCAAGAAGCCATTTGATATTTTGCAGGCGTTCACAGGTTCAGAGTTCACCGTTCACCGTTCAGATTTTCTGTTAACCCTTGAACCCTGAACCCTGAACCAGTGAACGGTTACGATATTTTTTGTTTACAAACGAAACACAGCCCCAAAGTAATCCACTGCCCTGCGGAGGCCTTCCTCAAGGGGGACTTGGGTTTTGTAATTCAGGGTTTGCTCGGACAGAGTGATGTCAGCCCAGGAATGGCGCACATCGCCAGGTCTGGGATCGGTATAGACGGCCTCTGCATCCGCCCCTGTAATTCTTCTCAACAGGGCTAAGAGCTGGTTCAAGGTGAGCTGGCCACCGCAGGCAAGGTTCATGACCTTGCCCGGAGCATCTTGGGCCTCTATTGCAAGTAGGTTCCCATAAACGACATTATCCACATAGGTGAAATCGCGGGATTGTTCACCATCCCCGAATACGGTTGGCCGGGTGCCTGTGAGAAACGCCTTGATGAATAGAGGAATCACTGCCGCATAGTCTGAATCAGGGTCCTGGTGAGGGCCGAACACATTGAAATATCGAAGTGATACGGTCTCAAGGCCGTAAAGCTCGTAGAAGACGTGCAGGTAGTGTTCAGCGGTGAGCTTCTGGACAGCATACGGCGAAAGGGGGTCGGGGAATATTGTTTCTTTCCTTGGATACCCCGGGGCATTACCATACACGGAAGAGGAAGACGCAAAGAGAAGCCGTTTTACTCCTGCGTCCCGTGCTGCCACCAGAAGGTTGAGCGTCCCATCAATATTGGCACGGTTTGACTCAAGGGGGAAGGCTACGGATTTCGGGACGGAAGGTATGGCAGCCTGGTGCAAGACATACTCGATTCCTTTGGTGGCCTTGTGGCAAGTGGAAAGATCTGCGATGTCTCCCTCCAAGACTTCCAGGTTGGCCACGAGATCGCGAGGTGCGTCGGGAAACTCAAGATTCTCGCGTCTTCCAGTAGAGAAATTGTCCAGGACACGAACCTTGTCTCCCCTGTTAAGTAGCGCGTGCACAAGGTTTGAACCGATAAATCCCGCTCCGCCAGTTACCAAGAAGTTTGCCATTTTTTTTCTTATCCTTTATTGTAGTGTCCGTGTCCGTTGTTCCGCTCTCAAAGAAGCCGAGAGTTCTTGAAGTGGACAGGACTGTAATGTAAAAAAACTCGATTTGTCAAGACGTTCCACACCTATTTTCAACAACTTCGGCATAATTCCTGTAACTTCTCAAAAAGTTCGGGTATGTTTATTATGAGCCAGTTTGCTGGATGCCCGCTTTCGCGGGCATGACGGGGGATTTATTACATTCGTCATTCCCGCGAAGGCGGGAAATACTAATTCCTGATGGTCTACCACGATTTGACAAAAAGCAGGGAGGAGGGTCAAAGGAGATGAATGAGGAGAGAAGAAAAAAGACGCGGGTTTATTTTAAGACTCAGGTAACTCTAAAAACAGATAAGTCAGAAATCGTGGCAGAGGCGAATTCGAAAGATATCAGTATCAAGGGGATGTTTGTTAGCACGGGAAAAAGGATCCCAGTAGGGACACCGTGTGACGTAGAGATCCTGCTCACGGGCACATCCACCAGGCTTGCCTTAAGTATAAAGGGCGTGATAACGCGTCAGGATGCATCCGGGTTGGGGCTTGCCTTTGATTCCATGGATATTGACAGCTACTTTCACCTGAAGAACATCGTTATGTACAACGCATCCGATCCCGAGGATATCGAGAAGGAAATGCTTTAAATTCATTTTTTTTCCTTTAGCTGGTTGATCAGTTTTACGGTAACTTCATTAGACTTATCTAGACGACTGACGATTATTTGAAAGAGATTCCTGGCAACTTCCGGATATTTCTCAATGAGTTCGGGGAGCTTATCCCCAGGGAATCGCTTTATGATTGACCTTCCGTTTGAAATGATGGATGCGGCTCGCGGTTCGCCGGATATGGCAGCCATTTCCCCAAAGTATTCACCGGGCTCCGTTATTTCGGCTATTTTTTTGCGGTCTTTCACAACATATAGAGCCCCCTGGACGAGCTTGAAAAAGTCTATATCCGTATTCCCTTCCCGGATGATCACATCACCACTTTCGTAACGCTCTATGTCCGGGTTAACAAGATACGCTGGCATGGCCTCTTTGGTTATAGCTGTTCGCTTTAGAATTTCGTCGATGGATGTCATCCCCTGGCGAATTTTTTCAAGACCCGCATCCCTCAAAGGAACCATCCCTTCGTTCATTGCTGTCTTTCTCAGTTGATCCTCCGGAACACCCGCATTTATTGCTTTCGCAACATCCTCAGTCACCTCCATGAGCTCATAAAGGCCGACTCTTCCTTTATAGCCGGCGCCGCTGCATGCCGGACACCCCTTTGGACCGTATATGGTAAGATTCGGAATTTCTTCCTCGGAAAATCCCATGTTCACCAATTCCTTTGGGTCCGTGTTTTTGACCACAACTTTGCACTTCGGACAGAGTCTTCTGACAAGGCGTTGAGAAAGGACCATGGTTACTGAAGAAGCCAGCATGTAAGGTGGTATCCCAATGTCTACGAGGCGTCCGATAGTGGAAGGGCAGTCGTTGGTGTGGAGGGTGCTGAAAACGAGGTGTCCTGTCATGGCCGCCTTGATGGCGATCTCGGCCGTCTCCATATCCCGGATCTCGCCAACCATGATTACGTCAGGGTCCTGCCGTAAGAATGCCTTTAGAGCTGCGGCAAAGGTCATCCCGACCTCGTTCTTCACTTGCACCTGATTGATTCCCTTAAAGTTGAATTCTACAGGATCTTCTGCTGTAAGTATTTTAGTATCTTCTTTGTTCAGTGAGTTGAGAACCGAGTACAGTGTAGTCGTCTTGCCGCTGCCGGTGGGGCCGGTTACAAGGAGCAGGCCATAGGGCCGGAAAATACAACGTTTAAGGGTTTCAAAGGTCTCTTGTTCAAACCCCATTTTGGTAAGGTCTACGTTGAGTGCGCTCTTATCAAGGATACGCATGACAACGCTCTCACCAAAAAGAGTGGGTAATGTGGAGACGCGGAAGTCAACCGCCTTTGTTTTCCCAAGGCGCATCTTGATCCTGCCATCCTGGGGCACACGACGCTCAGCAATATTAAGTGAGGCCAGGATCTTTATCCTGGAAATCAGGGCGTTTTTGATAGTGAGTGGCAAGTTCATGGATTTATAGAGGGAACCATCCAATCTATATCTTACCTGCAACACCTTCTCATAAGGCTCAATATGAACGTCACTGACTCCGTCATTGATGGCTTTACTGAGAATGCCGTTTACCAGTTTGATAATTGGAGCATCACCTGCCGAGAATTGGTCGGGCCCGTCGTCCTCCGTATGACTCTCCAGTTCTATTTCATCTGCGGCCTCGGAAACCAGGGAACCAAAGTCTTCGACTTGAACGACAGGCCCAGCCTCTTCTTCCTCTTCTTCTTTCTCACCAAAGAAGCTGTTGTATTCTTCATCACTTATCTCATAGTATTTCTTGTAAGCATCGATGATATCCTTTTCAGTGGAGACGCAGATCACCAAGCTCTTTTGAACTTTGTTCTGCAACTCTTCAACCGCAGCAGTATCCGTTGGCTCTGCCATGGATACTTCAAGGTTTTCCTCTTTGATTTTTAAAGGGAAGGCCATATATTCTTTGGCCACATCATAAGGCAGAATCTTGAGCCCCTCCGGATCCGGATCAATCTCTGATATTGTTACACCTGGATAGTTGTGTACACGGCTCAGGATATTTAGAATGGTTTTCTCTTCGATGTATCCGAGTTTTAGGAGTATACTGCCGAGCCTGCCCTGATGCGTTTGCTGGTACTTGAGTGCCTCATTGAGCTGGCCGCTGGTGATATGGCCTTCTTTACATAAAAGTTGGCCAATCTTCATCTTGCCAGCCCCGGATTGATCCCTGATCGTAGTTACGTGGCCTGATTTCTTTGAAGAGACGGGTCTGAGAGGTACCGGATGTTTTTTTTGTGCGGGTTCAGCCATTTTTTTGTTGCAATGAGTTGATTCAGCCTGTTTGTTTACGGATAGGGTGAGTATACTCTAATATCCTACAAATTCCAGAAACGGCATCTTTTGCCCCAATACCGCGTTCTCCGCAGGTTTCTATCCTCAACGTAGCGCTGCTACGCCTGCGGTAGAAACCTTTGTGCCTGCCCTGTGAAATGCGAAGCATATTTCTCTGGGGCGGCCTTGTCTCGGG
>JAFDKF010000012.1:46837-50084 GCA_019307135.1 Deltaproteobacteria bacterium
CTACCATTTCTGGACGGACACCAGTTTGCTTCATCAGGGCCGACGCTTGAATTCAATGAGCCCTTGATAATCTTCCGGAAAATAGTCCTCATAAGATAGCGGTCCGCTGTCAATTAGCGGTGGCCTGTCAAAGTCCCACTCTAATCGTCTGTTCAGTTCTTTGACTTTTTTGAATTCTTGAATGATCAGGCTCCCTCTTTCATGTTCATCTCCAACCAATTTTTCAAGAATCTCTTCAATTATTTTCACGTAACAATCGACGCAAATATTGAAACTTTCTTCACCAGGTGATAAGGTTTTCCAGGCTGGTTTCCCGGCCCAATAGCACAAATCACAAGACTGCTCTTCTGTTTCCATCTTTCTTTATCCTTTCTTTTTCAAGAAATTTCATCTCTTCCAAACCCCCTTGCCTTGTGGTTCGTCAATGCCCCCTCCAGGGCGCAGGCTCTCCGAGCCGGAGGGACTGCCCCCCGAGGGAATACCGGAATATTTGGAATGGTGGGCACCAGTGCTTCTTTTCAACCAGTCAGGCTAAGTACAGGACAAAAAAATTAGACAGGATAAACAGGATGAACAAGATTATTTTTATTTTAAATTCCTGTTCATCATGCTTTGACCTGTCGGGCAGGTCAGGCAAATGCCGAGAGGGTTCAGGCCTGCCCGCCATTTGGGGTCGATGACAAGTGGGCGATGGCAGGCGGGCGAGGCGGAGCGGTCCTCAAGCTTTCATGTTTTTCATGTCCATGGCAGAAATTGGTTGCACTACGTAAATCCAGAATACGCTATAGATATTTATATATTCTATCGGTTTCTTTATTGTTAATCTTGAAAAAAATATAGCTTCGATGCGTCGAAAATTTTAGGACTTGCTGTAATGACAGTATATTATCGGTATTCTGCGAACCCGGTAACACCTATTCCATCTCGATAATACTTGCGAAATTTGGGATAACGTGGCGAACTTAGCTCCGGTTCGCTCCGTTTTTTATCCCCAATATTCCATCATTAGTGTATTGATGGTATGCAAGAATTACGCCTATTACCCGAACTTGTTGAGAGGTTACGCTTTTTTCAACAAACCGCTGTTTGTTCTCGATGATCCAAGACACTCGATCGCAGAAAAACGATGGGCCGCATTCGGCACAACAGATACAGGTCGTCTCCTTGTCGTGGTGTTCACAAAGAGAGGCAACCTCCTCAGAGTCATTTCCGCATCAGAGTCTGGCAAAAATCTACCTCGCCAGACAAATTGCCCCGGAACGTGAATCTTTGCGCGCTGCTCTCAAAAGAAGCAGTTGGAGTTAATCCGTAAGGATTTTATCTCAAAAAAACGTAAAGTACTTTTTTGCTTGTGTGACGGATGTCGTGAAATGAATAGGATCTTCTACGTTGCCAAAGCTGTCCTCCTGGGACTATTAACAACACAAATTCTGGCCACCTTTGCCCGATACTCATTCGCAAAATCTGCGAAATAGCCTCAGAAAAGACGCGGTAGGAACATCAGTTGCGTGACCCCATTTTCCTTTGTTTTCTGTGGCATCTACATTCCATGTCGGATTTTTCCGCTGACTAGCGACAACTGACCACTGACATTGCCTATTGCAGGACCTGGACATAAATAGTAGAGGACAGTACATTTGTCGGATAGTTCGGCTATGTGCCGTAAAGGGATTTCAAGTGCGAGCAGTTGTTCAGCGAGTGACAGCGTGCGAGGTTCGTGTGAACGATCAAACCGTGGGGCAGATCGGACCGGGGCTCCTTGTACTATTAGGGGTTTCGGTGTCTGATGAGGAGAAAGACGCGGATTATCTGGCAGACAAGATCGCACACCTGAGAATCTTTGAAGATGATGCCGGCAAGATGAACCGCTCCCTCGTTGATACAGGTGGCGAGATCATGGTCGTTTCGCAGTTTACTCTCCTGGGCGATTGCCGTAAGGGTCGGCGGCCATCGTTCGTAGGAGCAGCCCCCCCGGAAAGGGCTGAGAAACTTTACGAGTACTTTGTGGGCCAGTTCAGGCTTAAAGGGATCCCGGCAGCCACAGGTCAGTTCCAGGCCATGATGGCCGTGTCGCTGGTGAATGACGGGCCGGTAACACTGATTATTGAAAGTAAGTAATGAGATATAGCCTTTCAGAAAAAGAATTTGGACACGGATGAACACAGATCAACACGGATTTTAATATACTATAATGATCTGTGCTTATCCGTGTAAATCGTAACTTCTCAAAAAGTTCGGGTTTTCGTCATTGCGAGCGAAGCGAAGCAATCTCCTTGACAGCGATGAGATTGCGTCGTCGCTGACGCTCCTCGCAATGACAGGAAATCGGAGTCTCAGGGAACTACCCGAGCTTTTTGAGAAGATACTGTAAATCTGTGTCCCCAAAAAGATTTTCTTAAAACCTAAAGGAACAGATTGAAAAATGCGCAACAATGCGCAAATAAGGCACATTTTGAGTTGCGTATTATGGAGCCTCCGCCAGAATAGAAAATGCAGTTCTAACAGACCAAGAGATAGAATGGATCGATACGGCCTTGAACAAAAACGGTAAAGTAACCGCGTTTGAGGAGAACAGAGGTTCATGTATATTTTCTGCTAAAAACTCACGGTAAGTGCCACATAGGGACCGGACATATCATAATCAAAGACCACATCATCCTCATCTATGTCTATGACAAATGTCTTATACCCTCCGTGAATATCTATGAATGGGAAGGGAGTCCACGATATATCACCCATGACCTCATAAATTGTATTTCCCGAATAGCCGATGGCGGTCCCCCTTATTCTTGCCTCCAGGATGTCAGCCAGTATTCCTACATGCAGATTAAGGCCAAGCATGGGAATGGGGAGGGTGAAGTCTTCTTCTTCATCAATGTTTGTGTTTGTAGTCTTCAGGCTGACATCACCCTCCAAATATTTGACCTGGAAAACAGCACCCAAAGAAAAACCGGCCAGTATATTTTCCAGATCCAAGAGATCGTATTGATAGTGGAGGTCAATCATCGTGTATTCAATTGAGGAATCTACTGTTATTTCTTTCCTTCAAACCAAATGTCCTTTGAAAGTTCCTTTCTGCCCGAATAGTCGATTTCCGTATAGGTCAAAGAGAGATGATGGTCGCCAAGCCCGACAAAAGCCTCAACAGACGGGTAATTCTCATCATCGATTCCAAGGTCCTTATCAAAATCAATGGTTGTGCCTTCTATACCGGCCTCATCCACTTTTAGGTTACCGTCAAGTGATG
>JAFDKF010000096.1 GCA_019307135.1 Deltaproteobacteria bacterium
ATCCCGGTCAAACTGGAAGTAGCATATCCTTTTAGCCGGGACCCTGTTTGCGGACAACTCCCCCACTAATTGTTTTAGAAGGGTTGTCTTTCCTATTCTCCGCAATCCTCCAATTCCTAATGAGAGGGGGCCATCTATCAACTTCAGCATATACCCGAAAACGCGCCGTTTTGGCCACGTCCATTCAGGCAGGGCGTGCCCTTCCCAGTGAGGGTTGAATGTATTTATCAGGTAAATCATATTTTCCCCTGTAAAACGCATTTTAGGGTTTGATATCTATCATAAAATGCATTTTAAGGCAATCTTCTAAATATCAGACGATTCCCCCCTCCATTTTCGGACACTTTTTGTGCCAGGGATGATTTCTATAACCGAAAAAACCAATAATATCAACCAAAAACAAGCATTTCCCGTGTGCGTTTAGCGTGGTAGCTTGCCAAGCTAAACGGTAGCTTGCCAAGCTAAACGCACACCATTTTGTGGCTATATTTTTGTTTCAGCCTCATGGAATCGAGAATACGAAATCACTTTAAGTTACTGTAATAAATGGGGGAATGGGGACGCTGGTAACCCTGGAATGAGGACGCTGGTAAGAAAGTAACAAAATTTTATTCGATTAATTGCAACCCATTTTCGCGGGCAATGGTTTCTCCCCTTTCGACCGAGAACCCCACGCCAGGGGAGCTCATTTCCAGCCGCCTGGCCAGTTCTCCCTAATGTTGCATAAACAACATGGCAACAGAAGGAAAAAACCAAGAATAAGATTTGGTTGAGCATTCATGATGCATTTTTCAGAAATCCACCGACAGTGACATCCATGAAAAGCGAAAAACCTGCCATGTTGTTTACCCTTCGGGAAAGCCGATGATACTGCATCTCCTGCGTTGTCAAGGGGTCGGCGTAGCTTACTACAGCCTCACCCTTGACGCCTTGGATCTACAGCATCCTCGGCTTTTGCAACGTTAGGGTTCTCTAAGCGACAGCCCCAACTCACTGACTGCCCAAAAGCAGAAAAGACTCCTTGCCTTGACTGGATCATGATGTGATGCACGACACCGGGTGCGTCAAGGCGGGCTTGTCTTGGCATGGGATCTATTTCGCATTTACGTTTTCCTTTGTCAACTTACTTTTTTACCAGCGTCCCCATTCTCCCATTACAGTTAGTTTCACGAAGGCGGAGATAGCCAGTTAAGCACCAAAAATAGTAAAGTTTTAGGGACAACATTCCGATAGGCAAAATCAGTATAAGGTATTATCTTTTGCATTTCCTAAAATGAATAAGGCAAATTTCTATATTCATATGCGCAATGCGGGTTCTGTGAGAATGGCCCAATTTTGATAACATTATTCCTCACATATTGTTCGAATATTCAAAGATAGTTCGAGGACCAAACCAAGAGGGACCGTAACCGAGTAGCAAGACGCCGTTTCTCAGGAAGAGAGGCGGGGTCTTGTGGTTGTGGGCCAAGGGAAGTTTGGATGGAAAGAAAAACTGAGTGTCCTTGGGCTATGTCGAGGCAAGAAGAAAGATTGAGCTTTCGATATGGTTTTGATATTCTAACATTTTAAAGAGTTATGATTCTTGGCAAGTTTCCTTGAGTTTTGAGTGAAGTGGAAAGGCCACGCGCAGTACAATGCAAATAATAGGGAAATGATTATACGGCTCAATTGCACGATAATTCCCTTGCTGAGGGTGTTGTCGTGCAAAAACGCTGGATTTTTTTTCTCCGGTGATAATGCCTGAAAAGAAACCGGGCTTTTAGGCCCACATCAAAGTTAAGGAAAAATGAAACTAGATACGACCGGTAAACCCGTTACCAATTGTCCGTCTGCTATACGCCGACGCCAAACCAGTTCGCAAAGGATGTAAATCGGGATGATGGAAATAGCCGCGCAGCGCGGATGCTTGGCTCGCCTGCTATTCGGGCGCTTGGGGGTTTCAGTGTGCGATAGTGCAGACGGCTTGCTCATCACGGAAGGAGACAAGGAACAACTGATTGCTGTATCCGAAATGACTCATCCAGCGCATGTGTCCCCTGGCCCGTTCTGGTCTCGCCTTGTGATGAGCACCTCGACGGAGACCCTTTCCTACGGCGGTTTCAAGAAGGTGGCACTGTTTCAACTGGCAGATAGTCTAAATATCAGATTGCGGCTATATGCCGAAAACTGGCTTGAGTCCGAATGTGCTGATCTGCAGTCAGTCGCAGAAACGATACGGCAATTCCTGAGTCAACAGCGTTATGCACGTGATTCTCGACGGAGGCAACTTATCAGAGCTGCTCAGCAAGCAATTGCGGTACAGTCGCACGGTTTCTGGCATTTCTTCGCAAGTCCTACTCAGAGGGAGGCAGGCGAAACCGTCTCACGATTCATCCAGTCCTCCGAACAACTGGTGCGAGAAGCCAACGCTTGCTTTGTTGATCGCGAAATGGTGGCCTTTAAGCAGTTTTTTGATACCGTTGAAAAGAATCCACTCACGTCATCCCAGCGGCACGCCTGCGTTATCAACGAGGATAACAATCTCGTGCTGGCCGGTGCAGGTACTGGCAAGACCAGCACGATGATTGGTCGAGCCGGATATTTGCTGGCATCTGGTCAGGCTCAGCCAGATGAGTTGTTGATGCTTGCCTTTGCGCGAAAGGCCGCTGAGGAAATGCAAGAGCGACAAGACAAGCGCCTGCGGCCATGGCGCAAGGCAGGCACGCCAACCATCAAGACCTTTCACGCGATTGGTCTGGAGATCATCAGCAGGGTGGACGGGAGGCGGCCTGCCATAAGTGCCCTTGCAGTGGACAGCCACACTTTTGCCCGGTTTATTGACGAACAGTTGACCGAGCAACTCAAAAGTGCCGTGTACAAAAGCAAAGTGGTTCGATTCTTTACCAGCTACCTCTATCCCTACCGCAACCCTTTCGATTTCAAGTCAATGCAGGAATACAATGACTATGTACGGCGGCACGAACTCAGAACGCTGCAAGGGGAGCCGGTCAAGAGTTTTGAAGAATACGAGATAGCAAACTTTCTGTTGCAGCATGGCGTTTGCTATCGGTACGAGGATGCCTACATCATCAACACGGATGGTCCTGATTTTCGGCAATACAGGCCCGATTTCTTTCTGCCAGATTACGGGATTTACATTGAACATTTCGCGTTGGACAAAACGGGTAGACCACCTGCACACTTTGACCAACAGCGCTATCTGGAAGGCATCAAGTGGAAGCGTGAAATACACCATCGTCACAAGACAAAACTCATTGAAACATACTCCCACCTTAAGCGTGATGGACGTTTGCAATCAGTTTTAGACGAATCCCTTCGCACAGCTGGGGTAGAGCTTTCCCGCCGACCGGATGAAGAGCTATTGGCAGAGTTAAAGGAGCATGGCAAGGTCTCTCTGTTTGCCATGCTGCTCTCTGAATTCTTGACGCTGTTCAAACAGTCCTATCTGGCGTGGTCGCTGCTATGGGAAAAAGCCAAAGCCCATATCGATGCCGAACGGCTGTGCTTTTTGCTGGATATCTTCAAGCCGATTTTCGAAGGCTATCAGCGTCACCTGGAAGATCGCAGGGAGATTGACTTTGCCGACATGATTGGAAAGGCCATTAAGCACATCGAGACGGGGCGCTTCCGTTCTCCCTATACACATATTCTGGTCGATGAATTCCAAGACATCAGCGAGGCGCGAAAAAGGTTAATTCTGGCGCTACTGCAGCAAAGACCTGAGTCTGTGATGTTTGCTGTCGGTGATGATTGGCAGTCGATTTATCGCTTTACGGGGAGCGATATCGGAATTATCAAAGACTTTGAAAGGTTATTTGGCGCAACCGCCATCACGGCGCTGGATACTACGTTTCGCTTCAACAACAAGATTAGCGATGTTGCATCGACATTTGTGTTGAGGAACCCCGAGCAAATCAAGAAGTCCATTCGGTCTCTTTCAGACGTGAAGGAACCCGCCATATCGCTGGTTCGAGTGTTGGACCTGGAGAAGGGCTTGCAGTTGGTGCTCAATGCGATCAGTAAACAAACAGGGCCAAAGCCGGGTAAGAAAACGAGCGTTATAGTGCTCGCCCGTTACAACTTCCTCATAGATGACTGGAGTTCACCTAGCGCCAAACGCCGCATGAATGCGGCGTTTCCGACATTAGATATCACCTTGATGACAGTACATTCGGCTAAGGGGAGGGAAGCCGACTATGTGGTAACGGTCGGCTTGGAAAAGGGAAAACACGGATTTCCCAGCGAAAAGGAAACTGACAGCATTCTGGAGTTCCTGCTGCCGGAAAAAGAAGCGTTCCGGTTTGCCGAAGAGCGGCGCCTGTTCTACGTGGCCCTGACCCGTGCCCGCCATCGCGTCTATGTGGTTTATAACCCACTGATTGCCTCCAGTTTCATAAAGGAGTTGGTTAACAAGGGTTATTCTATTTGCTCGAACGAGTTTGCTGAAGCGTTGGTTTATCGCGATATCCCAGACGTACCGTGTCCGTTATGCAAGGATGGCAACCTCATTCCGAAGATGGGTAAAAATGGCACCTTCATTGGGTGCAACCACCTTCCCTACTGCAGGTATACCGAGCGACCCTGCCCGCAATGCGGCGACCTGATGCGGAGGATAGGACGCTTCAAATTCTGCACGAATGAAAAATGCGGAGGAGTTGAGCCGATATGCCCGAGTTGTGGCGCGGTGATGGTAAAGCGAAATGGCCCTTACGGAGTGTTCTGGGGGTGCCATAACTATCGAAGGAACTCAGATTTCATCTGCGCGTACACGGAGAAGCAAATTTCTATTCCAAAAAAGAAAACATGATGAACTGTGCGACTGTATCCTAAATGCACCTAACCTGGCAGTGCACTGGACATCAAAAACCTTACGGTTTTGCTGCCGGTGGCTGCCGTCGTTAAAGGAAAAATATGTCAGACGAAAAAATTGAAAAATTGGCTGTATTGATAGATACAGACAACGCCGAATCTTCAATTATTGAAGGGCTACTATCGGAAATTGCAAAATATGGAACAGCTAATGTAAAAATAGCCAAAGCAGGTGAAGTGCCGTGCTCATTTAGCTTCTGGCAAGATCTGGAGGCCTCTGTAATAGCCCGTAAAAGCCACCTTGATAGGCACAGCGCCTTTCACCGGAGCGACCTTCAATGGTTTTCTGATGAGCTTGGATTGTGCTCTTATATTTACTGATTTTAAATGTCCCACATGTGGAGGCATTTATTGGGCTGAGGAAGGCTGTCTTCACTGCGGCTACCCTGAGAGGAAACAACTTCCGAGCGGATATTTGAAAGATGGGGCTCCATCAACATTCCTAAGAAAGGAACCTTGGCATATATTCTCAAATGAGGAACGCGAGTTGCTGCGAAGATACCTTGATTTCTATCAGGCACTACAGTCTGGCCTTCGTAAGCCGACTACTAGAGATCAAGAACACTTCCTCCAAGTGTGTCGTGGCAAGGCAAAACCGAGAACTCCACATGAGACAGCATACGTAAGATACATAATTAGTTACGAAGAAGCTTACAGCGCTCTTATTGATATGAAAAGAGAAGCTTTGAAAACCTTTATATCTAAACGCTATGACGATCGCACGGCTGATGGCATGGGGTTTGACGAGATTGACTGGGATTCATTTGATTTTGACCTTCCAGAAAATTGGCCCAGCTTCAGGCGAATCTGCCGATGTCGTTAAATAACTAAATAACTTCTGGCGAGTTGAACGATTGCTGAAAAGATGTGCAGTAAGGACCCGGGTCTGCCTCTCACATTGGGCAAAATGAATATTCGCCTAACATCAAGTCAATCTAGGGGGAATATGGGGACGCTGGTAATAAAGTAACAAAACCTTATTCGATTAATTGCAACCCATTTTCGCGGGCAATGGTTTCTCCCCTTTCGACCGAGAACATTACACCAGGGGCTCATTTATGAATATCTTTCGACGCTCGATTCCACGGATCATGATGTGATGCAGGACCCCGGGTGCCTGCCCGCCACCTGCCCGCCATTGCCCGCCACCTGCCCGCCATTGCCAAATATGCTATCATTTGACCTGACCGGTGTACCTGGCGTTGGCAGGCGGGTGCCGGCACATAAGCTCAATGCTGTCTCAGGCGTTGGCAGGCGGGTCGCGAGGCTCAGGCAAGGCAGGCTTGTCTTGGCATGGGATCTATTTCGCATTTACGCTTTCCTTTGTCAACTTAAGTTTTTACCAGCGTCCCCATTTGCTCCCCCATTTGCTCCCGCTTTCATAACTCGAAAGGCCCCTCCCACTAATTGATTGGCCCAAATTGTAGTCAAGCCCGTCTGTTTAATCCGAGGTCTCTTCGATTTGGTTAACGATTTCGATCACGGCCTTATAGGCCGCTCTCAAGACAGTCTCTGCGGGTTGGCGTTCTGCTCCACTTCGTGCGTATTCTTTGGTAATTTCAATAGCCTGATTTAGTGCTTTGAACTTTTGGTCTTTGGTTGCCATGGATTTTTTCCTTTCTATGAGTTTTGTTAGGCGGAAGATCATGCACTTGGGGGACGGGCCCATCCGAAGCCGTTACAACGCAACATCAAGTATATTTAAAACATAACGCTTTTAGCATTCTATATATATAGTATCTGAACGAAAACCCTTGATTGTGAACTGTCATTGCGAGGAGTGAGGAACGAACGACGAAGCAATCTCTTTATTTCCAGGAGATTGCTTCCCTGCCCGCCATGGTCCCGTAATGGTGTCAAATCTTGAATAGTGAATAGTGGCACCTTATTCACTATTCAAGATTTGACACCGCTTCTTGTTTCTAAGAAAGGTGGGCTATCTTGAACCCCCGCTTCATCTGCATGTCAGACTGGTGTTAATTATTGTTTAGGCCTTTTTTTCTTCTTTTTCTTGAGTTGCCCTGGAGGATATTTACGTTTGTGTTCTATGAACTGGGTATACGGCTTGTCGGTATCCATCTCAATGGTCACATAATCACCAAGTCGCAACTGTATGGTCTGGGGCAAAGATACAGATATTTTCCAGTTGTCCTTTTCAAGGTAGAAATACACCTTTCTAGAAATATCAAAGTAAGCGCAGGCGGAAGGATAATATCGATAGTTATGTTTCGCTCGATATCCATGGGCCGGCGCGTGCGGTGGCGGGCCGCCTTTCCCAGCCTTTTTCGGACCTGCATGTGACTCTGGGCCCCACGCGACATGAATGCCCCCTCTGGTAGTTTTGCGTGCACTGAATGAAAGCATAAAAAAAACGCAAATCCCCAAAATCAGCATCTTCATTATGATATTGGGTCTCATGATTATCCTCCTCGCATATCCTGAATTTCTTGGCCGCTCCTGGTCAGCAGCGAAAACACAAGAAATGAGAACGGTGTCAAATCTTGATTCATAATGAATATGATAATGATAAGAAGTCGTTTATTGGTAAAGTGGGTATACAAAAAATGGTCTTGTGTGTCAACGGAAATGGCATCAAGACTTCCCCTAATTCTTGGACCTGTGCGGTTAGCATTTATTCAAGTTTACCAGTCGGTTATCAATTAGAACAATCCGGGACGGGACGGGGACGGTCATGCGTTTATGCGTTTCTTTCGATGTCGAGAAGCAGGTGCTGCTTACCCTCAGGTGGTACTTTCGTTCCATGGTCTCTTGGGCAGCCTCAAGTACCGATTCAACAAAATCGCTGTCGCCCAATATGCGCAAAATCATCCAGGTCGGCATCATCCTGAAATATCGCTTTACGTTCAATCCCCCCGGCAGATGATGTGATATAGCGAGCCCGGTGCCACGATACGAACTCTTCGTGGCATGTTCGAGATTGAGTGCGCCAGGAAGGCGTATTTGCGATTGAATGGCGAGGTCTCACCGGTAAATCTCTCCACCCCAAAGCCGTTCCAAGAATATTTGCCAGGGGAGTATTTCGATTCCATCTTCCGTCATGCGTGGTTTTGCATCCAATGATACCAGTATACTTCGCCGGGCCGAATATTCTTCTTTGAATCTTCGAAGCCCTTTTAGGTGTGTCGTATGAGCCAGTTCGGTAGATTTTACTTCGATCGCAATTTCGTGGTCTCCTAAGATGAAATCGACCTCAAATCCGGAAGACGTCCTCCAATAAGACATTGCGTAAAACAATCCCGAATAACTGGAGTGGGCTACGATTTCCATCCATATATAATGCTCAAAGGCCCGGCCAAAGAGCTCAGAGCCCGGAACCACTTTGCCGCGGCGACTGAAGTGAATCACTGGGGAAAGGTCAAAAAAGTAGAATTTCGGGCTGGTCACTAATCGCCGCTTTTTCCTTTTTCGAAAGGCGGGCAACTGCCGCCCGATCAGTGTGTCTTCAAGGATTTGGAAATATTCCTTGACCGTAGGGCTGCTGATTCCGCACTCACGGGCTATGTTGGAATAATTGAGTATTTCTCCGTTCGACAGCGCAGCCACCTCAAGAAACCGACTGAACGCGGGAATATTGCGCGTCAAAGCTTCAGCCGCAATTTCTTCCTTAAGGTAGTCGCCGACATACGACTGAATCAGTCGACTCGATCTGGCACTATCATAATGGCGAGGAATGAGTCCGGAATTTAGCGCTTTTATCAATGAGAAAGCAGGGATTTCCGGAAAAATTAGAGGATACAGTTCATAGCGAATGGCACGCCCGCCTAGCAAATTGGCGTGGCCACGCCTTAATTTTCTGGCGCTCGATCCACACAATATAAACCGCAACCCTTTATTTTCCATCAACCAATGCACCTCATCAAGAAGAGTTGGTATTTTTTGGATTTCATCTATTATGATCGGATCGCGCTGAGAATTTGCATCAAGTCCTTGCGCCAGGCATTGTTCACGGATCAGGCTCGGCTCGCGTAACAGCCGCTGATATTCCGTCGACAGCAATAGATCATAGCGTATTGCTTGAGGAAACAGCATCTTCAGCAGCGTGCTTTTCCCGGTTTGACGCGGGCCCCAAATGAAACAAGTCTCTTGGGAGCTCAGATTTAACTGTTGTATTCGTTTATACATGTATTTTTAAAATCTTTCCTTTAATATACATAAACTGTATACACTGTAATTGTAAGATATGCAAGTATTTTTCTTCCTTCCCGCCCTTCAAAATCTCCCTTACATGAACTCTCTTTTCCATATCCACCTGGAAAATCTCAAAATTCTTATGCGGGCAACTTGAAAGCGACAACGGTTGTCAATGAGGAGGCCATTGTTCAACGTCGGAGAGCCCACGATCACTGCCCCGGCATCAAGGACCTCGGTCATAATGCCGCTCCGGTCACAGCGTCTCAAGTACATGGGCCTGGCATCCACACCTTCTTGTCCAAGGGCATCCACAATCGCTTCTGCCATCATTTCAGTGCTGTGCCACATGGTGTCGTAGACGACTACTGCAACGCCCAGCCAGTAGACGTCTTTTGCGATTTCTAAAGGTTTCATTGCTCCTTCCTTCGTCACGTTCTTCTTTCGTAACTACTCAGGTTGTCAGGTTCACGGTTCAAGATAAAAAGGTTCAACGGTTCAAGGGTTCAGCGGTTCAAGGGTTCAGCGGTTCAGGGGTTAACCGTGAACCCGGAACCTTGAACCTAAGTAGTTACTCTTCATCGCTCTCTAACCTTGAACCTTGGAACTTTGAATCGTGAACCGTGAACCGTGAACCTTGGAACTTTGAACCTGAGTAGTTACAGATGAACTTGACAATGATTGAGGTATAGTGTATATTATGCGCATAATAACATTTTCCAAAAGCTGAAACAGAAGGAGGTTGGTATGGGAAAAGTTAGGGTGAACATAACACTAGATGATGATCTATCGAAATTTCTCAAGGGCTTTTCGCTTTCTCAAAGATTATCCATGTCAGAATTGATAAACCAATGGGCTTTGAATCTAAAACGAGCTCAAGAGAATCAAGGAATGGAAACTATTCTGTCATCTCCTGAGTTTTACAAGTCACTCATGGAGACTCTTAACAAGACCCGATCGGGCAAAATAAAGTGGCACAATCGCGAAGAGGTCTTTGGAAATGAATGAGACCTATTCGGATGAATTCATCAAATCGCTGAAAAAATTTTCCTCCGTTAGAAAGCGCATTGTCAATAAGATCGACAAAATATTGCAACATCCTCTGATGGGTGAACCTTTGAAATACGATCTTCGTGGTTTACTCAGTGTTCCAGTAGCAAAGAATTTTGTCATCGTTTACAGCTATTGCAGAATCTGTCGCAAAAGAGGTGACTACAAAATCCTACGCTGTCATGACTGTTCTGATATGATCGACGAAACAGTACGTTTTTTTGATGTCGGTCCTCACGACAAGGCTTATGAAATCGACTGATTCCATATTCCAAAATAACCGGCTCTATGACTTTTTTCATGGTGAACTCCTCCTAGTGCATTAACTTTTTTTCTTCTGTTCATCATCTTCTTCTTTGCTTATTTCTCCTTTTCCTTTAGTTTGCGTTTCCAAAAGCCCATCACACCATCTTTGCCAGTTGTATGAATGATAATGGCTATTTCGGGATGACTTGCTTTGATTCTTAGTGATGAAATCCAATCCGCCAGGCATATGTAGCTTCAGTCGAGCCACTTGGGCGGTAGCTGGAACTGGTGAACACTTTTCATTATTTACAGAAATGCCTCGGGATGGTAAATGGGGTCAACAATGTATATGTCGACAGGGGGCACTGTATTTTTTCACCAGTGATGCAGGAGGAAGGCTGGGGGAAGGCGTACCCAATATGATACAAACTGCGCGGAAGCCATGTTTTGAAAATTGTCGACCTGTGCGGTTAAGGTGATTCCTGAGCCCTTCCGAATGAGCTAATTCTGATCGGCGGCTTCCCGTAGGGGCGAGTTTACCTCGCCCGAATCGATTTGGCGGGCGGCGTAATTGACAAAACACGGTAAATGCTAACCGCACAGCTCCAAAATTGTTAGGCCGCACAAGGGATCGTACCGTGAAGAAACTTTATCGCATTGTCATAGCTGAAGATCACACGATACTCAGAGAAGGGCTGCGGTCCTTGCTCTCTTCGAATCCTGATTTTGAGATTGTTGGGGAGGCAGAAGACGGCCGCGATGCCATCCGTTGTATAGAAAAATTCAAGCCCGACCTCGTCTTGATGGACCTTTCCATGCCGAAAATGGATGGCCTGGATGCAATCACAGAGATCAAGAAGCAAAGTCCCGATACAAAGGTCCTGGTGTTGACAGTTCACAAGGCCGAGGAATACGTCTTCGCGTCGTTGAAGGCCGGCGCAGATGGATATCTCCTGAAGGATGCCACCCATGCCGAGCTGACGCTGGCGATAGAAAGTGTTCTGGCCGGCAAGCCTTATATTAGCCCCGGGATTTCAGAGAAACTAGTGGCAGGGTACTTAGAAGGAAAAAAACCCTTAAAAGCGGAGTCATCATGGGATAGCCTGACCCAGAGGGAGCGACAGGTTCTCAAACTGATTGCTGAGGGTTATAAGAACAAAGAGATTGCAGGCTACCTTTATATCAGTGTAAAAACAGTAGAGAAACACCGGGCCAACCTTATGAAGAAATTAGACCTCCACAATGCTTCAGCGTTGACGGCTTTTGCCATGGAAAAAGGGTTGACTACAAAATAAATGAACATCGAACATCGAACGTCCAACATCGAATGTTGAATGGGAAAAGATGAAGAAACAGAAATAGCTGTTGAATGTTCGGTATTGGATATTCGTTTTTCATTCGATTTAAAAATAATTTGAAGAGCGGAGCGACATCATTATTCGACGTTCGACGTTCAATGTTCGATGTTGGACGTTCATCTTTTAATATGTTCGATGTTCATCTTTCAGAACAATTCCATACGGCATAAATGTAACCTGTGAACGTTTACAAAACAACTTAGCGCTTATGCCCATCACTCCACTACTCCACTACTCCGTGGACGGTTATCCCGGTTCCCTTTATATGGCCACGACGCCCGCACAACGGTTCCTGTCCCTGGTGTGGACTCGATAGCAAAAGACCCCCCGGCAAGCTCAGTTCGTTCTTTCATGCTGGTAATCCCAAATCCCTTCTCTGGAGTGTTCAAAGAGAGTGCACCTTCCAGATCGAACCCCTGGCCGTTATCCTCAATAGTCAACCCTATGGTAGCGTCTGTTTTCTTGAAGCAAAGACGCACGAGATCTGCGTCGCTGTGCTTGGCTATATTGTTCATCGCTTCCTGCAAAACCCGGAAGATAACCATCTTCAAAGGCTCAGGCACTTCATTTTCCTGCACATCTACTTGTTTTTCGATGCGAACGTCCGAGTAAATCATCTGAAATTCGCGGCAAAACCAGTTAATCGTCGCCAGGATGCCTAGATCATCCAACATGGACGGCCGCAAGTCTGTGTGGATTCTTCGGACTTCTTCAATGGCTTGTTGAACCAAGGGAATGACGGCTTCCAATGATTCGACTCTTGCCTTAGCCGTATGTCCAGCTCTTTGGTCAAGGCTGTTTTCCAGTCCAAACTTTATTGCTGTCAGGGATTGTCCTATGCTATCATGGAGTTCCTGGGCAATCCGTTTTCTTTCATTTTCCTGGGCTGTCATCAGCTGGGAAGACAAGAACCGCAGCCTCTCCTCCGATTCCTTGAGTGCTTCCTCGGCTTGCTTTTGTTCTGTTACATCAAGCATGGTGGTTCGGATACCCAGAACCTTACCATTGGTGTCGCGTTCCAGTACGTCGTCAATTGAAACATTTATCTTTGAGCCATTTTTCTTGACATATATTCTGTTATCGTGCCTTGGAATGTGCTCACCTGCAAGCTTAAGCCGAAACCTTTCTTCTGCCTCTTTTCGCTGTTCCGGCAGAATAAACTCGAATATAGGTTTACCCACCATCTCATCTCTTGTATATCCGAGCATATTTGTTTCGGTTTGATTTACGTGTGTGATAATCCCTCTGGTATCTAGCGTATGATAAGCAATGGGGGCACCATCCCATAGTCCTTTGTAACGCTTTTGGCTTTCCCTCAACGCCTCCTCTGTCTTAATGCGCCCGGTAACGTTTACCAGGGCCAGGACGAGCCCTTCCACCTTCCCAGAAGCTTTTTTTACAGGATGAAGGGTCCAGTCCCAATATGTCACCCCACGTTCCGGATGTTCCGCGTACTCAAAAGGCTTCGCGTAGGCTGTATACGGCTCACCTTTCTCTACAACACGACTGAATATTGACTGGTTGCCTTCATGGGGGTAGAGGTCAAAATGGTTCTTACCCACGAAAAACTCTGGTTCGCGACCGTCCGTGGCCGCGTAAGCATGGTTTACTCGGATGAAGTTGAAATCCGTGTCCATGTAGGCGATTAACAGATGGGTCGTCGAGAAGATCTTCTCCAGAAGCTCGTTGGTGTCCCGCAACGCCTCCTCGGTCCGCTTGCGCTCGGCACCTTCTTTCTCTAACTCCTTAACCCTCTGTTCCAATTCTTCATGGGTGAGCTTTTTCTGCATTCCAACGCACTCCTGTTGCCCGCATGCACCTTCGGAACATAGACAACCTCAATGCTTTCCTTAATTTCAAATATCACAGGTTTTCCGGCACTTCAATTGTTTCACTGACTTTTCGCAACCTTCTCGATAACCTTTTCTAATTTTCCCGAAACCTCCTCGGCAATCCCCCTCAACTCATTACTTTCAATGACCCCAAGGTACTAACGGGGACGTTCATAAATAAATAAGTAGTGCCTGACCGGAAACCTCTGTTTCTGTCATTTCGACCGAAGGGAGAAAGTAACTTCTCAAAAAGTTCGGGTATGTTTATTATGAGCCAGTTTGCTGGATGCCCGCTTTCGCGGGCATGACGGGGGATTTATTACATTCGTCATTCCCGCGAAGGCGGGAATTCGTTCAGGCACTAAGTAAGTAAGTAAGCGTCATAACATCTAAACATAACTAAATAACCAACTTGCTATTGCAATGGTTTAATGATATGTGACGATTCATGCTGAGATTAGCCCGACTGGATGCCCGCCTCGCCCGCCTGCCAACGCCTCGCTCGCAGGGAAGCTACAATTCAGCCGTCGTAGCTGACGCTACTATGGCGAAGTCGGCTGCCCGCATACACGGCAACCTGCCCGCCATTGCCACGCATGCCGGCATTGAGCCCGCTCCATGTACTTGGCGATGGCAGGCGGGTGGCGGGCAGGTCGCCAGGTACTGCATAGAGCCCAAACGCCGGCACCCGCCTGCCATCGCCTGAGACAGCATTGAGCTTATGTGCCGGCACCCGCCTGCCATCGCCAGGTACACCGGGCAGGTCAAATGCTAGCATATTTGGCAATGGCGGGCAGGTCTCTGGCAATGGCAGGCAGGTGCAAGGACAGACCCCTGATAGGCGCCCGTGGAAGCAAAGCGGCGCGTATTGTTCAGCGATAAGGTCCCTGAATAAAGCCGAATATGAACATGTTGTGTTCACTTCCGATGTTCCTCTGCTGCCTCACCTGACCTTTTCGGATACGCAATATGTCATGGAGCCACTGCCGTTAATGTGGTATGGTCACGGGGAAATGGAATGGTAACCAGGCGAACTCTTCCCTCCTTCTGTGTTATCTTAACCTGCTGTGATAATAGCAAATTGAATTGGCAACTTGCTGATTGCTTGACAAAGTGGAGGACACATGGCTGGCGTCTTTGAAGTCTACGTGAAAACCCATTTTTCCGCCGCCCATTCTCTCAAGGGTTACCAGGGCGACTGTGCGCGGATACATGGGCACAACTGGATCATAGAAGTTTTTGTTAAATGCAAAGAGCTGGACGAGATCGGCATAGGCGTTGATTTCAGGGATGTAGAACAGGCTGTCAAGGATGTGCTCCAAGGCCTTGATCACTTCAACCTTAACGAACTTCCAGCGTTTAAGGACGTGAATCCCTCATCCGAGAACATTGCCAGATTTCTATACAAGGAGTTAGGTGAAAAGCTCAATTCGGATGCTGTGAAAGTCTCCAGGGTCAAGGTCTGCGAGACCCCTGGGGCTGGAGCTTTTTACTGGGAGGAATAGGGGTGGCCTTGAAGGTCAATGAGATTTTCTTCAGCATTCAGGGAGAATCCTCCTATGCTGGCCGACCCTGTGTTTTTGTCAGACTGACCGGATGTAACCTCAGGTGCTCATATTGCGACACACAGTACGCTTACGAAGAGGGGGCGGAACTGGAGATCGCTGAGATTGTCAAGCGAGTCACATCTCACCAATGCACTCTCGTTGAAGTTACAGGAGGTGAACCCTTAATCCAAAGAGAGACACCCATTCTTATCCATCGCTTGCTTGAAGAAGGCTATGAGGTACTGATGGAAACGAACGGCAGCCAAGACATCAGCCGGGTCGATGATCGCTGCGTGAAGATTGTCGACATCAAATGTCCCTCCAGCGGGCAGACCGGTCATAACGACCTGAGGAATCTGGACAGGCTGACCAACCATGACGAGGTTAAATTTGTGATCGCAGACAGGGAGGACTATAAGTACGCCAAACGAATACTGGATCTCATGGATACCAACATTTTCAGAAAGAACCGGGTTCACTTTTCGCCCGCATACGGCAGGATTGAGCTTGACACATTGGCAGAATGGATCCTTGAAGATCATCTGGATGTGAGACTTCACCTACGACTCCACAAAGTCATCTGGGCTCCTGACAAAAGAGGGGTCTGAGACCAGACCAGTCGATGAGCAACAAAAACAAAGCCATTGTTCTTTCCAGTGGCGGGCTTGACTCCACCACGGCCATGGCCATCGCCAGGCATGAGGGCTACGAGATCTATAGCCTTAGCTTCCGCTATGGACAGCGCCATGCCCTGGAGTTAGAGGCTGCCCGGAGGGTTGCAAAGGCACTAGGTGCCAAACAACACCTGGTGATCGACATTGACTTGGCGAAAATAGGTGGCTCCGCACTGACCGATGATATCGAAGTGCCAAAATCCCGAACTGAACAAGACATGCAGAAAGAGATTCCGGTCACCTATGTCCCCGCGCGTAACACCATCTTTCTCTCCTATGCCCTGGCCTGGGCAGAGGTGCTCAAGGCATCAGATATCTTTATAGGAGTGAACGCCATCGATTACAGCGGATACCCCGATTGTCGCCCTGAATACATTGAGGCCTTTGAGCACATGGCGAACCTCGCTACCAAAACAGGCGTAGAAGGGAAGACACAAATAACAATCAGGGCGCCTCTCATCCATATGACCAAGGCAGAAATCATTCAAAAAGGTATCGAACTTGGCATTGATTACAGCATGACTTTTAGTTGCTACGATCCTTCAGCCGAGGGAAAGGCATGTGGATATTGCGATAGTTGCCTTTTAAGAAAAAAAGGGTTCAGGGAGGCAGGTGTCCCAGACCCGACAGACTAGGGATACGCCTTCGCTTTAAGCTTTTCGATATCGTCAAGGCCAAACATATGCAACAGGAGGCCAACTCTCAAGTGCTTACCTCGTGAGACAGCTTCCCAGTATTTCGCTCGGGCGTCGTAATCGACCTCAACGGGGATCTCCTGACGTCGTGGGAGGGGGTGAATGATGCAAGCTTCGGGCTTAGTTCTTTTAACCTTCTCAACGGTTAAAGCATACTCTCCATACTTCTGGCGGAGTTCCTCAGATGTGGCGCTGTACTCGTCCTGGATGCGCATGATGTATAAAGCGTCAGCTTTTTCGAGGATACTATCAAGTGAGTCAGTGCTGTAATAACCCACCGAGTGCTCGTCAAGGTAGTCCAATATGTCTTCAGCCATTTGCAATTCGTCCGGTGCAACGAAAACTTGCGCGACGTTCGGATATAGAGCAAGAAGGTAGGATAGGGATCGGGCAGTTCTCGAACGCTTAAGATCACCAACCATTGCCAACACGAATGTTCGATCTTTAGACATCATATCCAGGTGAGAAACCAGAGTATAAAGTTCTAGGAGAGCCTGCGTTGGATGTTGGTCTGAGCCACTCCCACCGTTGATGACAAGAGTGTCAAGCCCCCTGCAAAGCAGCTCGTAAGTGAACATGTCGGTAAGTTCAACGCTCATATGACGGAGTATGATAACGTCGGCAAGATTGGCAAGTGTGAGTAGGGTGTCCAGCTCTGACTCACCTTTGTACATGGCGGAAAGTTCTTTATCTCGAATTTCTTGGATCATCATGCCGAGCGACTGCGCTGCCAGTGAAAATGATGTAAAGGTACGGGTAGAGCACTGTGGAAAGTAGAGACCACACGACCTGTTCGCAAGAAGCGTTTTCAGGTACCGCGATCCCTCTACGTCAGAGCTTGTTTCCTGGACATATTCGGCGAGGGCCACAAGCTGTTCAAAAAGCTGGCGGTTGATTTGCTGGGTGTAGACTAAACGTTGGATACGCCCCTTCCTGTCCTGGAGGTATTCAGCCTTTTCAGACGGCCTCAGGCTCTTAAATTCTTCCCAACTCAAATTCAACTTTCTATTGGGCATTTCGGCCAGCACCTCCCTCGATAATATGTCCATCTTTCATAACGACCCGTCCTGCAACTATTGTCATAACAGCTTTTCCGCAAAGTTCCCAGCCGTCAAACGGGCAGTTTCTTCCTTTAGAATGGAACTGATTAGCGTTAACCCTCCAATTTTTTTTCGGATCAATTACGGTTATATCTGCTGGTTGTCCCTCCATCAATGATCCTGCGGATGATAAACCGTAAATTTGCGCGGGTTTCACGCTCATTTTTTCAATTACTTGCGGTATTGTTAACAGCTTGGGCTGAACCAAATACGTTAAAACTAAACCCAATGCGGTCTCCAGACCGATTATTCCGAAAGGGGCATGTTGCCATGGAACTGATTTGTCTTCGGGAGAATGTGGAGCGTGATCTGTCGCAATTATATCAATCGTACCATCAATCAATCCGCTTTTTATTGCCGCCACATCTTCTTCCGATCTTAAAGGAGGATTTACTTTGGCATTAGTTCCAATTTCATCTGCATCCTCCTCTGATAAAAGAAAATGGTGTGGAGTTGCCTCGGCGGTAACTGCTACGCCGCGTTTTTTTGCTTTTGCAATTATTTCTACAGATTCAGCGCGGCTGACATGGGAAATATGAATTCTAGCTCCAGTTCTTTCAGCTAGCTCAATGTCTCGTTTGATAAGCCCTTCTTCTGACGTGTACGGCTTAGGGTCGGATGAATAAGGCATCAAATTCGGAGAGGAAGGGGGATGTTTTCGACCTTTGCTCTTTTTGAAAACTTTTTGTCGATAAAATTCTGACTCTTCACAGTGAGGACTCACCAAGATATCATATTTTGCTCCTGCCTCCAGAGCGTTTTTCATTAACCTTTCGCCATAGACCGGATGTCCATCGTCTGAAATAGCAACAGCACCCGCAGCTTTTAAAGCCCGAACATCCACAAGTCTCTTACCTTCCGTTCTTCTTGTAATAGATGCTTTAGAATAAAAGTTTACTATACTTTGGTCGCTTGCAATGTTAAGGACCTTCTTTATACGAGAAGGAGTGTCTATGGGCGGCTCAGTATTGGGTTCCGCCACTACGGTTGTGAATCCGCCAGCAGCGGCAGCTCGTGAGCCAGTATAAATTGTTTCTTTGTATTCTTGACCAGGTTCTCTGAAATGAACATGGACATCTACGAGACCCGGCATTACTATCTTATCCTTTGCATCTATAATTGAGGCATGCTTATCTGTTATATTTCTGGCAATCGTCTTGACTTTAGAGCCATCAACTAAGATATCGATTTCTTTTCTGTCCCCAGTGAAAGGATCTAATGTATCTCCATTTTTTAATAACAGTTTCATAAGCCTAAATTTACCTCGTCAAACATAGATAGTGCCCATCCGTTAATGAATTTTCACACGACGGGCACTATCGTCAGTTTCCAATTCAGAAATGAGCAATTTTTCGCAAGGTCAAGGACAATTCCGCAGGACAGCGGAATTGGACAGCCGTCAGGCTGCCCGCAAGGGCGAGG
>JAFDKF010000097.1 GCA_019307135.1 Deltaproteobacteria bacterium
CTTAGTCCGGCATCTTCCGCGTTTGTCGGGAAGGACAACGCATTCGTGGGGGCAGGTGCCGCATTGGACCGTGCCGCCAGCCAGTTTCTTATAAAAATAGGCTTCCTTGACATGTGGGTTTGTTGACGAAAACCGCTTTTCCGCCCATGCCAGATCCAGGGGAAATAACATCGCCCCGCATGCGGCACAAAAAGTGGTTCTGACGAAATCTCTCCGGGATGTTTCCATATAGAATCCGTTACGGGTTACGAGTTACGGGTTACGAGTTTAGACCTTTTTCAACTTTCAACACGCAACTCGTAACCCGCAACCCTTGCCCCTAAGTTCGTTTCAAGACAACCAGCGCATTGAGCCCCAGGCTCAGCCCTTTCAGTACCGCCACAGAAATCAATACACCTAGGATTCCCATCTTAGGGAGGAAGACAAGCCCTGTCAATATGGTACCACAGGCTGCACCGGCCAGGTCCGACAGATAAAGGCGGCCTGTAATCTCTGCTCCGATTCCCCGGGCCATGCGTGAGACTGCCGAAAACTGGCAACCTGCCGCAAAAGCTACAAGAAACAACAGACCCGGAATGGTGACATACTGCATAACAAACAAAGAGATATGCCCCTTGAGCTGGGCCCCGACCAGCGCTGCAACACAGGCCAGGGCTGAGAAGAGGATAAGGCTTGCGTCACAGGTCAACATCTGCCAGGTGGCCGTCTTATTCAACCTTCCGGACAGAAACGCCCCCAGGGCAGAACCTATCATATAGAGGGTTATAAAGATACAAATCCTCAGGTAAACATAGCCATATATCACTTGAAACAAGAGGAGAAGCGACAGCTCAAAGGCCATTCCAGCATACCCGGAGGTGGCAATCGTAAAACGGAGACGGTCCTTGCGGCATGCCATGACTGCAAATCCAAGGATACCGATAACGATCACGTAGAGGACCGTCTTCGGACTCCCGGATTTTTTCAGCCACAAATCAATCAGATGGCCGAAGGCCAATGGCGAAAGGTCCCTGTTTGACAGGGCCTCTTTTTCAGAGAGGAGGCGTCTGAGTATGTCCACACGAAACGGATCTGCCATGGTGGGCAGTTCGTAATCTACCAAACGCCTGGTGATGATCTCCCTCTCGGCCAGGAGACTAGCGATATTGCGCTTTAGAGGAGCATCTGAGGCCAGGTAATAATGGGTCGTTCCGGGAAAGACCAGAATATGTTTGAAGACCGTTCTCAGGGCGGCATAGACCGAACGATTCAAGGCGAGACCCTTCTCTTCAAGATAATTCTCAGAACCTATCAGTGTGAAGGAAAGGACTCCGTCCCTGGTGAGGATCGATTTTACTTCATCAAAAAACTCCTGTGTATAAAAGCGGTTGAGCTGGGCATTTTCAGGGTCTGGAAGGTCTACAATGATGGCGTCATATTTCATGGACGTTTTCTTCACAAAGAGGCGACCGTCTCCAACATGGACGTGCACAAAGGAACGGGAAAGACTCCTGTGAATTAGTTTGTCCAGGTCCAGGATAGCCGGGTCAAGCTCCACATAGTCTATACCCTCCGGATTGTGCCTGGAAATTTCCTCAAGGGTGCCAAAGACCCCCCCGGCAATCAAGAGCACTCTGGCCCCCTCCCTGACCTGACAAAGCGGCAGATGGGAAACAGTCTCCATGTCGAGGTCGCCGGTTGAAAATAACGGAATAGCGTCTTGCAGGACATTGAGCTGCCTGCCAGTCTTCGAGATGGTAAGCTGAGCAAATGGGGTGTTCTTGTTCAAGATGACCTCCTGACCAGGGAAACGCCAGGAAAGCGTGGATACATTGAGAGGTCTGGCTGCCAGCATACCGAACCCCAGAAGGCACAAAACAGGCAACACCTTATAAGAGAGCATAGTAAAGGCAGCAAAGAGATTTAAGAACCCAAGGACCATGAAGCTGTCCCAGTGGGAAAGGAGGTAAACAAGGAGAAGACTGAAGAGCAGGCCACCCCCAACATCACCAAGGGTGTCCACAATATAGACTTTGCTTGTGGTATCTTTTCCCTGCAACAGGGAACCAGCCAGGGGTATCATGGCACCACCCACAAGGCAGTATGGAATGAGTACGATGGCGCTGCCACCAATGGCCGAAGTCAGGCCCAACATTTCGCCCCGGACCCAAAGAAGCGGAAAGGCCCGTATGGCAGCAATCTGGGCAAATGGCAAGACCGCTATGAGGAGATGGCCGAGAAAAAGGGTCCTTTCAGGCCTCCCCTTTTTGGCCAGCGGCACTCCCAGGGCAGTCCCAAGACCCGTAAAGAGGAGCCATATGCCAAGCACGACCCCTATGACCAGTTCGTTCCCGCCAAAGGAGGACATGACCTCACGGATCATGACAAGCTGGACCGATACAGAAGAAATACCCAGGGCCAGGAGGCAAACCCAAAACCTTTTCTTCCTCATATAGTCCTTAAGAAAGTGCTTTTTGTGTAAACAATCGGTAACTTCTCAAAAACCTCGGGTAGGCGAGGCCTTATGCGCCCTGTTTTCGGGCGACGTAAAGTCGCCCCTACGACGGTTGTCTGGGCAGACAGGCCGTAGGGGCGGGTTTATCCCGCCCGCTGTCCGAGGCGAGGGAGGCGCCGTAGGAGAAATTTCGGACGACTGAAGCGGCGCACCCGAAGTTATTGAGAAGTTACAACAATCGCGATGCCATTCACAGTTGAGTCGTTGAATGGTTAAGTGTTTGAGTTGTTAACCAGTAGTCACCCAATCATTTGACCACTCAACCACTCAACCAATTGACCATCTAATCCGGCTCTACGTTGCAAGCCTGGCGCGAAAATCCTCCAGGGCCTTCACGATCTTGCGGCGTATGAAGACTTCTTTATCTTTACTGATAAGCTTGTTGTATGCATTGTATTCCGGGTGGAATCTTGATAGTGCCACGGGTTTCTGTCTGACTTCCGCCTTCATCGTTTCAAAAGCTTGCACCATTTCAAGAAGGGTATAATTTTCCCCGGGGAAGCTGGTGAGCCATCCCAGCCTGCGCATTAATTCAAAGCGCACCTGATCTATCAGAAAAAGGTGGACATCCATCACCATCAGTTGGTCTTTGTCGTCCAGATAATAGAATTTTGGCCCTTCCCCCATGCCCAGTATACCCATTATAAGCTCATAATGAGCGAGAGCCGTCTCCTCCCCGGGCTTGGCCAGAAAATAGAGGGTCCTGTCCGAAAGATCGGCAAGCCTGGTCTCTGCACCGTATGACTCGCCAAAGCGTTTTTGCCAGGACACGAAGGCCCTCTGCTCAACCACCTTGCTTCGGTATGCCGTGAGGTCCAGGAGCTGGCTCATAATGATCGGTTCCAGGTTCACGGTTCACGGTTCAAAGGTTATAGTCTACTTGACAAGAGTTCACGGTTCAGGGTTCACGGTTTTAACCTTTGAACGTTGAACCGCTGAACCGCTGAACCGCTGAACCTTACTACTTGACGCGTCATCCTTTTGCTAACAGCCAGTTAGGGCTCTTCAACCGTGAACCGTGAACGTTGAACCGCTCAACCCAGGTTACTGTTGCAGTCTAAGCAGACTATCCCTGGCAAACTCTATGGTGGGATCGAGTTCCAGGGCAAATTGATAGTAACGAACAGCGAGTTCTTTTTTTCCCATATCCCGATAGTTGGAAGCGATATTGGCATAATCGATGGCAGAAGAGGGGTCCAGGTGAAGCACCTGCCGGAAGCATTGGATGGCCTTTTCGTACTTTTTTAACTTGAAGTAACAGAATCCCATGAGATTGTAGATGTCGGTCCTCTCATTGTCATGGTCTTCTGCTTTCTTGAGGAATGTGATGGCCTGTTGGTATTGACTCAATTCTTTTAAACAAAGTCCCATATGGGAATAAATACTGGCAGCGTCTTCCTCTTTTGGATCGAGTGCCAATGCCTCGTCAAAATACTTCAATGCCTTAGACAGCTCATTGATCGAAACATGGCATGATCCCAGGAAAAATTTCACGTAATATTTTTCCGGCATCAGGGCATCCACCTTGTGTAGTTCCGCGATTGCCCATTCAGGATCGTCACTTTCTGCTATCAGCTTTGCGGAAAACATACCCACGCTGGTTCCTGTGGCCCGTTCCCGAAAATGGGCGCCTGGTATGATGGTATAAAAGGCCGGGATTTCAAGTTTAGGATGCGTCACATTGACGACAATGACGTCCATGCCAATTCGGGATAAGGCAGAAATACAGTTTTCCACCTCCACCCTTATGTTGTCGTTCGAAATGTCTGGCAGCCCTGTAATATCTCTGTTGCTGTGAGGATGGATGATGAAGTCAGCCTCATCAAGGGTTTTTAACTTGGGAAGACCGCTGGCCACGTAGTTGGAGGACGTATCAAAATCGCCGGCAAGCTGGGCTACTTCTGTCAGGGCACGATTCAATGCCTTCTGGGGATTGGGCGTCGTGCCCACAGTCCAGACGATTTCGCTTCTTTCCGGAAACGTGGATGGATCATAAGCGAGGACTCCCACACTGGGAATGCCGGTATCGAGGGAGAAATCAGAGACAAACAACCTGATCCCTGCTTTCTCGTACTTGCCAATCATTTCAAGAACCAGTGAATCGGTTATTGAGTTGATGTTAATTGCGGGCATCCTGAGTTTATTGCGGCTTACTATTGATGATACATGCCTTTCCACGACCTCGCATATGCCCTGGCACAATGCTTCCTCTGCACAGTTTCCGGCAGATGGCCCATTGTATTCGTTAATGGCAAAAAACCAGTTAAAGGGGACAAGGACCTCTTCCTGTCGGGTTATATTGTAAGCCCGGGTCCATTTCAAAGGAAGCCTTGAGAAAATCTTTCGGGCCTTTCCCAGGTCGTCAGAATCGTCATGCACGGACAAGGCAATCAATTCAAAGGGGATGGTATGATTCCTAAGGTTACGGTATTCTTCAACAAAAAAGTTTTCGGGGTTTTTGTAGAAACTGAAGAAGCTGAACCTTTCAGCCAGTTCCATAACTGCACTGGCCTCTGACTGCTGTGGGGTGCCACCTTTTCCCATCTGTTTTTTTGTGCCGATGATCTCGTGGGCATCCCGGCCGCATATGCTGAAATATACGGGGATATCCAGTCTGCCGTTATCGATTCTCGTTGTCCTTTCCAGGATATCTAGATTCACATCTTTTAGTCTTTCCTTAAACCTTCGCACCGTCTCTTCGGGTGTTAGAACCTTGTCCTGATCCAGGGTAAAACGCTTAAAGGCATCTTTTAAAATCACCTTACTATTCATCCATGCTCTCCCGTATCGATTGCGGAATGCGGATTGCGGAATGCGGAATGCGGAATCCGAAATACTGTATTACCCAGGGTTCAGGGTTCAGGGTTCACGGTTCACGGTTCACGGTTGACAACCTATGAACTTTGAACGGTGAACTTTCTTTATTGACGCATTATCCTTTTTGTTAACAGGCAGTTAGGGCTCTTCAACCAGGAACCCTGAACGTTGAACCGCTCAACCCAGGTATTAGTCTATTTCCAGGGCTCGATTCATGCTGCCGGATACATAACCTTCCAGGTCCAGAGCAATATGAAAGAAACCGATGTCTCTGAATTTGTGCACAATGGCTTTTGTGAGATCGTCTCGCGTGATCATTTTTAGCTCTTGACTTTTTACCTCTATCCTTGCCACAGATCCGTGATGCCTCACTCGGCATTGTCTAAAGCCTCTCTCAAAAAGAAATACTTCTGCCTCTTCAATCATCCTCAACTTTTCAGCAGTAATCGGGTTTCCGTAGGGTATCCTTGTGGCAAGGCATGCCATGGCCGGCTTATCCCAGGTATAAAGCCCAATCTCTTTGGACAGGAAGCGGATGTCTTGCTTCCTCAGACCGGCGTCCAACAAAGGGGCCATAATTCCCATTTCTGCGGCAGCCCGAAGCCCCGGACGATAATCTTTCAGGTCATCCATATTGGCTCCATGGGCCACATGTTTTATGCCTCTGTCCGCTGCTATTTCAATAACCTTCTGAAAAAGGGATTTCTTGCAATGGTAGCACCTGTCCGGGCCATTGGATACAAAGGCAGGAAGGCTGGTTTCGTGAGAGCGAAAAACAATGTGCTCAATACCTCTGTCCCGGCTAAATTTTACAGCCTCATCCTTTTCTTTCACGGGATATATCTCTGAAGTAGCTGTTGCTGCCACCGTTCTTTTCCCAAGGGTTTCATGGGCGACCGCTAACAGGAGGCTACTGTCCACACCCCCGGAAAAAGCAACGAGCAAGGAATCAATACCCCGCAGTTCTTGAACCAGACGTTCCTTCTTCGATCTTGCACTCTGTTTATCCATCTTGATTCGAGCCCCGGTATACCTCATCCCAAGTTCTAATTCTATTACAAAAAGCATTTGTTAACAAGATCGGACCACGGTAAGGGCTCGTCCAAAAATAAGTTCGCAGAATTCACGCTCAGATTTGGGTCAGATTTAGCCGATTCGATGGAGTATTTGACAAAAAACTGCCTCTTTGTTAACTTGAAAAGCATAGGAATTTCCTTTTTAGACACGGATTACACGGATGGCCACGGATTAGGTTTATATTGTTTGAACAATGGTTCATTGTTCAAACAATGCTTCCATTTCATAAATGCTGCCGCATTTGTGAATTTAAATTCGCCCAAAGGGCGTTAAGTTCCCTTGAAAGCAAAGAACGTGGAGGCCATGGTTGGAAAGTTGAATCTCAGTGAGGCACCTTTCGCCGGGTAATAAGATGAGCACTCGCTCACAAAAGGGGCTGAGCTTTGAAACTCTGCCCACTCGGATCAAGGACAAATGTGGGCGCGTCATAGAGGTTCGGGCCTATGAAGCCGCAGATTACGAAAGTTTGAAGGCAATGTATGATACCTTTGAACCCAAGGGTTTGCAGGCTGGCTTGCCCCCTGGAGACGATCAAGCACGACTCAGATGGCTCCAGCATGTGACCTCCGGCCTTTTCAATATCCTGGCCTTATATAAAGGCAGTGTCATAGGCCATTGTACCATTGATTTGTGCCATGCGCCTTCGTGCCCGGAGTATTTGATTTTCGTCCAGAGGTCATTCCGTGACCACGGCATAGGCACCAGGCTTTCTGAGGTTATGAAAGAGGTGACTAAAGAGGCTGGATGTGAAAAGGTTTGGTTGACCGTCCGCACTGCCAACACCCGCGCCATTAATGTCTTCAAGAAGGTGGGATTCGAGTTCTGCGGGGGCATTGAGATAGAGCGGGATATGGAACTCGATCTCAAACAAGGTAACCGTTCACGGTTCAGAGGTTCACGGTTCAAGGTTCAAAGGTTATAGTCTACTTTACAAGGGTTCAGGGTTCAGGGTTGACAACCTTTGAACCTATGAACTTTGAACGGTGAACTTTCTTTATTGACGCGTCATCCTTTTGATATCAGATAGTTAGGGATTTTCAACCGGGAACCGTGAACGTTGAACCGCTTAACCCAGGTATAGGTCAGAGAGTTTCTTGCGCACTGCTTTCATATACAGTAAAGACTTCGCAAAGTTTAAGCCCCCCAAAGGCCATCCATGGCTGGTCGAAAGGAGTCATGCGACCTACCAATTATGCAAGAGATTGCACCTGCTTGAACACGATTGGATTCACACTTACGTGCCGAAGCCTGCGGAGGCCGAAGAACTTCTCACCTTTCACACGAAAGAATATATTAGGCTCCTCAAAAAGGCGAACAAAGGTATCTGCGAAGAGGAATGGCTAAGATACGGTTTGGGTACCACTGAGTGCCCTGTCTACAAAGGGGTATACGACTATCATGCCCTGGCAGCGGGGAGCACTCTTTTGGCTGCAGAACTAATTGAGCGGGACAAAGCTGACATTGTGTTCAGTCCAACCGGAGGGTTTCACCACGCAGGCGAGGATTTTGCCTCTGGCTTTTGCTACATTAACGATATTGTCCTGGCCGTCAAAAAGTGGATAAGTGGAAAAAGGCGAGTCCTTTACATCGACCTGGACGCCCACCATGGCGATCAGGTTCAGGAGGCCTTTTACAGCACCAGCCGGGTTATGTGCATATCGTTCCACGAATGCGGCAAAACACTTTTTCCCTTTAAGACAGGTTTTGAAAACGAAATTGGAAGGGGCCGGGGCAAGGGGTATACGATTAATGTTCCCCTGCCAGAAAATACGTCTGACGACGAATTTCTGTGGGCTTTTGACAAAATTTTTTTACCACTTGCGCAAGCTTTTAAACCAGATGTGGTAATAGCAGTGCTCGGTGCTGATGTACTCTTTTCTGATCCCTTTTCCCATTTACAGTTGACTAACAGTTCGCTTACTAAGGCGCTCGAAAGTATCCTGCAAGTTTCACCAAAGCTCCTTGCCCTGGGCTCGGGTGGTTACGTGCTGGAAAATATTGCGCGCACCTGGACGTTAGCGTGGGCGATCATGAATGGTCTGGAACCCAGAGAGGAGGACTCAGTGGTGTTTGGCGGGATGTTCTGGGGTGATGGGCTGGCCTCACTGAAGGACCGGCCCCACTTTGTCCCCGATGATATCAAGGAGAAGGTCAAAAGCGAGGTGCACAGGGTTGTGCATGCTATTGAAAATAGCGTGTTTCGCATTTTGAAGATAAAGGCGTAGTAACCGTTCACGGGTTCAGAGGTTCAGGGTTCAGAGGTTCAGGGTTCACCGAACAAATGTTGAGAGCTGACCCCTTATCACCGCCCGATTGATGACTGATGACTGATGACTGATGATTGAAAAAACAATTGACAATCGATAACCGTAAATCGACAATCAAAAAAGGTAACCCTGAACGGTGAACCCTGAACCTGTGAACGCCTACGAGGCGTAAAGGAAGGACAAATGGTGAAGGGAAAAACGATTGAGTCTGTCGCAGTAGAAGAAGAGAAGTATCCGCCGCCAAAGGATTTCCAGAAAAAGGCCAGGATCAAGAGCGTTAGTGAATACCGCAGGCTTTACAAACGCTCGGTTGAAGACCCCGAAGGGTTCTGGGCAGAGATGGCTGAGCAACTTTCATGGTTCAAGAGATGGAGACGCGTCCTTGATTATGACTTTAAGGAGGCAAGAATCCGTTGGTTTGAAGGGGGCAAGATAAATGTTTCCTTTAACTGCCTGGACCGTCACCTGGACACATGGAGAAAAAACAAAGCAGCCTTGATCTGGGTGGGCGAACCGGCTGGCGAGCACAAGATTTATACGTATCAGTTGCTCCACCGGGAGGTCTGCAAATTTGCAAATGTCTTGAAGGCTCGCGGGGTAGAGAAAGGAGACAGAGTAGCCATTTATCTACCCATGGTACCGGAACTTCCCATCGCCATGCTGGCATGCGCCCGCATAGGGGCGATCCACAGTGTGGTGTTTGGAGGATTTAGCGCCGATTCCCTCAGCAACCGCATCAAGGATTGTGGGGCGAAGATACTTATCACGGCCGACGGGGGTTTCAGGCGAGGAAGGGTAATCCCTCTGAAACAAAACGCCGATGAAGCCTTGAGGGTCTGCCCTGAGGTCAAGACATCCATCGTTGTGAGGCGAGCCGGCACCAGCGTGAAAATGAAAAAGGGAAGGGACTGCTGGTGGGACGAGGAGATGTCCGATACGGATATAAAACCTGAGTGTAGTCCTGCAGTCGTAGATGCCGAAGATCCTCTTTTTATTCTTTACACAAGTGGATCCACCGGCAAGCCCAAGGGTGTGCTTCATACCACTGCCGGCTACCTCCTTTTTGCCTGTCAGACTTTCCAGTGGATCTTTGATATCCGAGATGAAGATACATGCTGGTGCACGGCTGACATCGGGTGGGTCACGGGTCACAGCTACATTGTTTATGGCCCTCTTTGCTCCGGAGCTACCAGCCTGATGTTTGAAGGGGTACCCACGTATCCTGATCCGGGCAGGTATTGGGAAATCATACAGGAGTACAAAGTTGACATCCTTTATACAGCCCCCACTGTGATCAGGGCACTGGCCAAACACGGCAGCGAGTGGCCCGAGCGCTATGATTTAAGCAGCTTAAGGCTCTTGGGGAGTGTGGGAGAAATCATCAACCCCGAGGCATGGAGATGGTATCACAAACACATTGGCCAAGGCCGCTGCCCCATTGTTGATACCTGGTGGCAGACCGAGACAGGAGGTATTCTCATCTCGCCCCTTCCGGGGGCTATACCCACAAAACCTGGCTCAGCCACGGTTCCCCTTCCAGGGGTTGTACCGCGGGTTGTGAATGATAAGGGTGAGAAGTGCAGATTGAATGAAGGTGGATACCTGATGATTACCAAGCCCTGGCCGGGTATTATGCGAGGCGTTTATGGGGAGCCTGGGCGATTTAAGCATACCTATTTTAGCCAGTTTCCAGGCATGTATTTCACGGGCGACGGGGCCAGGAAGGACAAGGACGGCTATTATTGGTTCATGGGCCGCGTAGACGACGTAATCAATGTTTCGGGGCACCGCCTGGGAACGGCTGAGATTGAGAGTGCGCTCGTGTCTCACAAACACGTGGCCGAGGCTGCTATTGTAGGATATCCGCACGAGATAAAAGGCGAAGGGATATATGCCTTTGTGGTATTGAATGCGGGAGTAGATGGATCAGACGATTTAAAGAATGCCTTGATCGGTCATGTGCGAAAAGAAATAGGGCCTATCGCCACACCGGACAAGATCCAGTTTACGGACACTCTGCCCAAGACACGAAGCGGAAAAATCATAAGAAGAATATTAAGGAAGGTAGCCGCTGGCGATATCGAGGACATGGGAGACCTCAGCACCCTGGCTGATAAGGATGGATTTATGAGGCTGATTCAGGAGAGAGAAGTCTGAGCGAAGGCTGAAGATAACCGAGACTACTATGAAAACCCTTATCTGTATTGATGGGCACGTTCATGCCTTGAAAGCTACCAGGCTGGCGGCGAAGTTTGCCTGCGCCACAAATAGTGAAGTCACCTTCCTATTTGTTCGGAGATATAGAAAGCATACTCGCGGTTACAACATTCGATCGAAGGCGACAGAGATATTTGCCAACTGGAGGGAAGAACTCCCGGAGATGAGGTATCTCCATGAGGCAGAAGACGTGTTTAAAAAAGCTCGTGGGTACAGGGAAAACAAGACAGAGGTGGGAGAGCCGCGTAGAGCCTTGATTCATCTTGGCGGCCGTGTTCTTGAAGAGGGAACGGTCCAGCTACGTTCTGAAAGCAGCGCTCATCTTAAAATCAGGGAGGGCCTCCCTCACGAAGAGATACTCAGAGAAGCGGAGGAAGGCCATTATAGCCTTATCATGTTGGGGATACGCCATGCTGGTGAATGTCGCTGGTATGATATTGAGCACATTCCTCTGAGTGTTGCCCAGAAGGCCCCCTGCCCGGTCATGGTGATAGGCAAGGAATTTGAAGAAGGACAACCCCTATTGTTGTGTGTTGGAAAAAAGGACCCCCCTGAATCAACCTTAGGGCTGATCCGAGTCATAGCAACCAGAATGAAGAGTGAGATTGAGGTCCTAACGATACTTAGAAGCGCTGACCCAACTTTTCAGTTTTCTAAAAGGATTTCCTCCATGATTGATGAATGGTCAGCGGGCTCTTTGAAGGTGACTCGGAAAGTCCTGACCGGGGAGCCTGCCAATGCGATTCTCGAAATGGCACCGGATTATGGTCTTATCATTTGCTCCTCAAGCGAAAAGCGAAAGAGAAATCGACTGGGCAAGATAACGAAAAAAGTCCTCTGTCGTCAGTTCAATCTGCTTGTCTTAAGATAGTAACACTATTTACCAATGAACACGGACCCTTCGTTTCTACATATTTCTGCGTTGACTCTCTTGGGGGCAGCCACAATTATCGGATTCTATATGGGCCATGTCGCCCAGCGCGTCAAGCTGCCGTCACTTATTGGCTATATGATTTTCGGTGTCATCCTTGGACCGTCGATACTGAACCTTTTTGACGAGCCCACGATGGAAGACCTGTCGTTCTTAACGGGGATCGCTCTGGGGTTTGTCGCCTTCACTATTGGTTCAGAGCTCAGCCTCTCGTCCCTGAAGCGTCTCGGAACAGGTATCATTTCCATCATTCTTGCAGAATCTTTTGGGGCGTTTTTTGTGGTTGTCGCCGCTGTATACCTTTTGACTCGCGATCTGCCCTTGTCGATCATCTTTGGTGCAATGGCTCCGGCCAGTGCGCCGGCAGGTACTGTTGCCGTCATTCAGGAATACAAGGCAAAGGGCAGCCTGACAAAGGCCCTCTATGCAGTAGTCGGATTTGACGATGGCTTGGCCATTATCATCTTCGGGTTTGCAGCCGCCCTGGCAAAGAACCTCCTCATTGGAGAGGCTTCCGATACCACTGAAAGCCTCCTCCCGGCGCTATGGGCACCCGTAATGGAAATCGGCTTGAGTCTTGTAATGGGTGGAATCATTGGATTCGTGTTCTGCCAAATGGTCCGCAATCTGCAGAATTCCCGCGATATCTTGATCATCCTTTTCGGTGCCGTTTTCCTCGCCACAGGCCTGTCAATACGTTGGCACCTGTCTTTAATTCTGACCAATATGATGGTTGGATTTGTGCTGGTCAACTACCGGCGTGAAGCGCTTGTGCAACGCGTGAGGGTTCCGCTACTGGAAATCATGCCGCTGGTGTTCATACTCTTTTTCTGTCTTGCCGGCGCAAACCTGAAGTTATCGGCCATTCCGGCCCTGGGAAGTCTCGGAGGGGTTTACATATTGGGGCGGTCAGCGGGACTCGTTGGAGGAGCCCGTCTTGGAGGTTTACTTGGCCGCGTTGACGAAAAAGTCAGAAAATACGTGGGCATGGGTATTCTTTCCCAGGCAGGTCTGGCGATCGGGCTCGCGCTTATTGTCAAGGATGAGTTTGCTCAGCTCGACGCCCAGTACAACCTGCCACACGCCGTGACAATCGGGGCTGCAGCACTGACTACTATCACTGCGACCTGCATTTTCTTTGAGATCATTGGCCCGATTCTTACAAAGTTTGCTTTGAAGAAGGCAGGCGAAATACCCCATGACGGATCAAAGTGATCGGCGCTCTCCAGCAAAAAAAGGAGATGTGGACTGGTGGTAACTTCTCAATAAGTTCGGGTAGATGTTGCGTTTTATCATCCAAACCCTTTCCGGCAACACGGTTGCCTCGTTCCAAATCGAGGTTATATGGATCGAGGCAACCGTGTTGCCGTGACTACGGAGGGCAACAAATACCCCAAGTTTTTGAGAAGTTACTTATCTTGGTAACTTCTCAATAAGTTCGGGTAAGACCATTTTTCGTAGGGGCGGGTTTATCCCGCCCGTAAGAGCTTTGCGCCGCAATGAACACAGGCGGGATAAACCCGCCCCTACGTTAAGAATATGCGGGTTTGGGCACGGGCATCGCATTGAGATCCATAGCGCTTACATTGAAGCCGTCCCGAACTTATTGAGAAGTTACGACTGGTGCTGGTTACTAATGGATAATACGGCTTAAAGCTGATAAAGGAGGCAACATGGCAGGGGCAAAGGATATAAGAAGCCTCGGCAAAATTGCCGATTTGGTGGAGGAACTGAAACAGCGTAAAATCCCGGTGGTACATGAGCGAGCCACTGTCAGTGAAATCGTCGATGCTTTTGTCGCGTCGCATCATTCCCGTATCCTTTACGTCGTGGACGACGATGGGAGACTCAGGGGCGTCATATCCTTAGGAAATCTGGTCAGGCACGTATTTCTTCTATACCATGGTCCATCAATCGATACTGGAAGTCTCATAAGCATGGTTGTCTCAGAAACAGCCGAGCACTTCATGCAAAGAGAGCCTTTGTTCACGGTGGGTTCCGAGGACATAGAAGACGTGCTCGAGCGCATGATCAAGAAGAACGTCAAGGAGATCCCTATCCTGGACGATGAGAAGAGGGTGGTGGCGGACCTCACCATGATTGATCTCCTCAAGCATTATAAGTACGTCAAGGGGCCGGATATATCTTAGTCTTTGCCGATAACTCACGAAAATCTGTGTAATCTGCGCCTGCCCCATGAAATGCCTTTTGTCTTTCTATTTCATCGGGGTAATCTGTGGATTAAAGCCTGGGTTGAGCGGTTCAACGTTCACGGTTCCCGGTTGAAAAGCCCTAACTGGCTGTTAGCAAAAGGATGACGCGTCAAGTAGTAAGGTTCAACGGTTCAGCGGTTCAGCGGTTCAACGTTCAGAGGTTAAAACTGTGAACTGTGAACTGTGAACTCTGAACCGTGAACCGTGAACCCCTGTAAAGTAGACTATAACCTTTGAACCTTGAACCCTGAACCTGGAACCGATCACTTTAGGTAAAGGTCGTGCTTGATCGTATGCCCACCAAAGAACGGGATATAATCCTTGACTCAATCACCGAGGGTGTCTTTACGGTGGATCGGAATTGGCGTATCACGTCTTTCAACCGCGCGGCTGAGACGATTACCGGTATCCCTCGCGATACGGCGATAGGTCAACCGTGTAAGGACATACTAAGAGCGAATATCTGCGAAGGCAAGTGTGCCCTCCGGGAGACTATCCACACCGGAAAACCCATTGTTGGGAAAGCCGCAGCCATTCTAGACAAAGATGGCAATCATCGCCCAATCAGTATCTCCACGGCTGTGCTAAAGAATCGGCAGGGTGAGATCATCGGGGGTGTGGAGACCTTTCGTGATCTCACGATGATAGAGCAGCTTCGAAAAGAAATCGAACGTGACTATCGCTTTGAGGATATCCTCAGTCGCAGCCACCGCATGCGTGAGATCTTCGATGTGCTTCCCCAGATCGCTGAGAGTGTGAGCACCGTTTTGCTCGAGGGTGAGAGCGGCACGGGCAAAGAACTTGTTGCCCGGGCCATTCACAACCTGAGTCCTCGCAGGAAAAAGCGTTTCGTGGCTATTAACTGCGGGGCGCTGCCGGACACGCTTTTAGAATCGGAACTCTTTGGTTACAAGGCGGGTGCTTTTACGGATGCAAGGAAGGACAAACCGGGCCGCATTACCATCGCTGAAGGTGGAACCCTTTTCCTTGACGAGATCGGCGATATCTCACCTGCCTTGCAGGTCCGTCTGTTGCGCTTTCTGGAAGAGCGGGTCTACGATCCGTTGGGTTCGGTGAAATCGCTCAAGGCAGATGTGCGGGTTATAGCCGCAACAAACAAGAACCTGTCAGGTTTGGTGGCGAAGGGCAGGTTTCGGCAGGACCTTTTCTACCGGGTCAATGTAGTGGGAATTGAGCTTCCGCCACTCTGGCAGCGCATGGAGGACATTCCGCTTCTTGTGGACCACTTCATTGCAAGCCTGAACAGCATACAAGGCAAAGAGGTAGTAGGCATCACTGACGAAGCACTCACTTGTTTGATGTCTTACAACTATCCGGGTAACGTGCGCGAGTTGAAGAATATTATTGAGCGGGCCTTCGTACTCTGCCGTTCGGGGGAGATTGAACGAAGGCATCTCCCCGAGCCGCTATGTTCCGCCGCCTGCGTTAACTGCCCGAAACAAACAGAGTTCATGTCCCTCAAGCAGATGGAAGCCGCCTTCCTGATGAACGCCCTTCGACGTAACAACTGGAACCGCTTGCAGACGGCTAGCCAGCTCGGCATCCACAAGACCACACTATTCCGCAAGATCAAGTCTTTGGGTCTTCAAGTGCCTCCGTCCGGGAAACAATCCTAGTAGGCGTTCACAGGTTCAGGGGTTCACCCCCGCCTGCCAACGCCTGGCTCGCACCTGAACTGCAGTGCTGGCATCTCTGGCTATGGCGGGCAGGGTTCAGGGTTACCTTTCTGTAGGCGTTGACAGGTTCAGGGTTCACCGTTCAGATTTTTGGTTAACCCTGAACCTCTGAACCCGTGAACCCGTGAACGGTTACGTTTCTTTACCATCTTGTGTTGTTGTTGCAATTATGCTACCTTTTAAGCCGATGTAAGTAGCCGAACTGCTACTGATCGTCCATTGCCTTTCTCCGCGCCTGAGTGATAACTTACTGTTTTTAAATACTTTTTGGCTCTGAGGCGTGCTATCATTGTAATGGCACGCGAGTTGCAGTTAAAAGATAGGTAACCGTTCACGGGTTCAATGATTCAGGGGTTCAGGGTTCACCGAACAAATGTTGAGAGCTGACCCCTTGTCACCGTCCGATTGATGATTGAAGATTGATGATTGAAAAAACAATCGACAATCGACAACCCCTGGCCCAGACCTGACTTACGGAGGCAGCAGCCTCTTCCAATCAAGTCGCACCAGGGCGGGCGTAAATCGACAATCAAAAAAGGTAACCCTGAACGGTGACAGGGCTGAAGGTAAAACAAGAGAGGCCAAGCATGAAGGTGGCAATCCCGGCATGGGCCGGCCAGGTTTCTACTGTCTTTGACTTTGCACACTCCCTCCTTTTGGTGGAGCTGCACAGTGGTAAGGAGATTAGTCGAATCGAAGTTCCTCTTGACGAGAACCCGTCGATATTGCGCGCAGGGATACTGTCACGTTTTGGTGTAAAGGTCTTGATCTGCGGTGCGATTTCACGGTCCCTGGCTACAATCGTAGCAGGATATGGAATTGAAATAATACCTTTTGTGAGCGGCATGGTAGATGAGGTGCTGGATGCGTACCTGACCGGTCGGCTGGCCGAGGCTCGGTTTCTTCTTCCAGGTTGTCCTGCCGGTCCCACAACGTTTAGGAAGAGGCGCGGCCACTTCCATGGCGGTCACCGAGAGGCAGATAAAAGGGACGGAAACTCTTATGATGAAGCGCGGACTATGGATAACAATGCCCATCAGAAAATACCTGACGGGGACGAAATGAACTTAGCTTCGCTTCGCTCCGCAAAAAGATTGGAATAATGGAATGCTGGAATGCTGGAATGCTGGAGTATTGGGTTAAGACCCGCCTGCCTCGCAAGCTTGTCGAGCGGGCAGGGGAATGAAAACAATTGGAAATGATTCTTTTCGGCTTTTTGTCCCCAACATTCCATTGTTCCAGTATTCCCTGGCCCAGACCGGGTTTCTTTTTCGGGGGCATTGTCCGACTTCTGTCGCGCCAGGGCGGGCCATCATTCCATACTGAGAGGACAGAAAAGTGCCACTGAAAGATAAATGATTACAACGAGTTGTAGAAATTCCGAGACGTTCATTTAGACACGAAAGGGAGGTTGTTCAATGGATGAGGTAAAGCTGCTTGAAGAAAGGATCGGCGGTCGTTGGACAGGGATCGTATTCCAGCGTGACAGTGCACCGAAGGAGAATTTGGCCAAAAGACCAATGCGCCTGTGTGAAGCGATAAAGGAGTCAATAACCAGGCCAATAGTCTTGACACGGCATCTCGTCAACTGTCTCGGTGCGCGCCGAAGCCTTGGCTGGACGACTAAGGAGGATGATAACATAGCACGCAAAATGGTCGAGACGACAGGCATCAAACTCGATATTGCGCGGAAGGTCATCACGAATACACCACGTCTTAACGGGGAAATTGACGCTGTATTGATAGGCACAAACAAGTCTCCGGACATAGTGGTATCGTATGCTCAGCCCGAGACCGTCATGAGATTGGTTCGCAGGTGGCAGCAAGTTTATGCAACTGATCTTGATTTAGAGGCTTCGAGCGTGATGGCTGTATGCGGAAGCGTTGCAGTGAAGGCATATGCGACAGGCCGAATATGCTTGTCTTTTGGTTGTCCTGACTCGCGCGAATATGGAGCAATTGGAAGGGACCGGCTTGTCATTGGCCTGCCGGTGCGTTTGATAGGAGATTTGTTTGAGGATGAACAAAAGGAGGTATAGCCAGCAATGAAGATAGCTGTTACATCTGCTGGAAATGAATTGATTTCCGATGTGGATCCCCGCTTTGGAAGGGCTAAATACTTCATTATCGTGGACCCAAAAACATTGGAGTACGACGTCGTAGAAAACAAACAAAACTTAAATTTGCCCCAGGGGGCAGGTATTCAGGCAGCGAAGACCGTCGTGGATCAAAAAGCCGATGTATTGATTTCCGGCAACTGCGGCCCGAACGCCTTGGAGGTTTTGAATGCTGCAGGCATCAAGGTTGTAACCGGCACCAACAGGCGCGTCATAGATGCCATTATCCGGTATAAGAGTGGTCAGTTACAGACTATGGCTGCGCCCAATGATCTAAATGACTCGTGAAGATTTTGACAGATTGCGGATATAGGAGGTTTGCGCATGAGTAAAACAAAGAAAAGCGGCCCCTCAGTATCTGAGCGTGACATGGCTGCACAAGATCGGGTCATCAAAGAATCCCTCGCTTTAATCAAACACAAGTTCCTGGTCATGAGCGGCAAAGGGGGTGTTGGCAAGACAAGCGTTTCCGCTAATTTGGCCATCGCCCTTTCAAAAAAAGGGGCCAGAGTCGGCCTGATGGATGTAGATCTTCACGGCCCGGACATTCCCAGGATGCTCGGCCTCAAAGGGCTTCTTGAGGTGAGCGCAGATAAGCGCATGATACCCAAGCCCTACTCAGACAATTTGAAAGTGGTCTCCATCGAATCTTTGACCCAGGATAAGGACGAGGCCGTGATCTGGCGGGGACCTTTGAAGCTTCACGTCATTCGGCAGTTCATCTCTGACGCGCATTGGGGAAAGCTGGATTATCTCATCCTCGATTCACCACCTGGAACGGGGGATGAGCCACTGACCGTTGCTCAAACCATCCCGGATGCCAGGGCAATCATCGTGACCTTGCCTCAGGAGTTATCCTTAGGAGATGTAAGAAAATCGATCAATTTCTGCAAGACCCTCAAGATGGAAGTCTTTGGATTGATAGAAAACATGAGCGGTTTTGTGTGTCCCCACTGCGGGAAGTCTATTGATTTGTTCGGGACCGGAGGCGGTTTCAGAACAGCCTTGGCCATGAATATCCCCTTTTTGGGTCGAATCCCCATGGATCCTAAAATGGTGCAGTGTGCTGACGCAGGAGAATCGTACATGGAAAAATATCCGGATTCGGAGGTAACGAAGGCGTATAACCAAATCGTCGAAAAAATTATGGAAGGGGAACAGGTAAAGGCGGCTGTGGCGTAATGCTCTCGGAGCCTCATGCAGACGTGGACAAGCACAGAGATAGGACATAAAATAAGAAGTTATTCCTTTCCGAAAAATGATTGTAACCGTTCACGGGTTCAGAGGTTCAGGGTTCATGGGTTCAGTTAAAAGAATAGAGGTCAGAAATCAGAGGTCGGAGGTCTGACTTCTGATCTCTGACTTCTGATCTCTGATCTCTGACTTCTGATCTCTGATCTCTGATCTCTGATCTCTGACTTCTGATCTCTGACTTCTGATCTCTGACTTCTGATCTCTGACTTCTGATCTCTGACTTCTGATCTCTGATCTCTGATCTCTGATCTCTGACTTCTGAACGGTGAACTCTGAACCTCTGAACGCCTTTTGAACGAAAGGAGGTGTTTGATATGCCAGGATTAGATGGCACAGGTCCACAGGGAGAAGGTCCGATGACCGGAGGAGCTCGCGGATTCTGTAACCCTGCTGGGGCAGCATACAGGCCCAGGTATGGTTGGGGTTACGGCTATGGCCGGGGATGGGGTTTTCGAAGAGGTTTTGGTCCTGGGTATGGCTTGGGGTGGGGTTATGGCAGAGGCTTCGGCCGGGGAGGATATTACCCTGGCTGGGGCGGAGCCTATGCACCGGTGTATGGCCCGCCTTATCCCATGGACCCCGCCCAGGAGGCCCGTATGCTCAAGGCTGAGGCCGATTCCATGAGAAGTGCACTGGATGAAATTAACAGACGGATTGGGGAACTGGAGAAAGAATCTCAGGAGTAGAATGGTTAGGGGAAACTTAGGGGCGGGGTCAGGCGCTCCCAAAGCAATCACTGACCCGCCCTCTTTTCCTTCCCATTTTTTGCAACCGGTCTGCGTACCGGCCTATTTCAACCCATATATTGCCAGGAGTTGGGGCGGTTTTTTTGCAATTCCCGGGTAATCCTGATTTCTGATACTCTTCCCCTATTACTTTGATTTCGGGAAAGGTACCATTTTACCTCTGTTGGACGTGTGTTATCCATAATTGCTCATGTTAAAATCCCCCCTACCCCCCTTTACAAAAGGGGGGAATTGAGTTGTATGCAAATGGCCCTCTGGGAATTTTTGAAAGTCCCCCTTTTTTAAAGGGGGATTTAGGGGGATTTTGTTATCAAAGTATTAGCGGAAGAGGACCTGATTTCTCCCTTCGGTCGAAATGACATGGGCAAGAGGGTGCGAATGGTCGCAAATTATGGTTTACCCGAGTTTTTTGAGAAGTTACGAAAAATAAACGGAACTTATGGATTCTGCTGAGTTTTAAGGAGGAATAATCGTGCCGATTTATGAATTTGAGTGCCCTAACGGGAGAATAACAGAAAGGCTGGTTAAAATGGATACGAAGGAGATAGAGTGTCCAAAGTGTCATAAAAAAGCAGAAAAGATCATATCACTTTGTAGCTTTGAATTAAAAGGTGGTGGATGGTTTGCAGATGGTTACTCATCCAAAAAAAATTCACAGGAAAAATACTAAATAAGGAGGCGAGTAAAATGCCACGAGGAGACGGAACAGGCCCAAGAGGTCAAGGCCCTGGAACAGGCAGAGGGATGGGACGCGGCGGCGGTGGACGCGGCCTACGGGGTGGCTTTGCCGCAGGCCCTGGTGGAGACTGCGTTTGCCCTAGCTGTGGTGAACGAGTCCCCCACCAGACGGGAAGCCCTTGTTTTGATCTGAAATGCCCCAAGTGCGGGGCCACCATGACGCGCGGGTAGGTATTATGGTTATCTGCATTGCCAGCCACTAAACGATACGGCGAAAATGAAATGGAAATCCTAGATATCTTCAAACATGCCGTGATGATCACCGTTTTTGTCTTTGTGATGATGCTTTTGGTCGATTTTATTGACACGGCGAGCAAAAGGCGGATGACAGACATCATGCAAGGAGGTCTGTGGCGGCAGTATACTCTGGCCTCTTTTCTCGGTTCCACCCCGGGTTGTCTGGGCGCTTTCATGAACGTAAGCCTCTATGTCCACGGCATAATCAGTTTTGGTGCGATAGTAGGTGGAATGATAGCCACTTCCGGGGACGAAGCCTTTGTCATGCTTGCTCAGTTCCCGGGTACGGCCTTGGTGCTTTTCGGATTACTATTTTTCCTGGGGATCTTTTTTGCTTGGGTAAGCGACAAAGTCATTGGGATCATTGGGATTGTTCCGTGTGAATCTTGTCTTGAGCACCAGTGTGACCAGTGCGTTCCTGGAGAGGAGGATTGGGTTAACGGTGGGGAGATTTTCAAGCCTGCAAATATCATTCAAAATGTTCAGTCGCTTTCCTTTACCCGTTTTCTGCTTCTTGCCTTCATAGGCTCTTTTCTCGTGTTGGTTTTGGTGGGAACTCTTGGCCCAACCCATTGGGACTGGAAACGCACCACGTTTATAGGCCTTTCAGTGTGCTCCTTATATATTGCTGCGGTTTGCTCTGAACATTACCTGCACGTTCACATCTGGGATCACATCATCAAGAAGCACCTCTTTCGTGTTTTCTTGTGGACCTTTGGCGCCCTATTCTTTGTACATTGGGGTTTGGCCTTCTGGAACCTGGATGCCTTTATCCGGGAGCACATGATGTGGGTACTTCTGATCGGCGCCTTAATTGGAATGGTTCCTGAGTCAGGGCCACATTTGATATTTGTGATGATGTATGCGCAAGGACTGGTGCCCTTTTCGGTGCTTTTCACCGCATCATTTGTCCAGGATGGCCATGGCATGCTCCCACTGCTTTCCTACAGCATCAAAGATTCTATCCTTATCAAGGTATTTAATCTTGCTTTTGGGATTGCAATAGGGGCCGCCCTTTTTGGCCTGGGGTTTTGACATGAAGTGCGCCGAGATGCAAATGAAGTCTGCTCACTCACTATATGACTTGCATGAAAGCTCAGGGGCTCATGGACGGGAATATTGCAAACATTGATAATAACAGGGCCTCACGGGAAAAATGAAGGTTTTCGAAGGAAAGATTACCATACTATTTTTTTAAGCCCCTCTTTGAATCCAACAGAAGGCTTCTTTGCGCGGAGCAATTTGCGTTTCTTGAAATCTGCAATGGCTTCACGTATGGTTCCTCCGCCGCACAAATAGACCCTAAGGGGTGTGTCCTGAATTATCACAAACGCGTTGTGTCCCAGGTTCCCTGTTATTATGGCCTTGGCCCCCTTATCAATCAAGAATTTCACAGCCTTAACGGAAGCAGCATCTTTGGCTGAGGCTCCGGGATTTTCAAATGCCTTGAAGTCCCCGGTTTCGGTATTCACGATAACAAAAAACGGGCTACGTGAAAACCGCGGTTCAACCTCAGCATCCAAGGTTTTTCCCTTTGATGTGACTGCAACCTTCATATTGGCTCCATTTAACAAAGCGTTTAAAAACCGCCAAGATGAATGTCATTTACAATAGAAATATCACCTTGTCAAATAGATGGATGTTCTCTGCCTATCCAGTCACCTTGGATCGCTTCAAATCCTTGCTCCTGAAGCAGGCAGATGTATTACATAGTAGATGAGCGTTGAAAAGGGACTCTGCAGGACCTTCAAGGCCATGCAGACAGTCTTTCCATGCCCTGGCCTACTGCATGCAATATCCACGGGTTGTGGGGAGACTCCCTCGATGTGGGGAAATAGCGCCCATTATAAGGGAGGGCCAGATGAAAGAGGCTATGTTGTACACGCCCCTTCCGGGAGGCGATGTCCGCTGCAATCTCTGCAATCACCGGTGCAAGATCAAAGAGGGGAAAAAGGGTATTTGCGGTGTGAGGGAAAACCGGGACGGAAAGCTTTACAGTCTCGTATATGGGAAGATCGTTGCCGAGCATATTGATCCCATAGAGAAAAAGCCTTTGTTCAACTTCCTGCCCGGCTCAAGGGCCTTTTCCATTGCGACTGTGGGTTGCAACTTTCACTGCAAGCATTGTCAGAACTTTCATATCTCTCAGTATCCCCATGAACACAGAGGGGAAATCATCGGCCAGGACCGCACACCCGAAGAAATTGTTGTGGCCGCAAAAGATGCTGGCTGCGAAACGATTGCCTACACATACACTGAGCCAACTATCTTTTACGAATTTGCCTATGATACCGCTGTCCTGGCTCAACAGGAAGGGATAAAAAACGTGTTTGTAAGTAATGGCTATATGAGCGCCGAGGCTGCACGCCAGCTTGCGCCATATCTAGATGCCATTAACATCGACTTAAAGGCATTTACTGACAAGTCTTACAAAGAGATCTGCGGAGCGCGCCTGAAGCCGGTGCTTAACACGATGCAACTGATGAAAGATCTTGGTGTATGGGTTGAAGTAACAACACTCATTATTCCTGGTTTAAATGACGGAGAGCAAGAGCTGCATGACATAGCTCGTTTCGTGAAAAGCGTTGGGCCAGAAGTGTCGTGGCACGTCACCCAGTTTTATCCCGCATATAAGTTGTTGGACAAGCCACCGACTCCGGTAGCCACCCTCCGCCGCGCTCGCGAAATCGGCATGGAAGAAAAGAACATTACCTGCACGTTCACATCTGGGACCACATAGTCAAGAGGCATCTCTTTCGGGTTTTCTTGTGGACCTTCGGCGCGCTGTTTTTCGTACATTGGGGCTTGGCCTTTTGGAATCTGGATGCCTTTATCCGGGACCACATGATGTGGGTGCTCTTGATCGGAGCCTTGATTGGAATGGTTCCTGAGTCAGGGCCGCATCTGATATTCGTGATGATGTATGCGCAAGGACTGGTCCCCTTTTCCGTGCTTTTCACCACGTCATTTGTCCAGGACGGCCATGGCATGCTCCCACTGCTTTCCTACAGCATCAAAGATTCTATCCTTATCAAGGTATTTAATCTTGCCTTTGGGATTGCAATAGGGGGGTGCTTTTTGCTTTGGGGTTATGATGTGGGAGCAATGGGCGTGCGGGTAGAGCCAATAGGGTCCATAGACGAATGGCGTTAGAGATTGGGAAAAAAACTATATCGCAACGAGGGCGGTGCATAGGTATTGGGATGTATGGAATCAAGTGAAAAGATAGGGACTTATTCCATTGGGGTAAACCTCATTCTCGTAGGGATCAAGGGTTTCTTGGGTTTCCTTTCTGGGTCGGTAGCACTCATTGCGGATGCCATCCATTCGTCCACCGATGTGATTTCGTCAGTAACGGTGCTTGCGGGGATAAAGATCTCCAGGAGAAAATCGAAAAACTTCCCTTACGGGCTTCATAAGGTGGAGAACTTTGTTTCCCTGCTTTCTTCAGTATTAATATTTCTGGCCGGTTACAAGATTGTATACGCTGTTTTTTTCGAGGAGCAGTCCCTCAAGACCGCATACCTTTCCTATGCTATGGCTGGAGTGCTCTTGACTATGGCAATTACTTTCTTCTTTTCCCGCTATGAACTGAACCAAGGAAGGGAGCTTGGTTCGCCGAGTCTCATTGCCGACGCCCAGCACATTCGGACAGACATGCTGGGCTCTTGTGTGATCCTCACTGGCCTTATAGGGGGGTGGTTCGGCTTGAACCTGGACAAGGTTGCGGCCCTGCTGGTCGTCTTGCTTATCCTCAAAGCGGGATTTGGCATTCTCGTGGATGCTGTTCGGGTACTTCTGGACGCTTCGATTGATTTTGAGACCATGGATTACGTAAAGACGATAATCATGCAAAATCCCCAGGTGGTCTCAATCAATGGGCTCTGGGGGAGAAACTCCGGGCCTTTCAAGTTTATCGAGGCCGACATCGTTACCAGGGGTAAAACCCTGGAGAGGGCCTATGTTGTGAGCCGCAGGATCGAAAAAGAAATCAGACACCACGTTCCAAAAGTAGACCATATATTGATTCATTATGAACCGCAAAGAAAGGAGACAAGCACCTCCGCTGTTCCATTAAAAGAGGACAAGCGAGAGCTTGCAGAACACTTTGGAGAGGCGCCTTATTTTTATCTTGCAACTGTTCGGGTGAAGGATGGCGCGTTCCTCTCCGAGGCGTATCACCGCAACCCCTTTGCAGGGCAGGAGAAGGGGAAAGGGATCAAGATTAGTGAGTGGTTGCTTGAACAGGGAGTAGATACTGTATATTCGCCCAAGGGGTTCAAGGGGAAGGGCCCAGGTTACGTATTTTCGGATGCGGGGGTGGATGTGATCGTAGCGGAAGGCAACCTGGCAGATATCCGTGGTAGTCTTCAGAAACACGATAATCTTTCTGCCCAATCATGAAGGCTTATATTGATTGCTTCCTTTCTGGACGCCACATTTTTCGAATGATTGAAGGACGGTTCTCAAATCAAATGTAGGGAGGTGGGGCTTATGGGGGGGGGGATGTTATTCAAGGTTCAGACGCGGCCAGAGGGGATAACGAAGATGTTCACGACCTAGCCTTCTACAGGTTTGTCATTGATAGCCTTCCGACTGCGGTTTTTACGGTCAACGCGGATTTGAAGATTACCGGTTTTAATCCCTGGGCTGAGAAGGTGACCGGATATACAGAGGTGGAGGCTCTGGGCCGTTTTTGTGGCGATATTTTGAAAGGGGGTATGTGCAGCGTCCATTGCCCGTTGAGGACCGCCGTGAAAGGCCAAGTGCCGGTATCTCTCGTCGAAACAACGATTCGTAACAAATCGGGGGAAACCATTCCGGCCAGGATGAGTACGGCCGGGTTGTTTGACAATGATGGCCACCTCCTCGGGGGCGTCGAGTCCTTTCAGGATATTTCCCGCCTAAAAGCTTTGGAGCGGGAGAAGGACAATCTCATTTCTATGTTCGCCCATGACATGAAGTCCTCCCTCACCATTATCGGGGGATTTGCACTGCGACTTTTAAAAAAGTTGAGGAGCATTGATGAAGCAAAGCATGAGAAATATCTTGAGATTATCAAGAATGAATCAGGCAAGCTTGAATTGCTGATCGATGATTTCTTGGAGTTTTCTCGACTGCAAACAGGAAAATTGAAATTGAATCTTACTGCCACTTCACTGGATAAAGAGCTGATGGAGATCTTGGATTCTTATCGGCTCAGGGCCTCAGAATGCGGAATCAGGCTCAAGCTCGAAAATGAAGAGGCGCTTCCCATAATCGAGGCTGATGCCCACAAGTTACGCAGGGTGTTTACCAATCTTGTGGACAATGCCTTGAAGTTCTCAAAGGAAAAAGGCACGATCACTGTGACGACCGAGGAGACAGCCACAGAGGTCATCGTGAAGGTGGAAGATGAAGGTATTGGCATACCTCCTGATGAATTACCTTATATTTTTGATGCCTTTCATCGAGGGGCAGGCGCAGAGGGAAAAAGGGGTTTCGGTCTGGGGCTGGCCGGAGTAAAGACCATCATCGAAGCCCATGGAGGACACGTAGGCGTGGATAGCGAGCCGGGCAAGGGAGCTGTTTTTACCGTGGTTTTGCCCAAGGCTGGGAATCGGGGGATGGGTAATAGAAAACGAGGGGAAATTCATGCCCTTGGTAAGGGCTGAAGATTTATCCAAGACATATGTGAACGGGAGAAGGAGAAGGAAGGGACGGTCATGTATTTATGCGTCTCCATTGGTGGCGAAATGAGATAAAGGGTCGAATATGCCGCGAAGGACTCGTATCGACGCACCGGGCGCGCTACATCAAATCATCTGCCGGGGAATTGAACGCAAAGCGATCTTTCAGGATGATGCTAGTCGGGATGATTTTGTTAACAGTGTAAATCCGTTGCGGGCCAAGATTGCGCCCAGCCTTAAGGCACAGAACCGTTACTGATAACGGAGGGGTGTGATGGGTCAGGTATCGTTTTCAGATATTGCAATAGTATCATGCGGAACTTTGAGTTTAGACCTCAGATATCTACAGAAAAGTGGATTTCTGGATGCAAGACACATCTTTTATAACACTCCAGGGCTTCACGAGAGACCCGCAGAACTGGAGCGACAACTGATCTATAGAATCAACAAGGCTAAAGAAAAGGCGGGCAGCGTCCTTGTGGTGTATGGTGGAAAGTTCTGTTATGTGAATGCCGATGAACCCACCC